>NZ_VPCE01000001.1:0-247312 GCF_013418335.1 Acinetobacter sp. YH12145 | reverse complement strand
CTGTCGGAGCTAAATTTAGCGGGTTCCAACGGAACTGACCATCATTCATTTCACTAATTTTACCAATACCCGGAAATGGTAAATGTGCAAATGCAACGAAGGTTTGCTCTTGAGCAAAACGTTTAAAAATTGCTAAACGAGTTTCACTGGCTTTGACCGGATCGACATCAAAATCGACAGATAATTTGGGTTGTTCAAACTGTAAATGATACGAATGAACCACATCACCGAGGATAGCAAAACTTTTAGCTTGCGACTTTAAGATAAAAGAATAATGCCCTGGTGTATGCCCAACACTCGGTAGTACTTCTAATCCATTAATCACAGAACCAACGCTAAAAGTCTTAAAACTCCGCATGGTCTGATAAGGCGCAATCGCAGCTTTAATTTTTGCAACAGTTGCTAAATAACCGTCACGTTTTTCGGCAGCTAAAGTGTCAACGGTGTTTTCACTTAACCAATACTGACTTTCTTGTTCATTGACGTAAACCGTTGCATTTGGAAACACGGCCTTGCCTTGTTTCGCAATGCCACATGCATGATCTGGATGTAAATGGGTTAAGAATACACTGCGTACACGATTAAGCTTATAGCCAGCTGCTTCAATATTTTGTGCAATAGAACCTAAGTTCGGACCAAAACAACTGGCTGCACCACTATCAACAAGACTGATGCCGCCTTGTCCATCATCAATCAGGTAGGCATTGACACTGGTTTGTATGCCTTTGCTCTGATCAACCGCAAGCTTTTGAAATAAGGCACTGACTTCTTCTGGAGTTAAGTTTTGTTTAAACAAATCAGGACTTAATTCGAGTGTCCCATCTTTTAAAGCAATGACTTTATACGCACCCACTTGGAAAGAATAAAATCCCACGGGCTGAGTCACATTCGTTTTGATTTCCGTTTGAATAAATGCCGGCTCTGCACTGACAAACTGGCTGGTTAAAAGTGTTGCTGCAAGCACAGCAAAACTAAAGTTTTTCATTGTTGACCTATATCACTTTTATTATTTCATGCAATGAAGCAAAGGCTTCAAAATTAAAAATTTTAAACGCCTGTATTTTGCCTGAAATTCAGGCAAATTTTAAGTCTAATACTGGATAAACATAGCACTAACTTAATACAGGCTTATGTAAATCATCCTAAACTTTAATGCTCAATAAAATAAAAACTGAATGCAAGAAAACTTTAAGCTTGGCATGCTATATTTTCGCCAGTTTTTAAATCTATACGTCTGTACAGTGCTATGAGTGAAATTTCCCCGTTTAAAGGTAAATCTGGACTTAAACGAATTTTTAATGCAACGCAATATTCCCTCGACGGATTCAAAGCTGCTTATCAAAATGAAGCTGCATTTCGACAAATTGTCTGGATGAATATTGTGCTTATTCCCACCAGTTGCTTACTCGATGTGAGTCGTGTTGAACATGCCCTTATGGTAGTGGTGTGTTTATTTGCCTTAATTGTTGAGTTATTCAATTCTGCTATTGAAGCCGTGGTCGACCGGGTATCTCTAGACAAGCATCCACTTTCTAAAATTGCCAAAGATATGGGAAGTGCAGCTCAATTTGTCGCTTTAGCAATTATTTTTTTTACTTGGTTAATTATCCTTTTGCCTTAAATAAAGGGTGTCTCATTATATTTGCAGGGTTATGCCCTGCTTTTTTATATCGACACACTTCAATAAATGGATTTAAGAAGATTTTAAAGCCATAAAAAAACCCAGCTTTCGCTGGGCTTTTTTTCGAATCAGTTCAATGCTTAGTGAGCAGCGAATTGGTTCATTGTGTTTTTCGCATCGTCACCCGCTTTAAGCGCGTTGTCACCAGCGAAGATTTCTTTGTGGTCGTCACCGATGTCAGAACCCGCCATTGCTTGGTGTTTCACACATGCAATACCGCCACGGATTTCTTTACGTTGTACGCCTGCAACATAAGCCAACATACCTTCAGAACCGAAGTAACCTTGAGCAAGTTCATGTGTAGAAAGTGCAGCTGTGTGGTAAGTCGGAAGTGTAATTAAGTGATGGAACACACCCGCTTCACGAGAAGCATCTGCTTGGAATGTACGAACTTTTTCGTCAGCTTCAGCAGCTAATTCAGAGTTATCGTACTCAGCGCTCATTAATTTAGCGCGGTCGTATGCAGATACATCTTTACCTTCAGCAACCCAACGATCGTACGCTTGTTGACGGAAGTTTAATGTCCAGTTGAATGATGGAGAGTTGTTATAAACAAGTTTCGCATTTGGAACAACTTCACGTACACGGTTAACCATGTGAGCAATTTCTTCAACGTTTGGAGTCGCAGTTTCGATCCAAAGAAGGTCAGCACCATTTTGAAGGCTAGATACACAGTCAAGTACAACGCGGTCGATTTGCGTGTCTGGACGGAACTGGTACAAGCCAGAAGCAAGACGTTTTGGACGGTGAAGTTTCCCGTTACGCTTGATTAGGATTTCGTCTTCTTGAGCTTCTGAAATGTCAATTTCAGTTGTGTCTAAGTAGCTGATGTATTGAGAAGCGATGTCGCCTGGCTCTTTAACCACTGGGATTTTTTGAGTCAAGTCAGCGCCTTCAGAGTCAGTACGAGCAACGATGATACCGTCATCAAGACCCATTTCTAAGAATGCATAGCGAAGAGCGTGGATTTTCGCGATGAAGTCTTCGTGTGGAACTGTAACTTTACCAGCTTGGTGACCACATTGTTTAGCGTCAGATACTTGGTTTTCGATTTGTAGTGCACAAGCACCCGCTTCGATCATTTTCTTAGCTAGTAAGTAAGTCGCTTCTTCGTTACCGAAACCAGCGTCGATGTCCGCAATAATTGGCACAACGTGAGTTTGGAAGTTGTCGATTTGAGCAGTGATTTCTGCAGCTTTAGCAGTATCACCTGCTTCGTTTGCTTTTTTAAGCGCACGGAATAAGTCGTTTAATTCTTTCGCATCAGCTTGGCGAAGGAAAGTGTAGATTTCTTCGATCAATGCAGGAACTGAAGTTTTTTCGTGCATAGATTGGTCAGGAAGTGGACCGAATTCTGAACGAAGAGCTGCAACCATCCAACCAGAAAGGTAGATATAACGACGTTCAGTTGTACCGAAGTATTTTTTGTTCGCAATCATTTTTTGTTGTGCGATAAAACCGTGCCAGCAACCTAATGATTGAGTGTATTTGCTAGAATCAGCATCATAAGCAGCCATATCACGACGCATAATTGCAGCTGTATATTTCGCAATGTCTAAACCAGTTTTGAAACGGTTTTGCATTTGCATACGTGCAGCATCTTCTGGGCTAATATCGCGCCAAGTGCTTCCGAATTTTGCTTTTAATTCACGGATTGCATCAATCGCTGTTAAGTATGTAGACATGATATGTTCCTGTAATAATATTAGGATTTTTCTGCAACGTAAGGCTAAAATCATACCCTCGAATGATTGTTCAGATTTAGAACACTTCGTTGCGATAGACACAGAGTAGATTGACTAAAAAAATTAATCCAATATTCTGCATTAATTTTCAGTATTTATTTAAAAAATATGTAGATTAAAGTCGTATTATAATAATTAACCAATATTTATAAGTATTTGTATTTAAATAATTTTATTAATATATTTTGCTAATTTTTTTGTCTATTTTTCAAACATCTTGATGAATTATTCTTCATTAGACTTAAGTCGACTGAGCATTCACTTTTAAAAAAAACAGCATTTTTTACGCCATTTTTGCCCAAATTTACCGAGCTAAATACTTGGTTATTCTGTCTTCAAATGATCATGCAAATGAGATATTTCATCTAATTTTTTTGTTTTATGAACATCGCATCACATAAACAAATTGCTCCGTATTTTTATTTCATTCACTTTAAAAATATCGGTCTAAACAGGTAATAAGTATTTAAGAAGTATGTGCTACGACTTCAGCAAATTTGTCTTAAAACTGCTGAATTTTAGTACAAAAGTACACGTCATTTTTTCATCCATTTTTTACACAAGCCTTAGTAGTTATGGCATAATCAGATAAATTTCATGATTTTATTGTCGGTATTTATTTTATGAATCTGGAGCGGGTCGATCTCAATCTATTAATTTATCTTGATGTACTTCTTCGTGAAAAAAATGTGACTCGTGCTGCCGAGCAACTGGGTGTAACTCAGCCTGCGATGAGTAATATTTTACGTCGTCTACGCAACTTATTTAATGACCCACTTCTTATTCGTTCTTCAGAAGGTATGACACCTACAGAACGTGCGCTTGAATTACAGCCACGTATCCGTGACGCACTTTCTGACCTTTCGATGATTTTGGAACCCCGTACCGAGTTCCGACCTTACACTTCAAATCGTGTTTTCCGCATCATGACTTCAGATTATGCTGAAGCAACACTGGTGCCGCGCCTAGTAAAAGCTTTGCGCTCAGAAGCACCCAATGTGGTTCTCGATTTTTTAACGCCTAGTGATGTGTCTTATCGAGATATGGAACAAGGTAAAGTCGACTTGGCGATTAACCGCTTTAATGAAATTCCGCAAAGTTTCCACCAAGTTTTGGTCTGGCGTGACAGTTTTTCATGCCTTTTAAATGCCAAGCACCCTGCTGCAAATAATTTAAACCTTAAAAGCTATTTAGATGCACAACACATTTGGGTGTCTAAAACAGGTATGGGTGTCGGTTTTGGTGTCAACCCAGAAAAACAAGCGGGTCTAGGTTGGATTGATCAAGCCTTAGAACGTATTGGCCAAAAACGTAAAATTTCAGTTTTCACCCGTCATTATCAAATGCCGGGCTTATTGGCATCGAATGTTGACTTGGTTGCAACTCTGCCAAGCCGTATTGCTCGACTTCAAGCCAAAAGTCAAAACCTGTTACTTCGTGATCCACCATTCTATATTCCTGAATTTGAATTAAAAATGGCTTGGTGTCCATTACTTCATCATCACCCTGCTCATCGCTGGTTACGTCAACTTATCTTGTATGTTGCACGTCAAATGATTGAAGAAGAAAACCGCGAATACTTAATGAATAACTCTCAGTTTTCACAGTATCAGTAATTAATTCTTTAATTCCTTATTAATTCAAACGTATACTGTCACTATATAGGTAGTAGTTAAGACTACTACCTTGCCCATTTTTGTGTTAGAAATACAGAAAAATAGAATGAATCACAAACAGGTGTATTCGTGAGCCTTTTCCAAAATATTGTCATTATTATTCTCCTGATCGTCGGTGCGGGTTTTCTTTCACTAACAGAAATTGCCCTTGCGGGGGCACGAAAAGTAAAACTTAAAATTTTGGCTGAATCTGGAGATTCACGTGCACAACGTGTGCTTGACTTACAAGCCAACTCAGCAGACTTTTTCGCTGCATCGCAAATTGGCTTAAATGCCGTGGCAATTCTTGGTGGTATTTTGGGTGAAGGTGCATTTCGTCCTTATTTCATAACCTTAGTCACTCGTTTTTATCAGGGCCCGTGGACTGAAACCATTGGATTCACCCTGTCGTTTACTTTAGTCACCTCCTTATTCATTCTATTTGCTGATTTGATGCCAAAACGTTTGGCGATGATCGCACCTGAAAAAATTGCCGTTGCCGTTGTAGATCCAATTCAAATCTTTATTAAGGTGTGTAAGCCAATGGCTTGGGTGATTAATGCCATTGCCAATTTGTTGTTTCGTTTATTCAAAGTGAACACAACACGTGATGACAATATTACCTTTGACGACATTTCAGCCGTGATGGATGCCGGTGCTCAAGCTGGTGTACTTCAAAAGCAAGAACACCACTTTATTGAAAACGTATTTGAGCTGGAAGAACGTAACGTCCCTTCAAGTATGACTACACGTGAAAACGTGGTGTACTTTACCCTAAAAGAATCAGAAGCCAGTATTCGTCAAAAACTCGCTGAATTTCCATATTCGAAGTTTTTGGTCTGTAGTGAAAATATTGATGACGTGATTGGCTATGTGGATGCCAAAGATATTTTGGTTCGTATCCTCAACAATCAGTCACTTCTACAGCTCAATGAAAATACTATTCGTAATGTCCTCACGATTCCAGATACATTAACACTGTCTGAATTACTCGATCGCTTTCGTTCAACCAAAGAAAAATTTGCCGTAGTAATTAACGAATACGCGTTGGTTGTCGGCGTTATTACCCTCTCCGACATTATGATTACCGTGATGGGCGACTGGGTAACACCGATTGAAGCAGAACAACAAATTATTAAACGTGATGCAGATTCTTGGCTTATCGATGGCAGTACACCAATTGAAGATTTAAAGCATGCCCTCGCTTTAGATGAAATGCCCGATGAAGAAAACTATGAAACCCTTGCGGGCTTTATGATGTTTAAACTGCGTAAAATTCCACGTCCAGCTGACTTTGTTACTTATCATGGCTACAAATTTGAAGTTGTTGATGTAGACCACTTTAAAATTGACCAATTATTAGTGACCCGCTTACAACAGACTGAAACTGAACTTGATACACCAGAAGAATCGGATTAATTCGATTCTTCTTTTTTCTAAAATAATAAAATATAAATACGATGGAATACGAAGATGTCTTTTTCACTTAAAGCGATTTTGACTTGCTTTAGTTTTTATACTGGGGCTTATCTGATCTATTATTTTTTCAAAGCTCATCCACAACCTTTATTTCTATTGCTCGGTGTTGCACTGATCGTCACTGCTTGGTTTTTAACGCCTTATCCTTATGAACGCGGTCGACAACAATATGACGAAACCATGCGTTTTGGTCTGTTCTTTTATAATCCCTTAATTTTTTGGTTCCGATTTTTTAGTTGGCCGATTCGGACGCTACTGTCTATTTTTGCTTAAGCGCACTTATTGTGATCAAACTGGATCTACACGCACTTACAGTTCTCTACAGATGTTGAATATATGTAAACAGACCACTTTTTTTGAATAAAAATTAAAATAAATCAAAAAATCCCGCTTCCCTAATACCTTCATTATTAATGACTATTTTTCATCAAAATAGTGATGTATTTCACATTTTCTAACCTTTGTTTTGACTGATGAAATTTCTCTTTATGCTCTGCCCTTGGATTTAAAAACAGCTTTATATTTCAAAGGAATGAACCATGTTAACCGTACTCGGTTTGGGCATGATCTTGTGCTTTATGTATTTGATCATGTCGAAACGCTTAAGCCCACTTGTCGCACTGACTTTAATTCCCCTACTTTTTGCCTTGATTGCGTGGTTACTTGGTTTTTATTTTGACAGCTTGTCACACATACAAATAAATGAAATTGGCGACATGATGATTGAAGGTGTAAAAAAACTTGCACCGACTGGCATCATGCTGCTTTTTGCGATTCTGTATTTTGCCATCATGATTGATACAGGTTTGTTCGACCCTTCGGTGAAATTTATTTTAAAAATGGTCAAAGGTGATCCCTTAAAAGTTGTCCTTGGAACCATTAGCCTGACGTTAATTGTCTCTTTGGATGGAGATGGTTCTACAACCTATATGATCTGTGTTGCGGCCATGCTGCCACTCTATAAGCGCTTAGGTATGAGCCCATTGATTATGGCATGTTTGATTATGCTCTCTAGTGGAATTATGAATCTTACACCTTGGGGTGGGCCTACTGCCCGCGCCGCCAGCGCGCTTCATGTCGACCCAAGTGATGTATTTGTTCCGATGGTTTTACCGATGTTATTTGCCATCGGCTGGTTGTACTTCTTAGGAACGATGTATGGTCGCATGGAAAGAAAGCGTCTAGGAATTGTCCAATTGGATATCAGCCATGGTGAAAACATTCAAATCTCCGATAATCCAGAAGCCAACCGCGCAGATCTACGTTGGTTTAATGCACTGTTAACCGTCGTTCTGATGATTTGTCTGGTTTTTAGTATTTTACCTATGCCTATTTTATTCATGGTGGCTTTATGTATTGCGCTAGTCGTCAACTACAAAAATGTCGACTTGCAGAAAAAGCTAATCGCACATCATGCAGGTAGTGCTTTAAACGTGGTCGGTATTATTTTTGCTGCAGGTATTTTTACCGGAATTTTAGCTGGAACAGGCATGGTAGACGCCATGTCCAAACAACTTGTGGCAATTATCCCTGAAAGTATGGGTCCCTATTTAGCACCGATTACCGCTGTCATCAGTATGCCGATGACTTTCTTTATGTCGAATGATGCTTTCTATTTTGGGGTTTTGCCAATTCTTTCAGATGCAGCAGCTCATTATGGAATTGCACCTGTAGAAATGGCACGTGCCTCCATCGTAGGGCAACCTGTACACCTACTCTCTCCACTTGTCCCTTCGACCTATTTACTCTGTGGACTTGCGGGTATCGAGTTTGGACAACATCAGAAATTTACCATTATCTGGGCTGTAATCACGTGTTTTGTCATGTTAGCAGCGGGTCTAATCTTTGGAATGTTTCCGTTTTATTCGAGCTTAACTTAAAATTTTTAAGCATAAAAAAGCACCATCAGGTGCTTTTTTTATGCTTAACATTACGAAACTGGCAAGTGTTTTACACTCACAGGTTCATTTGTAGTGATTAATGCTTTGAAATTAATGCTTCTAGAACTGCTTCATAATGAATACGAATGTCATCTTCTAAAATTTTATAGACATTGTCGAATTGCACCATTGGCCAGCCTTCTTTCCAAAATGGGAAAATATTATGCAGGTCATGAGTCACCGTTGCGTCTTCACGTACAATTGCTTGTGCAACTTGTGACAATACTTGTGCAGTTTCAGCACCATCAATCGCTAAATAATCGATACCACGAACTTTCAAAATACGGATACGGTCTTTCTTATAGCGAATTTTTTTACTTTGGCCTTCATTTAAGCCTAAAGCCAAAGTCACAGCTTCAACAAATTTATCTTCAAATGCTTGATTTAATTTCACCAAAGCTTGTTTATGTGCTTCTTGACGACCAGCTTTCCCCCCACTACGAATCACTTCATTTGCTTCAGTATTTAAAACATCTGATTTCATCGACTGAAGAATGTCTAGAATTTCGATATCGCTTAATGTTTCAGGAGAATGATCAGTCATAAACTGCCTATAAAAACTTAATATTCAATAATTATGTATTTTCGCATAAAAGCAGCATGAAAACTGCGACCTTCGCTATAGAAATTGCGTTTTCTCTTATAATGTTCAGATATACAACATGATTTAGAAAAAAAATTCTGTCAAAAATATTGAAATCAACTATATTACTTTCACGCTTTAATACTAACGTCACAATATGGCTCAAAAGAAACAGGCTGCTCTTTACCTTCAACAACTGAAACAGCAATATCCAGCAGCCTTTAAACATAATTATTTATTTTATAGCCAATTGAAAACTCAAGGCATTTTAGACGAACTTAAAGAACTTATTCCTTGGGTTTTGGCGGCGATGATTTTTATTTCTTTAAGCATGAGTATTGGTCATGCAGTGCAACTGTATTTTCCTGATATGAGTGAGTTTCGAGCTCATGGTATTGCTGTACTGAGTATTATGCTGTTTTTCATGCTAGTTGTGCCCTTAGTCATTAAGCAAATCAAGCACAGTTCAATATCACTGTATCAAAGTTTGAAGAATACGCCGTTTAGACTTGCGATCGTGATTTTATTACAATTACTCAATATCGCCTTTTTACAAAGTACCTTTGTTCAATCTGTATTGTTCTTTTTCGCCATGAGTTTCGGCTTTGTGCGTTTTTATAAAGAAAATCTATTCAAAGGTGGAAGTAACACCCAAGAATACTATTTTCTGCAAGAGACACGTCGTATTGCTTATTGGTCGTATAAACAAATGCTTAAAGCAAAATTACGTTTGACACTCAGTAATCCAAATCAAGCAAATCATAAACAGTTATCTGAGCGCTTTACCCATTTCCAAAATTTACACATACAAATGCTGCACCAGGAAAATCAGCTGTGTAAAAAGCTAAAGCACCAAAATGTTGAACATTATCTTGATGAGCTAATGAAATAAGTTAGCATTGATATAGTGCAAAAAACTTTCAATTACTGCTCAAAAAGTCATTCAATACATCAATATTTTTGAATATTTTCAACTTATATGCATGAATTGATTGATTTTAAAACAAACACCATCAAATACACTTGCCAAGGTCCATTTCGTCCTCTATTATTGCGCACATGCCCGAGTGGTGAAATCGGTAGACACAGGGGATTTAAAATCCCCCGCCCACAAAGCGTGCCAGTTCGAGTCTGGCCTCGGGCACCATTCTTATACTTCTAAGATTGGTGCAATAAAAGATCCAGCAATTTGCTGGTTTTTTTATGCCTAAAATTTATAAATCTATTATTATTCAATGCCAATATCTTCAGATTTTGATCTCCCTACACTACAACTTAAGCATCCCGATGCCTTTTATCAACGGCTGCTGTTTGCGCATTTCAAAATTATCAATCTAACGCCCACTGCACCCGTTTTAATCTTTAGCTTTTGCCTGATACTTTTTATCTCACTTGGCAGCGCCGCACTTGGGCATATACTTTCAACGGCACTTTCAATTCACGCCGCCAAAATGGCGTTCAATCTTGGTGTATTGATTATTCTTCCTTTGATCTATTGCTATGTTTGGTATGCACATTATCAAGCACGTTTTAGCAGTAAGTTTGCAGTTCAACGTCTGCAAATACAGCTGTATCTCCTTGGGGGATTCACACTTATCCCCGCTACTAACTTTAAATATCTACAAACAGATGTATTAAACCTCATCAGTCTCTGTGGACTTTTTTTCAGTCTTTTTTTATGTGTATTTACTGAATTGTTTTATAAACGTGATAGCAGTGCCATTGAACGAGTAAAACTACAAAAGCTTCGCCAACTGGCATTTTGGTCTTATCAACAATCCTTAAAACAAAAAGAGCATCAAACGTATTTCTACGCCCTACACTTACAAGCCATGCAAGAAGAACAGAAACTATCAGCATCGATCAAATCATCGTTTAAAGATTTTATAGACAAAGCTAAATAATTTTTTAAATCCCTAGACACAAAAAAGCCCTGTCACTACAGGGCTTTTTTTAAAGTTCAATTACCATTCTCGGTTAGCAACTAACTCTTCCATTTCAATATCCATATGGCCTTCGTCTTGCAACACCATCATCATGGCTTCTGCAATATAATCTGCAGCCGTATCATCCAAAGACGAATCTAAATCTTCAAATTGAGGTTTCATCTTATTGAGCTGTGCAACCGTTTCATTGGCAAAATGGTAGATATCAGTTGAACTTAAATCTGCTTTTGCGATTTTCTTCGCAAATTGAACAACCAATAACTTCACCTCTGCAACCAACACATCTGGGTAATATTCATCATCAAACATGGGTAGCAGTAAATCTGCAAACATACGAAACTCTATCACAAAACATTCAGGGCGCTTATATAACACAAATACTACAATTCACCAAATTTATTGGGATTCAGTATTTTCAAATCACACTGCATTCTGCATGGCTTGCCAAACACGAATCGCATTTACCGTCGCTTTGACATCATGTGCGCGAACCATACATGCACCTTGTTGAATGCTGAGTAAATGCGCTGCAACCGAGCCTACAGCGCGATTTTGTGCATCTGCACCGCCAAGTGCTTCACCGATAAAACGCTTACGTGATAATGCAGACAGGATCGGATAGCCCATGTTATTCAATTGATAGAATTGCTGTAAAAGCTTTAAGTTTTGCTGCGCATTTTTAGCAAAACCAAAACCCGGATCAATCATAATATTTTCTGCACGGACGCCTGCGTCCAATGCATCTTGCACACGTTGCTTTAATTCATCGATGACGTCAGCAACGACATCTTGATACTGATCTAGATTATTCATCGTGGTGGGTTCTCCACGCATATGCATAATGATCACTGGAATATCCAGTTTTGCAGCGGTTTCTAAGGCATTCGGCCGAGTTAATGCACGTACATCATTCCAGATATGCGCACCTGCTTGAACCGCTGCCTCAATCACCTCAGGTTGCGAGGTATCGATAGAAATCACCACATTGTGTTTGGATAATGCTTCAACGACGGGTACGACCTGTCGAATTTCTTCTTCAACCTCAACAACAGATGCACCCGGACGTGTTGACTCACCACCGACATCAATCACTGTCGCGCCATCCACTATCATTTGTAAGGCATGTGCTATAGCTTGGTCTTTACCATTATGTTTGCCACCATCACTAAAAGAGTCCGGTGTGACATTTAAAATCCCCATCACATGTGGCTCTGACAAATCTAATTGCAAATTACCACAGTTTAAAATTTTATTAGGCAAAGACACCAACTTCATATTACACATCCCAGATTTTGCTGCGCTTATTTTAACGCTAAGTTTGCTCAGCATTTCGTTCACATGCATTTATTTTCATATAAAAAAACCACCCGAAGGTGGTTTTAAAATTTTATGCTTTTGGCAATGACGGTAATGGTGGTGGAACATCTGGACCATCCGTTGGTGTGACATCAATCACTGGATTTTCAGCGATGTACACTTTTGGTGGTTGAGGTTCACGACCTTCCATAATGTCACGGATTTGATCACGATCAATGGTTTCCCATTCAAGCAATGCTTTCACCATGGCATGTGCAATATCTTTGTTATTTTCAAGAATATCGCGAGCAACTTTATATTGTTCATCTAAAATACGGCGAACTTCACGGTCAACTTCAAGCTGAGTTGCTTCAGAAATCACACGACTTCCTAAACCACCCATGAATGACTGCTGTGAATCATCTTCGTAAACCATGACGCCCATTTTATCGGACATACCGTATTTAGTAACCATTGCTCGTGCCATTTTCGTTGCACGTTCAAAGTCATTTGAAGCACCAGTCGACATTTGGTTAATGAAGACTTCTTCTGCAATACGACCACCAAACAAAATTGAAAGTTCATTCAACATTTTGTCTTTGTAATGGCTGGTTTGGTCATGTTCAGGCAACTGCCAAGTCACACCCAATGCCCAACCACGCGGCATAATTGTCACTTTATGCACAGGGTCTGTACCCGGCAATATTTCAGCAACAATCGCATGACCTGCTTCATGATAAGCCGTCGCACGACGTTCTTCTTCACGAATCACCATCGATTTACGTTCAGGACCCATGTAAAGCTTATCTTTTGCATCTTCAAAGTCATGCATATCGACCGTGTTCTTGTTACGACGTGCAGCAAACAGTGCCGCTTCGTTTACAAGGTTAGCCAACTGTGCACCCGAGAAGCCCGGTGTACCACGTGCTAAGACTTTGACATCTACACCAGTCACAGAAGGTAATTTTTTCAAATGTACATTCAGGATTTGCTCACGACCTTTAATATCAGGTAGAGATACCATCACTTGACGGTCAAAACGACCTGGACGAAGTAAAGCTTTATCCAATACGTCAGCACGGTTTGTTGCAGCAATGACGATAATACCTTCGTTGCCTTCAAAACCATCCATTTCAACCAACATTTGGTTTAATGTTTGCTCACGCTCATCATTACCACCACCTGTACCTGAACCACGGTGACGACCTACGGCATCGATCTCATCGATGAAAATGATACATGGTGCATGACGCTTTGCTTGTTCAAACATGTCACGGACACGAGACGCACCCACACCCACGAACATTTCAACAAAGTCAGAACCCGAAATACTAAAGAACGGTACTTTCGCTTCACCCGCAATCGCTTTAGCAAGTAAAGTTTTACCTGTACCCGGAGGACCAACCATAAGCACACCTTTCGGAATGCTTGCACCAAGTCGTTTGAACTTAGATGGATCTTTTAGGAAGTCAACGATTTCAACAACTTCTTGTTTAGCTTCATCACAGCCCGCAACATCAGTAAATGTCACTTTGATTTGGTCTTCAGACAGCATTTTTGCTTTTGACTTACCAAAACTCATTGGGCCATTCTTACCACCAGCTCCACCACCCATGTTGCGCATAAAGAACATGAATAACAGAATGATTAAAAGAACAGGGAAACTTGCAATCAGAAGTTGCATCAAAATACTTTGACGCTGTGGCGCTGTACCTTCAACAACAACATTGTTCTTGATCAGGTTCGGCATAAGTTCAGGATCTTGAACCGCAGGACGGATACTTTCAAACTCTGAACCGTTTGATTTTTCGCCACGAATTCTTTCGCCATCAATGGTGACTTGTTTAATCTGACCCGCATTTACGGCTGCCACGAACTCAGAATAGTTCATCGCGGTCGGTTGATTGCGGTCACTGACGTTGCTGAAGATTAAAACCAGCACGCCTAGGATAACCAGCCACAACACGGCATTCTTAAAAAGATCGCTCAAAGCTTTATTCCCATTTCTATCTAATTCGTTCAATCCCATTTACATGGGTGACTCTAATACTTACGCTGCAGAGTAGCTTCGCAATAATTTAAAAACGTACAAAATGCACAATTTTTAACGAGTTGGCAAGTAAACTTTACTTGAAAGCTTTCTTACGTCCCTGCCCGATTAAAAACACTTCTTTAGATCGAGCACGTGAAGCCGCCGGTTTTGCTGTTTTCAGCACATCAAATGTGTCTACAACTTGCTTACGGTATTCATCAAATCCAACACCTTGGAACACTTTAACAACAAATTGTCCATTTGGTCCAAGAACCTTTTGAGCAAAGTCGATTGCTAATTCACAAAGATAGATCTGACGCGGTTGATCTACAGCCTTATTACCTGATGTATTGGGGGCCATATCTGAAATTACAACGTCTACAGTACGTCCATCTAAAATTTTTAACAATTCATCGAACACTTCTTGTTCACGAAAGTCACCTTGCAAGAAGGTCACATCGGGTAAAGCATCCATTGGTAAAATATCAGAAGCAATCACCAAACCTTTGTCGCCAACAAGTTTACCGGCAATTTGCGACCAACTACCTGGTGCAGCACCTAAGTCGACAACGGTCATGCCTGGCTTGATCAATTTGTATTTTTCTTGAATTTCAAGCAATTTATAAGCGGCACGCGCACGATATCCTTCCTTTTGTGCTTTTTTCACAAAGGGGTCATCAAGATGCTCGCGCATCCAGTCACGACTACTTTTGGATAATTTCTGGTTAGTAATGCGGGTAGCCATAACTCTCTAAATAAAAAAAACTTCTCAGTCTTGATTGTACGTGAAATTCAGCACTTTTGCAGTAGACATGTGTATCTAAAAAGCATCTTAAATCATGTTTTTTTCAATAATCTTCATCGAGAAAATGCCGATTAAATACAGCGCTTCAACTTTGATTTTGCTATACTAGGTCGTTTTTAAAATTAGGTTATATTTATGGCGGCTTTATCTATTCAAGAACGTAAACGCTTACGTCAAATTGGTCACACCCTAAACCCAGTTGTAATGGTTGCGGACAAAGGCTTATCAGAAAGCGTTGTTGAAGAATTAAACCGTGCGTTAAACGACCATGAGTTAATTAAAGTGAAAGTTGTGGCAGAAGACCGTGAAGCTCGTGCTGCAATGATTACTGAAATTGCGACTGTTTCAGGTTCTGAAGTTGTTCAAACGATTGGTAAGATTGCTTTGATTTACCGCAAAGCGGCAAAACAAAATGCAAAACTGTCTAACCTTGTTCGCTACGCACACCTGTCTAACTAAGCATTTATGGCAAGTTTCGAACTCAGCGCTTTTGATCGTCGCTTTCAGGCTGTATCAGTCGTTGGTGCTATCGAACAACAAAGCCCATATACTTTAAATGTGGGTTATTGGATTCGAGACCCAAACCAACTGATTCAATGGCCAGAATTGGTATCAGCTCACCCACGAATCGATTTTTTGTGGGAACAGACCTGCTTAGAAGTTTTTATTGGTGTACGCAATGAAGACTTTTATCGTGAAATCAACCTCTCCCCTTCACAAGCTTGGCAGGTTTACCAGTTTGAAGAATATCGCTATCCAGAAGATATGCCGCCACAAGCTGCTTACGATATTGAACTGAATCAGTTGAAACGGACGCACTATGGCTTAAATGTCAGTCTTGATCTGACAGAATTTATGCTGAAGTACAAACTTAAATGGGAAGATCTCTATATTGGTCTAACTGCAGTACTGAAAACCTCTCAAGGTGAACAGTACTATGCCATGCAGCATAGTAGTCCAAATGCTGACTTTCACAACAAACGTGATTGGCTACATCAGTTCTAAATTTTTAATGTTTTGATCTTCGATAAAAAGCAAAAGTACGATCTTTTGCTTTTTTATTGCCTGTCTATTTTTAAATAACTGCTTTGGACTTAAATGTACCATTCACAATAAGGGAGCCATTAATGACTCCCTTATGCATAGTGCTAACTTGATGTTTAATTCGCTCTCACCCAATCCAGCTCCTTGGAATGACTAGATTTAACTTAAGCGTTTTAAAATTCATGTCATTCACAATTAACTTTTAAGATCTGTGGTTTGATCCGTAACATCAGCTTTCAGTGGTGAAACTTTTTTCCACGCTTCTAAAGTATGTTCCTTAGAACGCTTAAATGTTTCTGTTAGATGATCTTTGTGTTTTCCTAAAATTTGGGTCACATCTTCTTTCAGCTCTTTTCCAAGTTTTGAAAGATCATCAATAACCGTATTAAACTCAGTTTTCACAAATTCTTTGAGTTCACTAAAATCTTTTTGCGATGAACCAAATTGAACTTTTAGCTGATCAAGTTTATTCAACACATCTTGCTTCAACTGACGCAATTGATCTTGCACACTGGCATTCAACTGCTTTGCCTCTGCTCCGATCTTTTCTTTGCTTTCAGTGACCGCTTCTGTGGCTTGGACACTCGCTTCTTTTGCAACTTGTTCAAGCTTTTCAGCACCTTCGATAACGACTTCTTTCAGGGAGGATTTAGCCGCTGTTTGTTTTTGTTGTGTTGCCATGACTTTGTACCTATAGTTTTTGCTGACCGAACCACAATAGCGCTTATTGATAAATTTTAATTTATGATTTGTCTGACAATAATTAATTGCTTACATTTTTCTACGATTTTGCAAAACCAAACTTTATTCTAAAATGCAAGCGCTTTATCTGCTTTATTCCTAATATTTACAATGGACTTTCAGTGGCTTTCTGCGTATAATGCCGTGTTAAGTTCAAGCGAGCAGATGTAAGGAGGGTAGGTTTTTAAGCAGCCTTCCTTTTTTTTCGTCTTCTCGCTTTTTTACAGCCTAAATTTCAGGAGCTTTGGTTTGAGCACCCCAGCAATTTTAGCCCTTGCCGATGGTACTATTTTTAAAGGTACTTCAATTGGCGCATCGGGTAGTACGACTGGTGAAGTCGTTTTCAACACTGCCATGACTGGCTATCAAGAAATTTTGACTGACCCAAGTTATGCACAACAACTTGTGACCCTAACTTACCCACATATCGGTAACACAGGTTGTAATGATGAAGACGCTGAGTCAGGTCGAATTCATAAAGTATGGGCCAACGGATTGATCATTCGTGACCTACCTTTATTGCATAGCAACTTCCGTGCTGAGCAATCACTAAGTGATTACCTTAAACAACACAATGTTGTTGCTATCGCAGATATTGATACTCGTAAATTAACGCGTATTCTGCGATCAAAAGGTGCGCAAAACGGTTGTATCCTTGCTGGTGAAAACGCGACTGAAGAAGAAGCGTTAGCTAAAGCACGTGCTTTTGGTGGTCTTAATGGTTTAGACCTTGCAAAAGAATGCTGTGATCCGACCGGTTTCGAGTGGACTGAAGGCTCTTGGGCGCTTGGTAAAGGTTTCGCTCAACCAGAACTTAAATTCCATGTTGTAGCATACGACTACGGTGTCAAAACCAACATCTTACGTATGCTCGCAGACCGCGGTTGTAAATTGACTGTCGTGCCTGCGCAAACTCCTGCTG
Source organism: Acinetobacter sp. YH12145 (assembly GCF_013418335.1). NCBI lineage: Bacteria > Pseudomonadati > Pseudomonadota > Gammaproteobacteria > Moraxellales > Moraxellaceae > Acinetobacter > Acinetobacter sp. YH12145. Next base: position 229,443 of record NZ_VPCE01000001.1, on the reverse strand, counting down.
CTGACGTACTTGCATTGAATCCAGATGGCGTGTTCTTATCGAACGGCCCCGGCGATCCAGCTGCATGTGATTATGCAATTGAAGCTGTAAAAACAATTGTAGAAGATGCTCGCAATGTACCAGTATTTGGTATTTGCTTGGGTCACCAAATTCTTGCACTTGCTTCAGGTGCAAAAACTGTGAAAATGCCTCACGGTCACCACGGTGCTAACCATCCTGTACAAAACTTAGAAAATGGTACAGTGATGATTACTTCTCAAAACCACGGCTTCGCAGTGGATGCAGAAACTCTTCCTGCAAACTTGAAAGCTACGCACAAATCGCTGTTCGACCAAACCCTTCAAGGGATTCATCGTACAGACAAACCTGCGTTCAGTTTCCAAGGTCACCCAGAAGCAAGCCCTGGTCCACATGACTGCGCACCACTGTTCGATCATTTCATCGAACTTATCGAAGCATCTAAGAAGTAATTAAGGAAGCATCATGGCTAAACGTACAGACATTAAAAGCATCTTAATTATTGGTGCTGGTCCGATTGTGATTGGTCAGGCGTGTGAGTTTGACTATTCAGGCGCGCAAGCGTGTAAAGCGCTTCGTGAAGAAGGTTACCGAGTTATTCTTGTTAACTCTAACCCTGCAACGATTATGACTGACCCTGCAATGGCAGATGCAACGTATATCGAACCGATTACGTGGCAAACTGTTGCAGCGATCATTGAGAAAGAACGCCCAGATGCAGTTCTTCCAACAATGGGTGGTCAAACTGCATTGAACTGTGCCCTCGCCCTTGATGAGCACGGCATTTTAGAAAAATACAATGTTGAATTGATCGGTGCGACTAAAGAAGCAATTGAAAAAGCCGAAGACCGTAAACTCTTCGACCAAGCAATGCGTAAAATTGGTCTTGAATGTCCAAAAGCTGACATCGCTGAATCAATGGAAGAAGCGTTAGAAATTCAAGCACGCTTCGGTTTCCCTGTGATTATCCGTCCATCATTTACGATGGGTGGTTCAGGCGGTGGTATCGCATACAACAAAGAAGAATTTATCGAGATCTGTGAACGCGGTTTCGACCTTTCTCCTACTCACCAACTTTTAATTGATGAATCATTGATTGGTTGGAAAGAGTACGAAATGGAAGTTGTTCGTGACAAAAACGACAACTGTATCATTGTATGTACCATTGAAAACTTTGACCCAATGGGCGTGCACACAGGTGACTCAATCACTGTTGCCCCTGCACAAACATTAACAGACAAAGAATTCCAACTTTTACGTAATGCCTCTTTAGCAGTACTTCGTGAAATTGGTGTAGAAACGGGTGGTTCGAACGTTCAGTTCGGTATTAACCCGAAAGATGGCCGTATGGTTGTGATCGAGATGAACCCTCGTGTTTCTCGTTCATCTGCTTTGGCATCTAAAGCAACCGGTTTCCCAATTGCAAAAATTGCAGCGAAATTGGCAGTCGGTTATACCCTTGATGAATTGAAAAATGACATCACTGGCGGTACAACTCCTGCATCATTCGAACCAGCGATTGACTATGTTGTGACTAAGATTCCTCGTTTCAACTTCGAGAAATTCCCACAAGCTGACGCAACTTTGACGACTCAGATGAAATCTGTGGGTGAAGTCATGGCAATTGGCCGTAACTTCCAAGAGTCAGTACAAAAAGCGCTTCGTGGTCTTGAAGTGGGTGCTGCTGGCTTTGATGAAAAAATCGAAGTGGGTACTGAAGGTGCGAAAGAGAAAATCCTTCAAGAACTTAAAGTGCCTGGTCCTGAGCGTATTTGGTACGTTGGCGATGCATTCCGTCATGGTTTCACGTTAGATGAAGTGTTCGCTGCGACGAATATTGACCGTTGGTTCTTAATCCAAATCGAAGACATCATCAAAACTGAAGAGAAAATCAAATCTTTAGGTTTTGGTGACTTAAACGCTGACAACATCCGTTCGTTCAAACGCAAAGGTTTATCTGACCTTCGTATTGCGAAATTGATGGGTATTTCACAAAAACAATTCCGTAAACACCGTTGGAACTTGGGTGTAACTCCAGTTTACAAACGTGTAGATACATGTGCTGCAGAGTTTGAATCTGACACAGCTTACATGTACTCAACTTACGATGAAGAATGTGAAGCGAATCCGTCTACTCGCGACAAGATCATGGTCATCGGTGGCGGTCCTAACCGTATTGGTCAAGGTATCGAATTCGATTACTGCTGTGTACACGCTGCCCTTGCAATGCGTGAAGACGGCTATGAAACTATCATGGTGAACTGTAACCCTGAAACGGTTTCTACGGATTACGACACATCAGATCGTTTGTACTTCGAACCAATCACTTTGGAAGATGTACTTGAAATCGTACGTATCGAGAAGCCTAAAGGCATTATCGTTCAGTACGGTGGTCAAACTCCGCTTAAATTGGCTCGTGCTTTAGAAGAAGCTGGTGCGCCAATTATCGGTACATCACCTGATGCGATTGACCGTGCAGAAGACCGTGAACGTTTCCAACAAATGATTCAACGTCTACAACTTCGTCAACCAAACAACAGCATTGTAAAATCTGCTGAAGAAGGTATGGCTGAAGCAGCTAAAGTTGGCTACCCACTTGTGGTACGTCCATCTTACGTGCTTGGTGGTCGTGCGATGGAAATCGTGTACAACGACGAAGAATTGAAACGTTACTTACGTGATGCGGTTCAAGCATCGAACGAAGCACCTGTACTTCTTGACCACTTCCTAGATGATGCGATTGAAGTTGACGTGGACTGCGTATCTGACGGTAAAGACGTTGTGATCGGCGGTATCATGCAGCACATCGAACAAGCTGGTATTCACTCAGGTGACTCAGCATGTTCTATTCCTCCTTACTCTTTATCTAAAGAAGTTCAGGACGAAATGCGCCGTCAAACCATCGCTATGGCGAAAGAGCTTGGCGTAATTGGTTTAATGAACGTACAGTTTGCTGTTAAAGGCACTGACGTATACATTCTAGAAGTGAACCCACGTGCATCACGTACTGTTCCATTCGTATCTAAGTGCATTGGTGAATCTTTAGCGAAAGTTGCTGCGCGTTGTATGGCTGGTCAATCTCTAGAATCTCAAGGATTCACTACAGAGATTATTCCTGAACACTTCTCTGTAAAAGAAGCTGTGTTCCCATTCAACAAATTCCCTGGTGTTGACCCAATTCTTGGCCCTGAGATGAAATCTACAGGCGAAGTGATGGGTGTAGGTAAAACATTTGGTGAAGCGTTCTATAAAGCTGTGTTAGGCTCTAATGACCGTTTACCAGGCCTACCAACGGAAGGCGAAGTAAAACATGCATTCTTATCTGTTCGTCATTCTGACAAGCCTCGTGCTGTTGGTATTGCGAAACAGTTGACAGATCTTGGTTTTAAAGTGATCGCTACTGGCGGTACTTATGATGTGATTAAAGATGCTGGTATTGAATGTGAACGTGTGAACAAAGTGACTGAAGGCCGTCCTAATATCGTAGACCGCTTGAAAAATGGCGAAGTTCACCTCATTATCAATACAACTGAAGGCAAACAGGCTCAAGAAGATTCATTCTCGATCCGCCGCTCTGCATTACAAGGTAAAGTGTATTACACAACTACCCTTAACGGTGCTGATGCAGTATGCCAAGCTTTAGCAATCAAATTGCCAATGGATGTATACCGCTTACAAGACCTTACTAAAGGTTAATTAAGTTACCGAGAAGTCCCGCCACCTCTCGGTGGCGGGCTTTTTTTCATTTCTAGGTCAGTAAAAATTTTACTGATTTTTTCTTTTTACAAACATGAGGGACAACAATGCAACGTTATCCTATGACTCCCGAAGGCAAAATTGCCCTAGAGAAAGAATTACAGCAACTTAAAAGTGTTGATCGTCCACGTATTACTGCAGCAATTGCTGAAGCGCGTGAACATGGGGATTTGAAAGAAAACGCTGAATACCACGCTGCTCGTGAGCAACAAGGTTTCTGTGAAGGCCGTATCCAAGATATCGAAGGTAAATTGGGTGCTTGCCAAGTGATTGATGTTAAATCACTTGAGCAAAATGGCCGTGTGGTTTTCGGTGTGACTGTGACCATTGAAAACTTAGATACTGAAGAACAAAAGACTTATAAAATCGTTGGTGATGACGAAGCAGATTTTAAAATCAACAAAATCTCTGTGAATTCACCAATTGCGCGTGGTCTTTTGGGTAAAAACGAAGGCGACGATGTAAAAATCAACACACCACAAGGTGAAGTTGAGTATGAAATTTCTAAAGTTGAATATCTTTAATTCATTAAGATAAGCAATTTTAAGCCCCTCTTTTGAGGGGTTTTTTATATTCAGACAATTGATTATCAACAACCCCACTCTATCCTTCTTTTAACAATCCTGACGCAAAGACTTGAAAGGCATGTAATGCTTCTGGGAGTGCCTGTTCAGGATGCTCACTGGAGGCGACCCAAAGTGCGGCATTCATGGCAGCGCCATTTAAAAACACGGCAGCCGCTTCAGGATCTACTGCTTTAATTCGATCTACTGCCAATAACTGTTGTACGCACTCACGGGTAGACTGCAAACATTTGTTTTGACTGGGCCAATGTGCAGGATCTCCCAATACAGCTGGCCCATCACGCAGTACAATACGCTGAAATTCAGGATTCAAAGCATTTTCAATATAGGCTTGCCCTTCAAGCATCAGCCCTTCCCAAAGATCTTCAGGCTGCTCCAGATGCTGCTGGGCAGATGAAGCCATTTCTGAATCAATTTGATCGACCACAGCAGCAAATAAGCCCCGTTTGTGGCCAAAATGATGGTACAGCGCGCCACGGGTCAGCCCCGCGTCTGCCGTGAGTTTATCCATGGACGTGTCTGCATAACCATACTCAGCAAATGCACGACGTGCTACTTCAATCAGTTTCTTGCGGGTTGCCGCCATTTTTTGTTCACGAACAGACATTGCTTTGCTTACCTCATCCTTACCAAAATTTTAATTGACATACGGCCCGTATGTCAATTATGTTTACATACGAAGCGTATGTGAAAACTTATGCCGTTTTTAAAAATATTTTTTTAAATTTAACATTAAGCGAGAATAGTCATGACAAGAACTGCAATATTTCCCCAAGATCGGCATGCTTTGTATGAACAGCATGGTTACTCGGCTGCCATCAAATCGGAAGATTTACTCTTTGTATCAGGTCAGGTTGGTAGCCGTGAGGATGGTTCTCCTGAACCTGATTTTGAGAAACAGGTAGAACGGGCTTTTGAAAACCTGGCTGCAACATTGGCAGCTGCTGGTTGTACTTTTGATGATATCGTTGATGTCACCACCTTTCATACTGATCCTGAACAGCAATTTGAAAGCATTATGAAAGTCAAAAATCAGGTATTTACCCAAAAGCCTTATCCGAACTGGACAGCGATTGGTGTGAATTGGCTGGCGGGTTTTGATTTTGAAATTAAGGTCATTGCCCGTATTCCTCAACAATCTAAAACCACCTAAAAACTTAGTTTTGCCATCAGTTCATTTGTGGAATTGGATTGTTCACCAGCGTAAAGATCTATTCGGTATAATGGCACATTCCCTATTTTTGTATCCCAGTTATGTCTGAAAAATTGATTAATTCACCTGTCAATCATTGGTGTGAATTTGAGTTCATCTCTAAAACAGTGAAGAACCCAAATATTCACATCAAAGGTAATTATTCATATTATTCTGCATATTGGGATCAGGGTTTTGAGCGCTGTGTGGTGCGTTATCTGCATGATAAACCTGCAACAACTGAGAAGCCGATAGACCAACTACATATCGGTAATTTTGTCTGTTTTGGCGCAGAATGCGTGATTATGATGGGCGGTAACCAACTCCACCGCACAGACTGGATTTCAGCCTTTCCATTTGATACACGGAGTTTTGTCCCTGCGGGTGACACAATCATTGGTGATGGCTGCTGGATCGGCTCACGTGCCATGATTATGCAAGGCGTGACACTGGGTGAAGGTGCTGTCGTTGCTACAGGTGCTGTGGTGACTAAAGATGTGCCACCTTATGCAGTAGTAGGCGGAGTCCCTGCTAAAATTATTAAATATCGCTTTCCTGAAGAAGATATCAAAAAACTACTTTCCCTCAAGCTCTATGACTTAGATGAAAAGCAGTTTTTAAAGATGCGGGAAAAATTGCAGACGGATGATGTTGATACATTAATCAAATATCTAGATTAAATCCCGATTCAACATAGTTTTTCCAATCAATTATAAAATCATCGGAGTGTTTTAATTTCTGGATAGCAAAGGGAGTATAAGTTTCCAGCATATACAATTCTTTGGCATCTTGTTGTCCCACTGATACATATTTTTCATTCAATGTTACTTGTTTATTATATAAATTTCCTATATGAAATTCATCAATGAAATATTCAGTTCGTAGTTTACTGATAATAATATTTCCAAGAAATTTACTGTCACTAAAAGACAAATTAAATTTTTCAACTAACTTACTTAAAACTAAACGAAATATTTTCAAATCTTTTGAAAATTCCACACCAAATACAAACGCAATTAATATTAGGTTTTTTCTAAAATCATTAGTTTTCAAAATAGCATATTGATTAATTTTTCTTTTTAATTCACGTGAGTTGAAGTTTTTATAATTTTGTAATGCTAATACCCAAAAAAAGAATTCATTTAAAGCTTCTTTATGCTCCATCTCACCAATTCTATAAAGTTCTTCCTTCAATACATTTTCATAGTTAATATAAGGTTCCAAATTTGGAAATTTAATTGTTAAATCTATAAATTTTTCAAAATAATCAGCTGTTATCTCTGCTTCATAACCATAAAAATTCTGAACTGACTGTGATAATTGTGGCTTATTCATCACCAAAACAAAAACAATTTTAGGAATATCAAAGAAATGTTTAACCCTTTCAATTAATCGTATCGCAAAATCAGGACGACAACGATCCAACTCATCAATAATAAAAACTAAGGGATTTTCTAAACTTGCAGCTAACTCAGTTAATGTACTTTTAAAAGCCTGCAAAGATTGTTTTTCCTCTTCATAGCTATCAATCTTAGCTTGAATTGCTTCTGTAACTTTTTCTCCAATATTTTCAGTCACTTTATCAATTGCATCATCAAGTTTATCTGTGATTTGCTCACTATCAATTTTAATAAGTGGAATAATCCCACCCGTTAATGCACAGCTAATCATTGAAGCAATAAGTGTTGGAGCTAGAGTTAAAAGTCCTTGCTGCATAACTGCCGTTGCTTTCTTAAATTTATGCACTAAGGGCTTATTTTCGGCTGTTTTATCTAACTTTGAAGCAATTTCAGATGCAATTACCAAAAAAGGATCATCCAAATAATCATTAGCAAAAGCATCTAGGTAAATCACGTTATGCTGAGAATCATCTAAATGTTTCGCCCAGTGACGAACAAACCACGTTTTGCCTTCACCCCATCGTGCATCCAAAGCAAGAACAGCACCGCAGTTTAAACGATCGACGTAATTTGTAAGTTGCTCCCCTAAACGACGGCGATCCCAAAGATCACCTTCCCATGCAGTTTCAATATTCTCAAAATTATCTTTAGGCCAGTTTAATTGGTTATCTATCATTTCTATTTATATTCATAAAGTTAACTATGTATTGAGTATAGCAGTAGCGCTATAAATTAACATTTAACACATGAGCATCTCGTAACTTGTCATAGCCTTTTCTCCAAATTCATTCTATAAAGAACTCACAAAATAAAAAGATCACTACTTTTCAGGATGAATGATGACGAGAACCACTCAATTCTCAGGCATATTTATACTTGCCCTGCTGGCAGCAGTCGTCGCAACTTTTTGCGATGCGATTCATGTCTATACCCAGACGCTTAGTTATCCCAACCCATTATTTTTCCATCAAGCTTGGTGGGTATTCCCTGGCTTTTTTATTGCCTTTGCTTTCATGGCATTTAGCTATATTCAACTTACACAACGACTTAAACACTATGTAATGACTCAGCTCAGTTGCCATCACGATGGTACAGCTCCATTAGTTGAGGCTTTAGTACTCTTTGCGATTGTCTACATACTCAGTGGTTTTGGTAACTTCCACCCTGAAGCATTGTGCTGGATTTTCTATATTAGCTTTTTTATTCGCTGGTTATTTAGCTATGAGCGTACATGGCTACTGATATTAGCCATTATGCTTGCCATTGGCGGCACGTTCTTTGAAGGACTATTGGCTGAGTTTGCTTTAGTTAAATATCGCTATGAAGATATTTACAATGTGCCGTATTGGCTCGGCGGCGTATATATGCATGGCGCATTTGCCTTACGTGCAGGCATGCGTCGTTTTGTTTATCGTTAATTTTTTAAATTTGGAAGATTTAGACATAAAAAAAGACCACTCAATCGGAGTGGTCTTTTTTGAATATGGTGGCTATGACGAGACTTGAACTTGTGACCCCCGCATTATGAGTGCGGTGCTCTAACCAACTGAGCTACATAGCCTTAAACTGTGCGCGCATTATGGAGGTATATTTAAATATCGTCAAGCCCATAATGCGCGTATTTGATCAAAATTTGTTGAAGTGAACCGATAAGCCGGGTTCTGTCGAGGACGATCATTCCTCTAGGCGTACAATCACTCATACGCTCAAGCGACCTACCCGGATCCAGCATGGGCCATGCCTAAAGGATCCCTATTTGGTCTTGCTTCCGGTGGGGTTTACCATGCCGTGAACTGTTACCAGACACGCGGTGCGCTCTTACCGCACCCTTTCACCCTTACCTCCGATTTCGATTGCTCAAAACCATAATGAAGGCGGTCTACTCTCTGCTGCACTTTCCGTCGGCTCACGCCGCCCAGGCGTTACCTGGCACCTTGCCCTATGAAGCCCGGACTTTCCTCCCCTGCTTTAGTCACGGAGACCTATACACAGCAGCGATCGTCTGGTTCACTTCGGGGCGCATTCTAACAAATCTGAGAACTAATTGCTTGATGTTTTTTGAGCAGTTAGTTTTTCGTACTTTTGTTGAAGCTGTTCCTGAGTTTCAGGATGTGCCGGATCCAATGGAATACAGTCCACCGGACAGAACAACTGACACTGCGGTTTATCGTGATGCCCAACGCATTCCGTACACAAATCAGGGTTAATCTCATAAATGAGTTCCCCCATGAAAATCGCCTCATTGGGGCATACAGGTTCACAGACATCGCAGTTGATGCATTCATCAGTGATATATAAAGACACTCTACCAACCTTGCTGTTGTTTACGCTTAAAGGCTTCCACAACAGCTTGTGGTACAAACTGAGTGACATCACCATTTAAACGTGCAATTTCACGCACGAGCGTAGATGAAATAAACGAATATTGCTCTGATGGGGTTAAGAACACGGCTTCAAATTTACTGTCCAAACGGCGATTCATATTTGCCAATTGAAATTCATATTCAAAATCTGAAACTGCACGTAAACCACGTAACACGGCTGTTGCTTTTTGCTCGTTAAAGAAGTTGACCAACAGCCCATCAAAACCTACAAACTCAACATTTGACAAATGACTTAAAGACTCTTGCGCTAGTGCAACACGTTCTTCCAGACTAAACACAGGGTTTTTGTGATGTCCAATTGCAATTGCCACGACAACTTCGTCAAACATGCGTGATGCACGTGTCACTAAGTCGATATGACCATTAGTAATTGGATCGAATGTGCCCGGATAAATTACACGAGTTTTAGACATCCAGTTGTACTCTGTTATTTTGTAGACGGGTATTTTAACAAAATCTTGATTTATAGGTGAAGTCAGCTTGTAAATTTAAAAACTTCATCTTATTCAAAGTTCGGGTACAATAGTGCTAAGTTTGGAAGTTTTTGATTATGACGAAAGCAGTAGTTAAAAAAAATAGTAGCAGTACGATTGCCCTAAATAAGCGTGCGCGTCACGATTATTTCATTGAAGAAAAATTTGAAGCGGGTCTTTCATTACAAGGCTGGGAAGTCAAATCAATGCGTGCGGGTCGTATGACTATCGTAGAGAGCTATATTACGTTTAAAAATGGTGAAGCATTTTTATTCGGCGCTCAAGTGCAACCTTTACTGAGTGCTTCGACACATGTAGTGCCTGAAGCAACACGTACTCGTAAATTATTGCTGAACCGCCGTGAAATTGAAAAACTACAAGGTGCAATTAACCAAAAAGGTTATTCATGTGTGCCTTTGGCATGTTACTGGAAAGGTCCTCATGCCAAACTTGAAATTGCCCTAGTAAAAGGTAAACAGCTTCACGACAAGCGTGCAACGGAAAAAGACCGTGATTGGCAGCGCGATAAAGCCCGTATTTTTCATAAATAAGTTCAATAAAAAAACCTCCATCTTGGAGGTTTTTTTATTTTTAAATTGCAGATTTAGCAGAATTTCAACCCACCAAAACAGTTAGTCCGAACTTCCTGATTCCCCAAGACCTGATTTTTTAAAGTTAAATTGGCCGCACCTGCATTACTGAGGTTAATTGAACCTACATTTTTATAAATTGGCAGACCAAATGCTGCACCAACAGCAGAACCTAACGGAATATAAATTGGTTCATTGGTTAAAATTTGCGATACTTTTTGAGCAACTTGTGGCAAGACGCCTGAGATATCCACTTCAGATGTTGGATTCAATTTGCCAATATTGATCGGGTCTTTAAATGACATCCACCAACCTGTACGTGCAATATCATCGGCATTGGCATCTGGCCAACTAATATCTTGAGATTGAAGCGATAAATAACCGGCTGTGCCATTTAGTGGAATGTTATGAATCATATTTAAGGCTTGCTCAAAGGTAATGTTCATTTTCAAACCATCAATTGATGAACCCGAATCCATAAAGAACTGCGCCCCTTCTACCCATAACAAATTACGGTCAAGTTTGACCTGCAAACTACCACTATCACGGTTGAGTTGAATCGACGGTACAGTCGCACTGATATTTTTGGCAACGGCTTGAGTTTGTCGTTTTCCGTTGATGGTAATTTCAGGGACGGTAAATGGCACATTCATTGAAGGAATTTTTAAACCCTTACTATTTTCAGGTTGGCTGACAAAGCTACGATCATTGTTCCAAATCGTATTAATCACCAAGTTACCGGATAAAGTCTCACTGCTGCTATCACCAAAAATCGCTGCTTGGGTCTTTGCTATCCCTGTAGTCGGTGCAATTTTCATATAACCGCTCAGTGACTTAATCCCATCTGTCGGCGCACCCGTGTTTTGAATACCTGTGGTCAATAAACCTGTAATTGATTCAGCACTGACACGGAAGCCTTTAACTTCACGTAAAGCCGCTTGTTTTGGGTTTTTAATTGCAAATTCAATAAACGGATTTTTCAGTTCGGCACTTGTTGACGCTCGATCACCATTAAAGACGGGATTACCATTGGCATCGGTCGACGTTGCATTACCACTCAACGCCAGATGACGAATATCAATATCACAGCCATTTGACCCATTTACCCCACCACAGCCGAGTTGCAAACTTTTGACATTGACATTTAGATCCATGACGGCATCTAAACTGAGTTTGTAAAAACCAATATTTTCATCGACCATTTGTTGGTTGACCAAAATAGGATCGGTATAGGACATATTCATCAATGCAGCACCATTGATGGCAGACAATTCTTCATCGGCTAATCCCACCAATCCTTCTGCTGCAAAAACAACGTCAGAAACACATAAGGTCAATGCCATTGCGACTATTGTTTTTTTCACGATTATTTAATCCTTTTTAATATTCGTCACTCATCCCGAGTGAAATTTATGAGAAGATTAAATCAATAGCGTTGGCGTAAATGAATGGCAATTTGTGACACGCATCACAACTCAATTATACAAAATGCCAATTTTCACGAATTTTAGGCCAATAAAAACCCCAGTAATATTTCCATCACTAGTGTTTTCAAAGATTTATAAATGATAGTTCAAACGATTTATTTACAAATTAATTAACTTTATTTAACAACAGTCCCAGATATTCACCAAACCAAATAGCGGTTTCTAAATCACCCGCAGGTGGCGTGACTTCAACAGGCGCATTATCCGATTGTGTCATTAAACCTAAAAAGCTCGACATCCGATTTAAATCTGTTGTGCTTCGTCCAGTTGGCATCAATGGAAGACCGCTCCACAACATGCCGTGCTGCATGGCGAATAAATTGATTTGCTGCAATACTGCCAATTTATCTCCACTTAAGCCGCCACCATTGGTAAAACCAGCGGCTAACTTGCCTTGCCATGTCCGTGCTAACCAGCGTTTAGATGATTGCTCCATGAATAATTTCATTGCCGCACTCATACTGCCCATATAGGTTGGGCATCCAAAAACGATGGCATCTGCACTGTCCAATTCATCCCAATCCACATGCTCTACATTCATGAGATGAACTTTTACACCGGCTTTTTCTGCACCTTGTACAATGAAATTCGCCACTTTGGCAGTGTGCCCATAGGGGCTGTGGTAAACAACAGCAAGAGATTTAGCAGTCAAAGACATAACATTTAAAAGTCGATAGATTCAGTCAAGTTTAGCATTTTCAAAGCATAAAGACGAATGTTGCCATACGTCCTGTTTTCGCTTCGCGGCGATAAGAAAAATATTCTTCAGCTTGCAAAAAGGTACATTGGTCGCCACCGGTTACAGCTTTAACCCCATGTAATGCAAGAATATAACGCGCTATCGCATAAAGATCAGCATAATATTTACCTTCCTTTACACCAGCTTTAAATGCACTTTCCAGTTCTGGGTATTTGGAACAAAAGGCAGCTTTGACTTCTGCGCCAATTTCAAAACTCTCTTGGCAAATGGCTGCCCCCAACCAAGCCCATGTTGGCTGAGTGTGCATGGCTGCAATGGTGTTTTCCACAATACCATTAGCCAAGCCCTTCCAACCTGCATGCAGATTGGCAACTTCTGTCCCGTCAGCATTACCCAAAACCACGGGTAAGCAGTCTGCGGTCATCATCATCAGGGCATGATGTTTAGACTGCGTGACCATACCATCGCCTTCGGGTGCAACAAAGTTAATCTGTTCATCAATGCGATGGCATAGCGTACTGTGGGTTTGGTTCATCCAGCTGATTTTATTCACGCCATATTCAGCAAAGTCTTTGAGCAATTGCATCCGGTGCTTTTGCACACGCGCTGCATCATCTCCCACATGCAATGCCAGATTAAATCCTGCCAGTTCAGGTTGTTCAGCGGGTTGCGTCTGATCATGATGAACTCGAGTTTGTCCCACAAAAACACCCTGTGGAAGTCCCTGAACAAATTGCATGTTGCCGTCCTTTTCTATCTATGGCGTGTAAATCAGGTTAAAACTTAATAAGCTTTGTTTTCGCTACGTAATACTTCAACCAATTGATTAAAGTCTTCAGGCCATGGTGCTTCAAACATCATGTCTTCACCTGTACGTGGATGAACGAGACCCAATTTAACCGCATGTAAAGCCTGACGTTTAAAGCCACGTAAAGTGTCATCTAATAACCCCGACGCGCCTGCAGGCATACGTACACGTGGTACATACACTTGATCGCCCACAAGACCATGACCGATATAAGTAAAATGCACACGAATTTGATGGGTACGACCCGTTTCTAGACGTGCTTGAACGCGGGTAAAGTTTTGGAAACGTTCTTTCACATTATAGTGAGTCACCGCATCTTTACCGCCCGGCAAGACAGCCATTTTAATGCGATCGACAGGATGACGTTTAATTGGTTCATCGACTGTACCGCCAGCAATAATGTTGCCATATACGATCAAATCGTAAATACGGTAAACCGATTTCTTCGCCAATTGTTTACTTAAAGAAAATTGGGATTCGAGGTTTTTCGCCACCACCAACAGACCTGAGGTGTCTTTATCAATACGATGCACCAAACCTGCACGGGTCAACTCTGAAGATTTTGGGTAGTGATGCAAAATTGCATTTACCAATGTCCCTGTACTGTTTCCAGCGCCTGGATGAACAACCATACCGACAGGTTTATTAATCACCATAATATCGTCATCTTCATAGACAATATTAAGTGGAATATCTTCAGGTAAGCTACGTGTTTGTGCTTCTAACTCGACGTCTAAAGTCAGTAACTCTGTTCCTTCGCATTTGTACTTTGGTTTCACAATGTTACCATTGACCAACAAATGGCCCTCTTTGAGCCACTGTTTTAGCTTTTCGCGAGAAAAATCAGTCCAAACCAGTGCTGAAACCTGATCAATACGTTGTCCTAAATAGCTTTCATCCAATTGAAATTGCAACGATAAACGTGTTGCAGTTGAGTCTGAAGTATGGTTATCTGCATCCTCAGAATCTTCAAGTAAATTGAAATCAGTTTCAGGGAAATTAGAATTGGAAGATTGTGCTTGACTCATTTGCTCATTCAGACAAAAGTGGTTTAATAGTTCAATTGTAGCTCATTGCCCGTATTAACAGAGGAATTTTTATGTCGCTACCAAAATATAAAATGACAATGCTTGCTCTAACAATAGGCATTGCATCGGCAATGGTAGGCTGTAGCAGTAATCCAAAGAAAGAAGTGGTCGACACAGGTCCACAATCAAGCGAACAGATTTATATCGAAAAAGCACAAAAAGCGCTTGAACGTAACCAATATACAGATGCAGCAAAACACCTTGAAGCTCTAGAGACCTACTACCCTACAGGTAACTATGCGCAGCAAGCACAACTTGAACTATTGTATGTAAAGTTTCAGCAAAAAGACTATGAAGGTGCGATTGCACTTGCAGACCGTTTTATTCGTATGAACCCACAACATCCGCAAGTTGATTATGCGTACTACGTGCGTGGTGTTTCAAACATGGAGCAAAACTACAACGGTTTGCTTCGCTATACTTCTTTAAAGCAATCGCATCGTGATGTGAGCTATCTCAAAGTGGCTTATCAAAACTTTGTCGACTTTATCCGTCGCTACCCATCGAGTGAATATGCAGTCGATGCCGCACAACGTATGAAGTTCATCAGTCAAGAATTGGCTGAAAGCGAAATGAATGCGGCGCGTTTTAATGTGAAGCGTAAAGCATGGTTAGCTGCTGTTGAACGTTCACTTTGGGTGATCGAACATTATCCGCAAGCACCGCAAGTTCCAGAAGCTCTAGCGACTGTAGCCTATGGTTACGACAAACTTGGTGATAAAACCACGTCTCAGCAATACATTGAAGTACTTAAACTGAACTATCCAAAACTTGTGAAGTCAGACGGTACGGTCAATATGCGTGCTGCACGTAGTGAAGGTAGCTTCCTTAACCGTGCAACTTTGGGTATTTTCGGTAAAGAAGCACAGACGATGTCTGAGCAAACCTCTACAGACGTAGTTGAAACCGATGAAGAAAAACGCAGTTTAACCAATCGTTTAAGCTTTGGCTTATTGGATCGTCCTCATAGCGAAAAAACTGAGTCGTCAGAATAAGTTGAATAATATAGTCGCAACGAAGGTCGATTTTTCACAAAGGGCAAGTTAGAATACTTGCCCTTTTATCTTTTCAGGATCTACAGATTCGATTAGATTAAAAGGTATACAATAGTTCGATGGACGATGCTGTACTGCATCTCCACCTGAACTTACAGCATTGCTGATTTCAACATATTTCACGAACTGCCCAAATTCAATAGATAGACAGATAAAACAGCATGGCCATTCCTCAACATACAATTGATCAAATTTTAGATCGCACCGATATTGTCGATGTGATTGGTCAATTTGTGAAATTGAAAAAGACTGGACGCACCTACTCAGGATGCTGCCCATTCCATCAGGAAAAATCGCCATCTTTCCATGTCTATCGTGATAAACAATATTTTCACTGCTTTGGTTGTCAGGCCAATGGTAATGCCATCCGTTTTTTAATGGATATTGGTAGCCGTAACTTCATCGAAGTAATGAAGGATTTATCTAGCCAAACGGGTATTGAACTACCGAAAGACAATAACGATTCCAATAAACTCAAATATAAACGCGAATCTAAACCCAAACCTGTACAAAAACCTCCAATCGAAGCAAAAGCTCTGCCACCCAAAACAGGCGAAACCGACACAAATCCTGCTGCAGTAAATTTCGAACACGACCCATTTGCTGAGTTTCAAAATAACGAAGATGCCTTTTATGGGAACGATCCGTTTGCTCACTTTGACCAAGTTACCAATGGATTTGAAGATGTGCCGCAAGACGGAAACTTATATGACTTGCTGGAAAATGTCGCACAGTTTTATGAGCAACAACTTCCGCTCAGTCCAATTGGGCAAGCTTATTTTAAACAACGGGGTCTCAGTGCAGACACCATCGCCTATTGGCGTTTAGGCTATGCCCCCGAAGATTGGCAACATTTAGAAAAAGCCTTTCCACAAGATATCGAAGGACTCAAACTCCTCGGTTTGATTCGCACCAGTGATAGTGGTCGTGACTTTGACTTACTGCGTGAGCGGGTGATTTTCCCGATTCGAGATGCGAAAGGTCGTGTGGTCGGTTTTGGTGGTCGTGCCCTAAATGATGAAATCAAACCGAAATACATCAACTCTCCAGACTCTGAAGTTTTCCATAAAAACCAGTTACTTTATGGTTTATATGAAGGCCGTAAACAAAAAGCCCAAGATTGGTTAATGGTCGAAGGTTATATGGATGTTATTGCCCTACAGCAATATGGCATTCATGGCGCTGTAGCGACTTTAGGGACTGCCAGTAATACTGAACATTTAAACATTTTATTTAAGCAAAATAGCCGCATTACCATTGCATTTGATGGTGATGCCGCAGGTCAAAAAGCAGCTCGTCGTACGCTCGAAATTGCCCTTCCATTACTGAATGATGGACGTGAACTTAAATTCTTTGTATTGCCGAATGACCATGACCCAGATTCATTGATCCGCCGTGAAGGTATTGAAAATTTTCGACGGTTACTGCACACCTCACCGCTTCTTTCTGAATTTGTTTTTGCACATTTAACGCAAAATCATGATGTCAGTTCACCTGAGGGTAAAAGTCAGGTGATGGGTGAACTCAGACAGCTCACTGAACTGTTGCCGAAAGGTGGTTCATATCGTTATTTGCTACAACAATATTTCCGTGAAAAATTAGGGTTTAGCCGAAAGTGGCAGCCTCAAGTCAATAATGATGCATCATTGAGCTTTAGTACAAAAATTGATGCTGAAGAATATGTGATTGCGATTTTGATCAATCATCCTTATCTCTACATTCATTTTGAGCCTTTACGCGCCTTAGTTTCACAAGACCTCTTGCTTTATCATGTGTTAAATATTTTCAATGTGATTTTTGATGAATTGCCTGATGACCCAGAGTTATCGACCTATTATGTACTCGGTGCTTGTGCAGCTCATCATCATGAATTACAACATATTTTAGAGCATGCCAATATCAGCGATTATACGTCATCACCTGAACAGGCAGATAAACTTGCAGCAGATTTATCGACAAAATTGCAATATCAATTCTTACAACTCAAGATCAAGTCGAATAAGTTTTCTAGCCTTGCAGAAATGCGTAATTTAAAACAACGTATTTATGATATTGATAAAAAAAGATCACTCACGCTCCTTGAAGATTAAGTTTTAATTTCAAGTTCAAACTGTGAATGACCGTTATTCAATGAATAGCTTTATTTATTTCTTTGGTTTACGGCGATTTTCAGCCACATTTACTAAATCTTGTTCTAACATTTCAAAATAAGCGGGATCTTCCGCCATCGCAGCATTGCGCAGCACGATAGAGGTTGGATGCAACAGCTTTTGGGTTAAACGATGTGACATTTCTTGCATAATCTTCGCAGCATCTTCGCCCTTTTGTAGACGATTCAAGGCCAAAGCCAGCTCTTCTTGACGCAATGACTCCCCATGTTCACGGTATGCATGAATTGTCGAGCCAGCCAAATTCACTTTTTGCTGTGTGATTAAATCTGTCGCAAGCTGATTAACCATCACTTCGGCTTCAACTGCCGCCTGACGACGCTGAGCCAAGTTTTCTTCTATGACTGTTTGCAGATCATCGACACCATATAAATAAACACCATCTAAACTTTCAACTTTGGCTTCAATATCTCGTGGTACAGCCAAATCAACCAACAGCATTTGTTTATAACGACGTTTTTTCAGTGCTGCTTTAACATCCGCAAAATAAATCACTTGATGTAAGCTTCCGGTACAACTTGAAATTACATCTGCGCGATGTAAATTGTCTGCCAAATCTGCAAAATCAATTATTTCAACTTCTACACGATGAGCAATCTCTTGGGATAAAGCTTCGGCACGGGCACGTGTACGGTTACAGATAATAATTCTGCCCACACCCATTTCGGCCAAATGCTTTGCAACCAAGCTATTCATTTCACCAGCAGCAACAATCATGACCGTCAATTTTTCAGGCTGACTAAAAACCTGTAAAGCTAGCTGAGCAACGGCATAGCCCATCGACACTGCATGACTTCCTACGGCTGTTTCAGAACGCACTCGTTTTGCCGCATAAAAGGCATATTCAAAAATACGGTTTAAATTTGGGGAGACAGTTTCGGCATCTTTGGCTAAGGACAAAGCCGTCTTAACTTGACCTAAGATTTGAGGCTCACCAAGCATGAGCGAATCCAAACCGCTAGCCACACGCATGAGGTGTGTCACCGCCTGTGCATTTTCATAACGATACACATGATTTGACAATTGCTTTACATCAATACCATTTGATTGGGCAAGCCAATTCAATACCATGTCTGCATTTTCAGACATCGCATAGACTTCAGTACGATTACATGTAGATACCACCACCATGTCATTGAGTTCAGGTGCATGGCTTTGCTGTTCAAGCAGCGCTGTTAACTTTTCAGGGTTAAATGCAATCTGTTCGCGCAGTTCTACAGAGGCGGTTTGATGGTTGACACCCAATGCAAAGAAAGACATATCAGATCATCATTTCGCTAAATTTATGCTATTGTGCATTATCGGCGTCATAAAAAGCATTACTTGGATCAAGAAAAATTGCGTCTAACAAATAGCCGACTGAACGGCCAGACAATAAAGCAGTATTCTACCACATTCTTACTTGTTGGTAGCATGGCTTCTACTGCCCCAATTCGGGCCGTGGGAGAAGTTTACCATGCAAATTCAGGATATGATGCAATTAAACAAAGTATGATTGCAGAATTTGCCTTAGCTTATAACGACATCCCAACCGCGCTTCATAATTACACCGTGCTTGCAATCAAAAGTAAATCCACCATGGTCAAACAGCGTGCTTTAAACGTTGCTATTGAGCAAAATGATTTACAAGCAGCCTTAGATATTGCTACACATTGGGTTGTGCAAGAACCTGAAGATGTACCAGCATTATTTTATTTATCACATATTGCTTTGAAAGCCCATGAATATGAGCTTGCTGCCGAAACACTTGATAAAATTTTAACCATTGACCCAAATGCAGATTTAGAACAAATTTTGGCGGGTATTTCCCCTGAATCAGAGGAAGATCGCGCTTATCTGATTCAAGCACTGACCGCTAGCAAGGAGAAAACCAACCCTTCTATTTTGGTCTTAGTCGCAGGTTTACAAGCTCAAAATGGTGCCTTTGCTGATGCCTTAGACACCATTAATTTAGCACTAAAAAAACGCCCGAAAGTGACTGGTTATATCTTAATGAAAGCCAATTTACTTATGTCGTTAGGTGATGAAGAAGAAACCTTAAAATGGTTCGAAAAATCCAGCCGTAAACACCGCAACAATATGGAAGTTCGCTTAGCAGAAGCAAAATATTTAATTAAAATCGATCAGTCAGAATTAGGTCTAGAAAAACTCGAAGATATACTAAAGAAATGGCCATCTGCTGAAGAACCGCTATTTATGGCAGGTTTGACCAGTATTGACTTAGAGCTTTATGAAAAAGCCGAAAAGTATTTGGTGGAGTTACGTTATTCAAGCAAATACCAAAATGAAGCGTATTACTATCTCGCAGTAAATGCTGAACGCAAACAGCATTATGAAACGGCAAAAGCCTATTATCGCCTTGTTGATGGCAGTCTTTATACAGTTTCACGGCGCAATATGATCAGCATTTTTAGCCAGCAAAATAAGCTGCATGATGCACTGCGCTTTTTAACCCAAGAGCGGGTTAATTATCCTCAACATGCCAGTTTCTTATATCTTGCTCAGGCAGATATTTTAAAACGCATGAACAATAAAAAAGCAGCAGTCCGTTTGCTTGATGAAGCGGTAAAAAACTTACCCGAAGATCCTGAGCTCATTTATGCCGAAGTTCTACTGCTCGACGCCCATCAAGATAAAGATAGACTCGACCAATTACTAAAACAATTACTTGAAATTGAACCCAATAGCCCGACCTATTTAAATGCATATGCCTATACCTTGGCGGTACAAAATAGACGCTTAGATGAAGCCCGAAAATACGTCGAACATGCCTTAGAATATGCTCCTGAGCAAGCCTCAATTTTAGATACGTTCGGTTATATTTGTTATTTGCAAAATGATTTTAGTACATCTGCATCTGTTTTGGCCAAAGCATATGAACTGAGTAATAGTTTAAAAATTGGCATTCGCTACGCACGATCAGTCTTCATGCAAGGTGATATGAATAAATTTGACGCGTTGTTACAACAACTCCAACAAAAACATCCGAATGATCCGCAATTAGAGCAACTACATTCGTTATTGTTACCCCAACCCATGAAAAAGAGTTAAAAAGACTTTATGCAAGTATCTTCAAAATTTGGGGTATCTGCCCTGACCTGCTGCGCTTTATTTTTTACCGGTTGTCAGCAATATATTAAAACACCCGATCAACCCAGCCCTGAAGAAGTCGCTGCAAATCAATTCAACTTACAAGGTAAGATTGGTGTGCGCACGCCACAACAGTCAGGAAGTGCTTTTTTTACTTGGGTTCAAGACCGCAATGAATATGATATCGAACTGAGTGGCATATTAGGTGTTGGAAAAACTCAAATCAGCGGTAAACCCGGTCAAGTTCAACTCAATAGTGCAAAAACCGGTTTGATTGAAGCAGCAACACCAGAAGAATTACTCGAGCGTGCTACCGGTTGGCAAGCTCCCATTACCCACCTCGTCGACTGGGTACAGGCACGCCCTGCAACCACACAAGCAAAAATTCAACGCGATACTGCGCAGCGCCCACAACAGATTATTGAAGATGGTTGGACCGTAGACCTGAGCTATAACGAGACTGCGACGGTACCGAACAAGTTAATTTTAAAACAAGCACTTGAATCCGGTCAGGAAAACCGTATTACAATGGTGATTCAAAATCGTTAATTTGCCTAAAAGCTGAACTATGACTTCCATGATTCGTGTACCTTCTCTTGCAAAACTCAATTTGTTTTTGCACATTACTGGCCGACGTCCGAATGGATATCACGAATTACAAACGATTTTTCAGCTCATCGATTTATCAGATTGGATGGAATTTCACCCACTTGCAAATTCTGCTGATGAAAATTTTATTCAAATTGAGGGCTTAAACAGCGTTAATCTAGAGCAAAATTTAATTTATCGTGCTGCTCAAATACTCAAACCGTTTGCTAAAGCACTGACTGCACAAAAAATCCACATTGAAAAAAATATTCCGATGGGTGCAGGGCTCGGCGGTGGTTCATCCAATGCAGCCACCACCCTAATCGTGCTCAATCAACTATGGAAATGTGGTCTAAATACCGAACAACTTGCAGAACTCGGCTTACAACTTGGGGCAGATGTTCCCGTGTTTGTACATGGTCTAAATGCATGGGCAGAAGGCATCGGTGAACACTTAACATTCATAGATTTAGCTCAAAAACAGTATATTGTGTTAAAACCTGACTGTTTTATCAGCACTCAACTGCTTTTTTCACAAAAAACGTTGACAAGAGACTCAAAGCCCACTAAATTTTGCGGCTATCAGGAAACGCCATCTGATTTTGGAAATAACTTTGAGCCTGTGGCACGAAGCTTATATCCCGAAGTCGATGAAGCAATGCGGTACTTAGATCAGTTCGGTACAGCAAAGCTTACAGGTACAGGTGCTTGTGTATTTACTGAAGTGACTGAAAATATGAATATTGATGACATATTGAAAAATGCACCATGTAAATCTTACTTGGTTCGCAGTTTGCAAGAATCACCATTACGTCATTTTGAAGTTTGATATAGGGGCGTCGCCAAGTGGTAAGGCACCGGGTTTTGATCTCGGCATCCGTTGGTTCGAATCCAGCCGCCCCTGCCATCATTTTTCACCTGTAGATGTAATTGCTGTAAAGTATTAGGGGCGTCGCCAAGTGGTAAGGCACCGGGTTTTGATCTCGGCATCCGTTGGTTCGAATCCAGCCGCCCCTGCCATTTACTTTATTCGCTATTTCATCAATTTAGGGGCGTCGCCAAGTGGTAAGGCACCGGGTTTTGATCTCGGCATCCGTTGGTTCGAATCCAGCCGCCCCTGCCATTTACTTCAAAAAAGACAGAGCATAATTTGCGGTATCTTTGTTGTTTCAACTTGACAAAATACTGTAAAAATATTAAAGTTCTGCCGCATTAGGGGCGTCGCCAAGTGGTAAGGCACCGGGTTTTGATCTCGGCATCCGTTGGTTCGAATCCAGCCGCCCCTGCCATCTAATTCTCCAATTTGCCAACCGCCAAGGGTGCTTCATGCCCAATCTTGTCGTTTTTAGTGGATCTGCACATCCACAATTCGCCCAAAAAGTCGTTAGCCACCTTCACATCCCTCTAGGTGCTGCATCTGTAGGTCAATTTTCTGACGGTGAAATCGCTGTCGAAATTACTGAAAATGTTCGTGGTAAAGACGTATTCATCGTACAACCAACTTGTGCTCCAACTAACGATAACCTTATGGAAATCTTAGTTATGGCTGATGCTTTGCGTCGAGCAAGTGCTGGTCGTATCACTGCTGTCATTCCTTATTTTGGTTATGCTCGTCAAGACCGTCGTCCACGTTCAAGCCGTGTGCCAATTACAGCAAAAGTTGTTGCAGATATGCTCACAACTGTTGGTATTGACCGCGTTGTCATGATCGACCTTCATGCTGACCAAATCCAAGGTTTCTTCGATATTCCTGTAGACAACATCTACGGTACTCCTGCACTTTTAGCAGATCTTCGTCAACAGTCACACGACAACTTAATGGTTGTTTCTCCTGACGTTGGTGGTGTAGTACGTGCGCGTGCTGTAGCTAAGCAAATGGGTGATATCGATCTTGCGATCATCGACAAACGCCGTCAAAAAGCGAATGAATCTCAAGTAATGCACTTGATCGGTGACGTTAAAGGCCGTGACTGTGTCATCGTTGATGATATGGTGGATACAGCAGGTACATTGTGTAAAGCTGCTGACGCACTAAAAACTTTTGGTGCTCGCAAAGTTGTTGCTTACGCAACTCACCCTGTACTTTCTGGTAAAGCTTTAGAAAACTTGAAAAACTCTGTGATTGACGAATTGGTTGTAACAGACACTATTCCGCTTTCAGAAGAAGCTCAAGCTCTTGGTAAGATTCGCCAAGTTTCAGTTGCAAGTATGGTTGCTGAAACAATTCGTCGTATTAACAACGAAGAATCTATTAGCGCAATGTTCGATTCTTATCTATAATATAGCGCTAAATTTAAAAGCCCTGCCTTTTGGTGGGGCTTTCTATCACTAGACTGGTCGAAGGTCTAGTCAATTAAACTTAAATAGGAATGTCTATCATGGCAAACTTCGTATTAAATGCAGTAGCACGTGAAGAAGCAGTACAAGGGAAAGGTTCGAGCCGCCGCCTTCGTCTTCAAAATAAAGTACCAGCAATCATCTACGGTGGTGCAACTGAACCTGTAGCAGTTACTTTGGAACTTCGCGAACTTGTTAAAGCTTTAGAAAACAACGCATTCTTTGAAGAAGTTGTTGAAATCAACATCGACGGTAAAGCTGAAAGCGTTAAAATCCAAGCTTTACAACGTCACCCAGCTAAAAACACTCCTATGCACGCTGACTTCAAACGCGCATAAGTGTTAAATGGTGTAAATGAGTGAGTAAACTTTCACTGATTGTTGGTTTGGGTAACCCAGGTTCTGAGTATGCCCAAACCCGCCATAATGCAGGCTTCTGGTTTGTAGAACGCCTTGCAGAACAATATGGCATCCAACTCAAAGCTGATCCTAAATATAAAGGCATCAGTGGTCGTGGTAATATCGAAGGTCAAGACGTTCGTCTGCTGTTACCTACAACCTTTATGAACCTCTCTGGTCAAAGTGTTGTTCCCTTCGCCAAATTCTATCAAATTGCTCCCGAAGCAATGCTTATCGCACACGATGAACTTGATATGAACCCTGGTGTCATTCGCCTGAAAACTGGCGGTGGTCATGGTGGTCATAATGGTTTACGCGATATCGTCCCGCATATTGGTCCAAATTTCCATCGTTTACGTATTGGTATTGGTCATCCTGGTTCTAAAGAACGTGTCTCAGGCCATGTCTTAGGTAAAGCACCAAGTAGTGAACAAGGTTTAATGGATGATGCTATTGCACATGCCTTATCACGTACTAAATTGTTGGTAAGTGGTGAGATTCAGCAAGCTATGAACCAGATCAACGCTTACAAATAGAACTGACAATTCCACAAATTGTTGAACAATACTTATTGCCATCTGAATGATTTCAGAGCAAAATGCGCTTGCATTTGACTGCTCACCCAGCATTCAAGAGATTGTTCCACCATAAGATACGATCTTAGGTCTACCAAGGAGACGCTAGCCATGCTATCTCGTTTATTAAAAGCTAAAATCCACCGTTGCGTCGTTACACAAGCAGAATTACATTATGAAGGTTCTTGTGCAATTGACGGTATTCTTCTAGATTTAGCCGGTATCCGTGAATATGAAGAAATTCATATGTGGAACGTGACTAATGGTAAGCGTTTTACCACTTATGCCATTCGTGGTGAAGAGGGTTCTGGCATTATCTCTGTAAATGGCGGTGCTGCTCACCAAGCAGATATTGGCGACTTGATGATTATCGCAACTTTTGGCGATTTCACAGAAGCTGAAGCCAATGCACATAAGCCACGTTTAGTTTATGCGAACCCAAACAACACTGTGAACCACACAGCGAACTGTATTCCAGTTCAAGTTGCTTAATTCAAGCATTTAAAGATTCTAAAAAGCCCGCAAAAATTTGCGGGCTTTTTTATGGCTGAACTATGCATTATTGACTGCAAAAATTCAGTATTAGACGCAAATCACTACATGCAACTCAACAGCTCAATTTATCTACCCTGCTCTCGGGCCCTTCCACCATGCTTGGTTTTGTTTACAATCAAAGGGCTGTAAATGCTCTCCGACCAAACCCACCAACAAAGGCTGACCATTTTCTTGCACCTTTAGCTCTGCATATTGCGCATCGCGATAGCACGACTCCAAACCTTCAGCAAATAAAAAGCTTCTCGCAGCGGGATATAAACCCTCAAATCTATTGTCAGGATTTTTGAGCACCAGTTTTGTAGATGAGCTTGGATACTGCGCTAACAACTCTGGGTTGAAACTGGTTCGAATCACTCTACGCTTTGCATCAAGCTGCGCATAACTCACAATACTTTTTTGATCGACTAAATAGTCACGGTGTACATTTTCTTCTGTGTTCGCTTTGGCAGCCTGCCCATTGGCAGATTGCTCTTTTGATGGCTGACCACCAAAATAGAGCTGATAATTCAAGGCCATATAATCACCTTGAATCAAAGAGCGTGGATCGACAGGCTGCAGCTTTACATAAATACTCTGACTGTTTGCCAGATGCCATTCATGACGTGCAATCATCAGCACAAATAAAAGAATACTGAGTACAGCCAAACCAATAGGAAGCATTTTTTTATTGAGTATGTTCATCACACATCTCCCCCTTGTTTATGCTGTATCGCAGATAACATCTTGGTAATGCCAAGCAGCAAAAGGCCAGAGATCAAAATCGTTAAACTTTTCAATAAAAAACTCAGACCCAAATTGTAGTACAGCATCCATAAGCTAAAAATGATCAACAAGATGCTCAAGGCTTTAACCAAAGATTGCTGATAGACCTGCGCCCATGCCAATAAAACCAATAACAAGAAAATTCCAAAATAGCCCATCGCAATCAGCACAAGGCCCAATAGCAGTAACGGCCATTTTTCGCTCCCCACCTGTTTTTGCTGATTTGCGATGTAAAGGCCAAGCCAAACCACAGGCAGCAGGTAACCGACAAACAGGTCAAGAACGCCATGTTGGGTCTGTTCAAACTGTAGAATGTTATTTGACAACGTCTGCAACACCACACCCACCAATACGATGCATAACATCCATAACACAATGCTTTTTCGATACATCGAGTGCAACCAAGCTGTTGCACTCCCGAGCAAGAAAATCAGTAGAATATAATTCAATCCAATCACAGCTAAGATGACATGTTCATCGCTCATAAAAAGATCGGCATCAAATAGTGTGGCCACTGCAAGGCCATATCCTGCAATGAGTTGAATAAAAACAATAAACCAATGCATTCGACTAAACAAACAAAGCAATATAACGCCAATTTGCAACACTAAAATAAACGAAATGCTATTGGTTAAGCTCTCTGTATGAATGAAGACCGCAGATTGGCCACATACCCATAAGCAGTAAGCAAATTGGCGACTAAAGACAATTTTAGCACTTCGAATCAACCACCAAGCCACAGCCACAAAAACTAAGCCCATGACGATCGAAAACGCTTTCCAATAGGTCAGCAATAAGCTCGATAAAATAATGCCTGCGAACCATGCCCCAATAGCTAAAGGAATAACCGCAAATTTAGTCTGTGGCAGAAATTTCATCAGTGCCCAACTGATCACCGCAAACCAAGCAAATATCAGCAAGGCAAAAACCAACAATCCTGCACTCGAGTCAGATAAAATATGTTCTGCCCATTGGAAAATCAAAATACTGAAACTCGCGGCGAGACCTGCAGCTTGTAAACTGGTTTCTAATGCACGATGTTGTCGATAAAAATAGATAATCAGATAAATTGGAAGCAACAATGCAAAAATTAAATATTGCCATTGATACTGCTCTGCCCCATTTCCGCAGTATAAAAACATGCAATACATCGACATTAGTGTAATAAATGCAACAAATACAAAGCGCAGTGCAGCATAATATTTCAAACACAAGGTCACACATATTGCGGTCAATACATTCATGCAGAGTAAATACCACCATGAATGATCAACGATTAAATAGCTTTGTTTAAAATATAAAAATAATGCCAATTGACTGATCAAACACAGTAACGCAAAGACTCCAATATTCGGTCGATATAACCAAGGTAAAAGCAGCAAAGCCCACACCAAAAACAACAGATAACTGTCTGCACCTGTTTGATAGACCTGCCCAATCACAGCCAAACTCAATCCAAGCAACAAAGCACTTAAAGCTTCTAAACTTTGCTGAATCCAAGCATGCCCGGCAAAATATACACTCGTCACAGCACTAAGTACCAACAGCAACATTGGAATTGCCAATTGAATAAATTTGGGTAACATCAACCAGTTTGCCGCGATCAAATACACAAAACTGGCTGCTATCAGTGCAACACCGATTACTTGCAGATACCGAATAACCTGTACATCTTGGAACAGATCTGTTGAAAACTCTTGATCTAACTGTGAACGATGCAGCTTTATATTCTGCTGCTGAGAATGCTGAGGAACGGTCATTTTTTATCATTATGCAATCATGGTTGATTTATCGGCACGATAGCATGCTTTGACACACTTTATATAAATGCTTACAAATCCAATCTTATAACTTTACTTATCTAAAATTTTGCAAATGATTCTAAGCAATAATCCCCCATCATCACTCAAACAGGTCTATACTAAAGACACATCGCTTCAGGGCGGGGTGAAATTCCCCACCGGTGGTAAATTTGCTGGGTTGAAAGCCCTGAAAAAAAGCCCACGAGCCAATCGTTTAAACGCGATTCGCAGATCAGGTGCAATACCTGAGCCGACGGTATAGTCCGGATGAAAGAAGACGACGTCACATCTCTATATCATTGATCATTTTCAATATATATCGTAACGCCACTATTTCACATGTCCTGAAAT
Organism: Acinetobacter sp. YH12145; assembly: GCF_013418335.1. Classification (NCBI taxonomy): domain Bacteria; kingdom Pseudomonadati; phylum Pseudomonadota; class Gammaproteobacteria; order Moraxellales; family Moraxellaceae; genus Acinetobacter; species Acinetobacter sp. YH12145. The sequence goes on along the minus strand of NZ_VPCE01000001.1, from coordinate 201,282 downwards.
GTTCAACCGTATCTAAAATTTACGCGAGCGTTTCAATGTCTAGTTTAATTCAACCCGAAATTTTCTTTTCTGCCCTTCCACCTGCAGAACAGCGCATACTGCAAGCCTTAGAAGACATTCGTCAAGGCAAGCCTGTTTTAGTCATGGACGATTTTGACCGTGAAAATGAAGCCGACCTGATTGTTGCTGCAGAAACACTGACTGTAGAAACCATGGCACGTATGATTCGTGACGGTTCAGGGATTGTCTGCCTGTGTTTAACCGATGCTCAGGCTAATCATTTAGAACTTCCACCCATGGTGTCTGATAACTCTAGCCATTTTAAAACTGCCTTTACTGTCACCATTGAAGCTGCGGAAGGTGTTACTACTGGCGTTTCAGCAAAAGACCGAACAACTACAGTCAAAGCCGCAATTAAAGATGGTGCTGTTGCTAGTGACTTAAACCGTCCGGGTCATGTTTTTCCTTTACGTGCGCGTGAAGGCGGCGTATTGACCCGTCGCGGACATACTGAAGGCACCATTGATTTGGCACGTCTGGCCGGTTTAAAACCTGCAGGTGTTTTGTGTGAATTAACCAACCCAGACGGCACAATGGCCAATGGCGTACAAGTTTTAGCGTATGCACAAACCCAACATTTGACTGTACTCACCATTGAAGAGATTGTGCAATATCGTTTACAGCACAATCTCTAGTGCGAATTAATTAAAGCTCTACACGTTCATAAAAGGCTGATTGAATCAGCCTTTTTATTTTTTACTGCATATTTCAAATTAAGAATTAAACCGTGAATATGCTATAGATCCCGTAGATGGCAACTACCATTAAAATCACCCCACACACGGCCAACAATTTTTTATACCAGCGAGATTTCGACAATCGATGAAAAGACAAATACACCAAAGACAAGGTTGCGAAATCTAAAACGATCCAACTCAGGGTCAACACAATTAAACTCAGATTAAGATGAGGAGTAATTCCTACAAACTGCGGAAAAAATGATGCGAAAAAAATAATATCCTTAGGATTTGAAATTCCCACAATTAGTCCTTGCTTAAAACCCCCTTGTGCTGCTTTTAACTGCAGAGATTGTGCAGTGGGCTGTATAGTTACTTCTTTTAAAATATCAAATCCAATATAAGCAATATATAAACAACCCAGTATTTTGATGCCATCGAGCCAATGCGCATTAACATTTAAAATGCCTTTTAAAATACACACTGACAGCACAATCAAAATCAGTGAAGCAAAATTCGTCCCGACAATGGTTTGAAATGCCTTTTTATATCCGCCTTGTAAACCTGAACTTGCGACCAACAGCATGACAGGTCCAGGTGTTGCAATCATTACGATGACGGCCACACAATATAAAAAGTACTCCGAATAATTCACGCTGAGATTCCTTTACTTATTTTTTTTACATCACGATAAATTTCATAAATAAAAAAAGAGGACTTAGTCCTCTTCATCCATGTTTTGCAATAAATGCAAACGAATGGCATCTGCTCTTAAAAATGCCAAATCATAGCTGGCTGTGGCGAGTGCTAAAACACGACGCTCAAATTCATCCCACAACGGTCGCACCTGTTTGTAATGTATCCCGAGTCCACTTTCATCTGTGAAATGACGGTTTTTTTCGCAGAGCTTGAGTGCGTGATACAGTTTACGGCCTTTGCTTGCATCTGGACGTAAGCGAACTCGCTTAGACAAGACAAAGCCTTCGACATGGATGATATCTGCTTGCGGCAACATCGGTATTAAAATTTGATCTAATTGTGCATCTAAACGACACCAAATGGCCGTGTGTTGCTCTGCTGTATAGGTATTCCATTTTATGACTTCATGGTTAAAGCGGCGGCAACCACGACAGACTGAATCACCAAATACCGTAGAACAACGCCCTGCACATGGGGTCAACGAGGCAATTCGACGATCAGTACTCAAAACCGGCTCCATTCAATCAATATTTATGGGATAAAAACAACTCGGCATGACTATACACGCTAAAACTACTGAAATGAAGCTATGATCAAATGTGTGGTTAAAAGCCATCGCTTTACTCGCTTATTCATCCAAATCACGGTAGAATGTGCGCCTTAATTTTTATCCTGTTTATTCATTTGGAGTACTCCATGAACGCTACTGTAGAACAGCTTGCACCTGTAGAACAGCAAGCGACCTCTGGTTGGGTTGTTGCCGCACTTTATCAATTCAAAGAAGTTCAAGATCCTGCCGATCTTCAACAACGTCTTTTAGACTTGGTAAAAACCATCAACCTTTGCGGTACTCTAATTGTGGCAGGTGAAGGTATTAACGGTACTGTTGCCGGTGACCGTAAATCTGTAGATATCATCCATCAATTCCTTCTCAATGAAGGCTTTAATGCGATGGAATACAAAGAATCGCATAGTACGGATAAACCATTCCGTAAAATGAAGATCAAACTGAAAAAAGAAATCGTGACTTTAGGTGTGGAAGTGAAACCACGTGATTTAGTCGGTCACTATCTTGATCCTAAAGAATGGAATGAACTAATTGCACGTGATGACGTAATCCTAATTGATACACGTAACGACTATGAATACAAAGCAGGTACATTTAAGGGTGCGATTGACCCGAAAACTGAGACTTTCCGTGAATTCCCTGAATACGTGAAAAAAGAGCTTGAGCAGCATAAAGATAAGAAAATTGCCATGTTCTGTACAGGCGGTATTCGCTGTGAAAAATCAACCTCACTTTTACTTCAAGAAGGCTTTAATGAGGTTTATCACCTTAAAGGCGGTATCTTAAAATATTTAGAAGAAACCCCTGCTTCCGACAGCATGTGGGAAGGTGAATGTTTCGTATTTGACGGTCGTACTGCTGTCACTCACGGTATGGAAGAAGGCGAAAATATCAAATGTCACGCATGCGGTTGGCCACTGGCTCCTGCTGAAGTTGAACTTCCGAGCTACGAACATGGCGTATCATGCAAATACTGTATCGACAAAACCACGGAACAACAAAAAGCTGGCTTCCGTATGCGTCAATCACAAATTGTGGCAGCAAAACGTAAGCGCCTCTAAGGAAAATTTGTTGTAACGATATATAAATAAAAGCCCTATTTTTAGGGCTTTTTTTACGCATTCTCAACAGTGACTTAATTTTTTTGACAAAATAACTATATCTGGTTATTTACGAGAATCAGTTCGCGCATTTATGCTTATTCTGATCAATTGATCCGAGAAAATCATTATAGATAATTGAAAAGGAAAGCATTATGCCAAAATTAATCAACTCTCCAATTGCAACCTCAAGGCGCCTTGCTTTACCCGCTCCCCGTGTAAAAGAAAGTGTAGGAGAATTAAAACACCTCCTTAACCAACAGTCGCATATTTTGATAGTCAGTGTTGCTACATGCATTGGTGCAATTTTTGCCTTATTTATTGCTTATACATTGCACTTACAACCCACTATGCTCAACATTCTTGGACTTTGTGTGATTCCATTTGCTTTATCTCTGAGCTTACGCCAAGTCTATATTCACACACTGTTAAATATGGAACATGATGATTAATTTATGCACCTTGCAACGCTACTTATTGCAACTTTGTCCTACGCTGTTCAGTACATAAAACGATTTTTAAAGCTGCTAAAGCTCCGAAATCTAAATAAAATCCAAACTGAACAGCGTACACTCAATACTATAAAAACTATGATCCAAGCCTTTCAATTATTCAACCTTATATCATTCAGCATTGCTTAATGCCATCACGTATTCATACTTTTCCTTCTAATTCAGCCTACGTGCTACTTAATACAAGATGAACTCAATATTTGTTGTTTTACTTAGGTGGTTTCAGGAATATTTAAAACGGAACTTTACCCACTGCGCTTTTCAACATAGGATAAATACACCTTTTCTCTGCCTTAGCTACCATGACTTTAACTGAATGGATCATTTCAATCATGGAACAATTGGGTTATCTCGGTATTGCCCTACTCATGTTTCTTGACAATGTCTTCCCCCCAATCCCCTCTGAAATCATTATGCCCTCGGCTGGCTATTCTGCCTCCCAAGGTCAACTACTCCTCATTGGTGTCATTATTTCAGGTTGTGTCGGCTCTTTACTGGCGGCTGCATTGCTATATTGGATTGGTTATAAGTTTAAGCATGAATCCATCTTTCACTTCGTCGATCGCTATGGAAAGTATTTATTTATCAAATCGGCAGATGTAAAAAAATCTCTAGCATGGTTTGAGCAATACGGTCACCGCATTGTATTTTTCGGCCGGATGATTCCAGCTGTGCGTTCTCTTATTAGTATTCCTGCTGGAATGAGCCGCATGCCATTTTGGAAGTTTATGTTTTATAGTGGTTTAGGTACGATTATTTGGACCACTTTTTTAGCTTGTATGGGTTTTTATTTAGGTGAAAATCAGCAGTTAATGCAGCAAATATTTAGTAAAGTTGGCCATGTGATTATTCTGATCACAGTCATCATTATTGCTTGGATTTTGTACCGTCGACATCAACGTCGACCTCGTTAATTTTTTGTTTTTGGGGCTTAAATGAAACACTATCTCCTACACTTTGCTGCTGTTTATACCATCGCCTTGGTGCTTTTGATTACCGTATTAATTTTTGGATTAAATCTAGGTGTTATTACATTAATTCCTACATTGGTGGCATGTGCATTAATCAGCGTTGGGCATTTTGTAAAGAAAGAACAACGCGTGCCTAGCAACCATGAAAAGATTCAACTGGTTTGGGGCTCCAGTGCCGTTGCAATCATCATTGGTAGCTTTTTTGTGCTGTTCTTGGTGCTAATGAATCCCAATGCCGAAAGCATTATGAAGTCTGTAGATAATGCAGGCATTGGGCTAACTGCTGTAGTTATGCTCTGCATGGTCGCCATTCATGGCACGATATTTCATATTGCCTACGGTTGGTATGCAGACTACTGCGCTAAAAAATTATAAATTTTTTTAACTTATTCCGTTAGAATTTGAATCAATACCCTTCACTGAAACTTAAAATTCAGTGAAGAAACTTCGGGCAAGCTATACTCGCTCTTTATAAAACGAAAACATGAACATTAAATAATGAAAAAATACATCATCACATTTAGCATTGCTTATGCCCTCGCCATGGTCGCTGTCGCAGCCATAGAGTCTTTCTTTGATTTACCCGGTGGTTCATCCATTACCTGTCTCATCGTGGGCGGTCTTGCTGCAGCATCTAGCTTTGTTAAAGACCATCAGCGAGTGCCAAATAAGTTAGAAAAGCGAACTTTGATTTGGAGCTGTATTTTAGCTTCGGTTCTCATCAGTGTCGTTGCTACAGTCATTTGTCTCTTGATCTTCCCTGAAACCCAAGCCTTTATTCAAATGGCGCTAACGCAATTACCCTCTTGGGTCTGGCTGCTTGCTATCAGCTTTACCTTATTCATCCATTATCTCATGTTGGCTTTATCTTTTGGATGGATGGCAAAGAGCTTCTTAAAAGCCAAACGTAGTTAAGCCTTTAGACTAACTTTGAATTGAAAAGGTATAGCGCTAAAAAAAGCACCCCAAGGTGCTTTTTTTAAATTTCGTCGAAATTAATTTGGTGTGTGATACATCAAATATAATTCGTTCAAATTGGTTGGGATTTCTTCTGCAAGTTCATCCATCAACTGACCATTACGACGGAAAGATTCCATTTGTGGATCTTCTTCATCAATGCCGCTGAACACCATGATTGGCAAAGTTAAATCTACCAATTGTTCTTCAAACTCGTCGGTGAACCATGCATCTTCGTTTAGGAACATGGCATCAACGAAGCCAACACTCCAGTCACCAAGACTTGATTCAACATCGGCTTCTTCAATTTCAAATGGAAATTCAATACCATCTTCATTGGCAAGATTCTGACGAATCGATTCGAGCCATGCTTTTACTTGTGCAATAATTTCAGCAGGTACTTTTTTCTGATTGTTATCAAAAAGTTCGTCTAGCCATTTATCAAAAGCTGGGCCTACTGCAATTGCACATAAAAAACCATGAGTCGCTGCAAAATCTAGACCATGCTCGTTGTCATCGCCGTCTAAATAGTCACTCAAAAGGTCTAAATCTAAAGCACTCATTTCAAATCCAGAGTTAGAAACTTAATGCGTAAGCATAGCATTTTCAAGCGCTATGCTAAATCGCTATTTAGTCTTCTTCGTCATCAAAATCATCGTCATCGTCGATGTCGTAATCAAAATCTTTAAGCTCACGTTCAAGACGGCGCTGAGCCAGAAGGTCATCAATAAGTCGGCGCTTTTCTAACGATTCTTTCGCGCTAGTTTTTGCACTGGCCTCATCGAAATTCACATCATCATCACCGTAGTTATCATCTAGTTCAAAATCTGTAGAAGACACCAAAACTACCTCATAATGAAAAAAATTGAAGGGGTCTAGCCGCTATTTATATGGGATATAAAATATTGTCAAGTTTTATTTGTTTTTTTAACAACTAAACTTTAAAAATAGGTCTTTTTTTCTTACCAAAACCTGTGGCATGATATAATCCACCCTGCGTCCTTCATTTTTATGACAGTCAGAGATGACTCGTAAAATAATCGATGCATGGGATGAACTTGAAAACAACAATTTCAGCCCCACCTAAATTACTGAATTTAAATTTTTAATATCTCATTGGACAGCTTGATGCTGTACCGTCCTAATGGGATAAGCCAGCTATTAACAAGATTTAATGAGACGATCGTGCTAAAATGCACGGTTTTTTACTGCCACAGATTCAACGAAGAGTAAGCAAAGATGAGCGATATGACTTCCCCTACTTCTCAAGTAGCGGCTCTGATTAGCCGAGGCAAAGAGCAAGGTTACCTAACTTTCGCCGAGGTTAACGATCATCTCCCGGACTCAATCACTGAAAGTGAACAGATTGAAGACATCATTCAGATGTTGAATGACGTGGGTATTCCGGTACATGATCGTGCACCAGAAACTGATGATACAATGTTTGAAGGTGGCAGCGAAGCGACTGACGAAGTTGCTGAAGAAGAAGCCGCTGCTGTACTTGCATCTGTTGAAAATGAACCGGGTCGTACCACTGACCCTGTGCGTATGTATATGCGCGAAATGGGTACAGTTGAGCTTTTGACACGTGAAGGCGAAATTAGCATTGCAAAACGCATCGAAGAAGGTATTCGTGACGTTTTACATTCTATTGCTTATTGGCCAAATGCAGTCGAAGTTGTATTGCAAGAATATAAAGATTATGAAGCGGGTGAACGCCGTTTAGCTGATATTCTTTCTGGTTATTTAGATCCAGAATCTGACGAAGCCATCCCTGAAGTGATCGACGAAGATGATTCTGAGATCGATGAAGATGAAGCATCAACCAACAAGCCAACTAAAGATGTCAAACTTGATGATGACGATGAAGAAGACGAGTCTGAAGGTGATGATGATTCTGAAGGCGAATCTGGTCCAGATCCTGAAATTGCTAAAGCACGTTTCACTGAGCTTGAACAAGCATGGTTAGTCACTAAAGCTGCAATTGAAAAACATGGTCGTAACAGTAAAGAAGCTGCTGCTGCACTTGAAGCACTTGCAACTGTGTTCATGATGTTCAAATTCACACCACGTTTATTCGACATCATCTCTGATTTGATTCGTAATACCCATGACCAAATCCGTACTTCTGAACGTGAAGTTATGCGCTATGCAGTACGTCGTGGTCGTATGGACCGTACTCAATTCCGTACGTCTTTCCCAGGTCAAGAATCTAACTTTGCTTGGTTAGATGAACAAATTGCTAAAGCACCTGCAGAAATGAAAGGCTATCTTGAAAAAGTCCGCCCTGACGTTCTGGCATTCCAACAAAAAATCGCTGACATCGAGAAAGAACTTGGTTTAGATGTTAAAGGCATCAAAGACATTTCTAAACGTATGTCGATTGGTGAAGCGAAAGCTCGCCGTGCGAAAAAGGAAATGGTTGAAGCGAACTTACGTTTGGTAATTTCGATTGCGAAAAAATACACCAACCGTGGTTTGCAATTCCTCGACTTGATCCAAGAAGGTAACATCGGCTTGATGAAAGCGGTGGATAAATTCGAATATCGTCGTGGTTATAAGTTCTCTACTTATGCAACATGGTGGATTCGTCAGGCGATTACGCGTTCGATTGCCGACCAAGCACGTACCATTCGTATTCCAGTACACATGATCGAAACCATTAACAAGATCAACCGTGTATCTCGCCAACTTCTTCAAGAAATGGGTCGTGAACCGACACCAGAAGAATTAGGTGAACGTTTAGAAATGGACGAAGTGAAAGTTCGTAAAGTGCTTAAAATTGCGAAAGAACCAATTTCAATGGAAACACCAATTGGTGATGACGAAGATTCGCATCTTGGTGACTTCATTGAAGACGGCAACATCACCTCTCCGATTGATGCTGCAACGTCTGAAGGCTTAAAAGAAGCAACACGTGAAGTTCTTGAAAACTTGACTGAACGTGAAGCAAAAGTCTTGAAAATGCGTTTTGGTATTGATATGCCAACAGACCATACATTGGAAGAAGTGGGTAAGCAGTTTGACGTAACACGTGAACGTATTCGTCAGATTGAAGCGAAAGCATTACGTAAACTTCGCCATCCATCACGTTCAGAGCATTTGCGTTCATTCCTTGAGAATGATTAACCTATAACTAGGACAATGCAGGCTTGAATATGGGGTTTTCCGCCCCATATTATGAGCATGTAGCAAATGATTCCAAATACCTGCTCATTGCAGGTATTTTTAAATAATGAGGTGTCCCATGACTGATATGACTAATCGCGCTCCTTCACGTGAATTGCAAGAGCATCTTTGGGTCTTCCCTATGGACTACCCTATTAAATTGATTGGTAATGCAGGTGAAGAACTTCGCCTTGCAGTGAATGAAATTTTTGTTAAACATTTTCCTGATTTTGATGGCAGTAAAATGACTGTGACTCCATCTCGTACAGGTAAATATCATTCAATTACTGCTCAATTACGTTTCGAAGAGTTAGAACAAGTACATGCGGTCTATGCGGATTTAGCAGCTTGTAAACACATTCGTACCGCGCTGTAATTCTGTTGATTTAAATAAAAAAGCACGCTTTAGGGCGTGTTTTTTATGTCTAAGTATAATAGTAATACCCTCAAGTAATTCAGTATTTAACCCCCCTTTTGTACGTCTAATTCATTATAATCCATACATGAATTTGATAGAAAAGGACACGAAATACGTGACTGAAACTGTTCAAAAACCCGAATTAATCATTCGTCAATATAACCACCTTACCCCTTATGCAGACCGCTTTTTAGAGATGAAAACTCTCACTGAACAGCGAGATGAATACTCACCCGATGAGCTGTGGATATTGCAACATCCCGATGTATTAACTCAGGGGCAAGCTGGCAAACCTGAACATATTTTGGTGCAAAGTAACATCCCTGTGGTACAAACAGACCGTGGTGGACAAGTCACTTGGCATGGACCGGGTCAGTTGGTCGCTTATTTCATGTTTGACTTGAATCGCTTAGGTTGGAACGTGCGTACGCTGGTTTCCTATGCAGAAAACTTGATGATCGAACTGCTGAAAAAGTACGGCATCGACGCTTATGCCAAGCCTGATGCACCGGGTGTTTATGTTGCAGAACGCAAAATTGGTTCTCTCGGTTTTAAAATTCGTAAAGGCCGCAGTTATCACGGTTTGGCACTGAATATCGATTGTGATCTATTTGCTTTTCATACCATTAATCCATGTGGCTATGCTGGATTAGAAATGGTTCGTATACAAGATTTGGTGCAAGATTACCCTAAATTTGAAAACTTATGCGTCGATATCATTGATACTTTGAAAAACAGTGGTTACTTTAAAGACGTAACAGTCAAACAACTATAAAAGACTTTGCTTTCTCAAAGAAAATAATTTAGAGTAAAAGCTCTAAATTTAATAATTATAGATAAGGGATGTACACGTGATTGCAACTAAATCCGTTAAACCCGCGCTCCAGCAGGCCTATGTCAAACTCATGATGGATGTGATTGGCAGAGGTCTGGTCATGGCGAGCCAGGTCGATGAAGAAATTAAACAAGAAGTTGCTAAATTTCCAGTTAATTTTATTTTATCTATGAATGTTTTTCCTAATGGTGCTGCATTTGTCGCGCAAGTCACGGAAGACCATCAACTCAAACTCCTCACACCCGGCACTCAAAAGCCTGACTTAACCATTACGTTTAAGCATTTGAATCATGCCTTTTTGGTCTTCTCATTTCAAGAAAGTACCGCACAAGCCTTTGCCAATGACCGCATGATCGCCGATGGTGATTTGTCTTATGCCATCCGACTGGTGCGTTGTCTCAACAAAATGGAAGCGTTAATTTTACCTAAATTGGTGGCTGAATTGGCTGTCAAAGAATATCCAACACATTTAAGCCTAAAAGAAAAACTGAGCGGTGCTGCAAATATTTATTTAAAAGTAGCCCAGTCTTATTTAAAACGGAGCGCATAACACATGGCTAAACCATATTACGAATTTTTCTGTCCTGTAAAAGTGATTGCTGGCCATGCTGCTTTAGAACACATCCCATTTGAACTGTCTACTTTGGGTGCTAAACGCCCCATGATCATTACTGACAAAGGTGTTCGCAGTAATCAATTACTTGCACCGATTGAAGCGGCATTTGAAAGTACCGAGACGGTGATTGGCTATATTTTTGATGATGTTCCGCCAGACTCAAGTTTAGAAACCGTACGTAAAGCAGCTCAACTTTACCGCGACAACCAATGTGATGCCATTATTGCCGTCGGTGGCGGTTCAGTGATTGATACCTCTAAAGCAACCAACATCTTGGTATCTGAAGGTGGTGATGACTTACTGAAATACTCAGGTGCGCACAACTTACCAAAACCTTTAAAACCATTTTTTGTGATTCCAACAACCTCAGGGACAGGTTCAGAAGTGACTATGGTCGCTGTGGTTTCTGACCCTGAAAAGAATGTAAAAATGGCCTTTGCATCGAATTATTTGATGCCACATGCGGCAATTCTTGACCCACGTATGACGCAAACTTTGCCACCTCATCTTACAGCAATGACAGCGATGGATGCGATGACGCATGCCATTGAAGCCTATACGTGCATGGCGGCGAACCCGATTTCAGATGCCTATGCAACTGCCGCAATCAAGAAAATTAGCAATAGCTTATTTGGTGTATTAGATAATACCAGCGATGCACATGGGCGCTTAGAACTTGCACAAGCTTCTACAATGGCAGGAATTGCATTTTCGAATTCGATGGTTGGATTAGTCCACTCATTGGGTCATGCTTTAGGTGCTGTTGCTCACCTGCCCCATGGATTATGCATGAATTTATTCTTGCCGTATGTGTTGGAATACAACAAAGAAGTGAATGGCGATAAGATTGCTGAATTGCTATTACCACTGGCTGGTCCTGATATTTATGCACAAACACCGGCCAACCTCCGCGCTGAAAAAGCCATTTCAACGCTTTTAGCCATGCGTGACCGCTTGTTTAGTTTGACCAAATTACCACGTACTTTGAGTGAAACAGGTAAAGTGACTGAAGCTCAATTAGATGAAGTAGCAGAGAAAGCACTGAATGATGGATCTATTATTTATAATCCTAAAGAAGCCAGCTTAGAAGACCTTAAAACTATTCTAAAAAAAGCTTGGTAATTGCTGAAAAATAAGCGAATATAGCGAAAAATTAAGCCTGATGTTTTTTTAAACATCGGGCTTTTCACTTGCAGAACGCAATATCAGTTATTTTTTAATCAAACTGGCATAATTTCTGCTAAAAATAATTTCAAAGTTACTGACAAAATGTACCAATTTGGAGTAGATTGGCGCACTTTTGTTTTAAAACGTAGGGGGGATCGTTCGTCTCAAACGATCCTTAGAATATGACTGATCCTTGATCAACGATAAGAGGATAACGCCGTTGACAAATATCTCTGGGACTCAATCGGCAGCTAAACTGCAAAAAACGCTTGGACTCTGGCACATTATTATTATTGGTTTGGCTTACATCCAACCAATGACTCTATTTGATACTTTTGGTTTAGTATCTGAAGAAAGTCATAGACACGTGCCGACTTCTTACATTATTGCCCTTATTGCAATTCTGTTTACCTCGATTAGTTATGGTCATATGATCCGTCGCTACCCTTCTTCGGGTTCTGCGTATACCTATGCCCAAAAATCTATTCACCCGAACGTTGGTTTCATGGTGGGTTGGTCTTCTTGGTTAGACTACCTATTATCTCCAATGGTGAATATTATTCTTGCAGTGATTTACCTTGAAGCACTATTTCCAACAGTAAACCACTGGGTATGGGTCATTGTGCTAACGGCATTCATGACTGGAATTAACTTACGCGGCGCGCGTTTTGTTGCTAACTTCAACAGCCTGATTGTACTTGTGCAGTTATTAGTAATTGGTATTTTCACGTGGATGGTCTACAGCAAGCTTCAAATGGGCTTCAATGCTGATGGCCCGATTTCTGCGGCAGAACGCTATCACTTATGGAGCCTTGAGCCATTTTGGAATGAGCTGACGTCTGTGGGTGCGCTGATTACAGGTGCAACATTACTGTGCTTCTCGTTCACTGGTTTTGACTCATTAAGTTCATTGGCAGAAGAAACCAAAGATACTGAGAAAACACTGCCGAAAGCGATTTTCTTAACTGCTTTAATCGCAGGGATTATCTTCATTATTAGTACCTACTTCATGCAGCTGTTCTTCCCTGCTGAGCCGGGTAACTATTTCAAGAATATTGCTGAAACACAGCCAGAGATACTCTTGCTCGTCGGCGGCTCACTGTTCCAATCCTATGTGTTAACTTTTGCGATTGTGACAGTAATGGCATCAGGTATTTCTGCACATGCTGGCGTATCACGTCTGATGTATGTAATGGGTCGTGATGGCGTCATTAACAAAAAGATTTTTGGTCATATTAGTCCGAAAAACTTCACACCATCGTACAACATCATGATCGTAGGTGCGGTTGCATTAACTGCGGGCTTTATGAATCTTGATATTGTCATTTCGATGATTAGTTTTGGTGCATTGACAGCCTTTACTTTCGTGAACTTATCTGTGATTTCACGTTATGCACTTCGTGATGGCCGCACAAAAACAGCCAAAGATATTTTTAGCTTTGTCGTTATTCCAATGCTTGGCTTTATCAGTATCTTTGCGATGTGGTTAGAAATTGAAGAAACTGCATTGAAATATGGTTTGTGGTGGGCAATGTTCGGTATTTTATACCTTGGTTATAAAACTAAAGGTTTTAAACACCCTGCACCGCAACATAACGAATTTGATGATAAATTCTAATCAAGTTTATCTCTAAACAAAAAAGGCGCTTAAAGCGCCTTTTTTGTTTTAAATATACCAATTAAGGTTGTATGAATTTTCTAGATTGCTGAAATTGAATTGAAATTTCTTCACACTTGTCTGGTGTATTGCCTTTTAATTCAACCGATGCTCCATCACCGTGTGACCATATACCATCTTCAACAGTCTCTAAATTTACAGCTGCTTCAAATATATGCTGTTGTTGTGGATAGAGTTTGATATCTATAGGTGTATCACATACTTGTTTTGGAAAATATGGTCTAACCTGCTCGAATAATTGCATGGTTAATGGCATATCACATTGCAAATGAATGGTGACTGGTACGCTATTGGTATTTTTTAAGATCAATTGAACATTTTGCGAATTAAGATCCGCTTGGGCAGCAGGTATTTCTACATACGTTTTTGTGTCAATCGACTGACGATCAAATGGATTGAGGAAGGCTAATTTACGTTCCACGCCATAACAAGAATCCTGCACGGAAGCTGAAAACTCTAAATATCGTGTCCCCAAGATAATTGTTCCGCGGCCATCCCCTGCATGACCGATATCAATGATTGGATCACCTGTACCTTCAATTGTAACCCCACCACTTCGAAAAAACTCTATGTCACAACCCGCTAAAACGCTGATCAAGCCACAAAGGGTTAAAGTCTTAAAGTTTAATTTTCGTATCATGTTGATAAACTCCAAAGCGAAATACACGATTTGCTTCAGGATTTCCCTCATCCATTTCGCAACGCTCCGCGGCAAGTTTTAAAAGTTGTAGTGAGTATTTCTGCCAAAGCTCTAAACTCATTTCATGTAATTTATTAATCGAGTCTTCTGTTAATTCGTCAGCACAAATGGCTTGTTCTAAGTATGGCATTTCATCAGGATTCAATAAATTATGCAAACCTGCTTCTAAATGCGCTTGAACGTTTCGAGTTAAAATTTTGCGTGCTTCTAATTGTGAAGGATCTGGAATAAAACGACGCTGTTGTAAATACACCTGCCCATCTTTTTCTGTCGCAATTTCAAGCCTTATAAGCTCGTTGAGTACTGAACGCGGATGACGTTCTGTTGAAATTCTTTTCACCAGCATTTCAAAGCTATTTTCTGACTCACTGGTAAATGGTAAAGAATCTCCCCAACCTTCTGCTAACCATAAACCAATCACACGTGATGGCACACTAATCGGCTCTGAAACAGTCGCTTCGGTCAAATCCTTACCTTCAGAAATCACTTCTTTATAAGCTGTCACGTCTTTACGGTGTAGGCCTGAAAGTAAACTGATCGCAGAAATCGTGGGTTTTTGATCGATACGCTCCAACTCTTGTACAGCTTGTTGAAAAAATATAGGCTTCAATGCAGCAGTAAACTCAGTATATCCAACACCTGATCGTATCAACCATTGGCTCAACTCATTCATCAGCACCAATACTTGCTGTAAATTTTGATCTGCCTCATTGGTGAGAAGTTTGCTCATTGAATTGCCATGAAAATTAGACTGCATAAGTGAAATTTTCGCATTATTCTTTCTACTACACAATTTTTATCTGATGAGATCTTGAGGATATTCAGTAAAAAAATGATTATTTACATTAAAATGCGTAAATGACACGCTGATCGATATATCCAAACTTTCAACGCTATGCCACCAGCCAATTGGGATAAATAAGGTTTCTCCAGGTTGCAAAATGCACTCAAATGGCGTCACTTTTTCTAACAATGGATAGTCTGCTAGATCAGCCTTTGCGACGTCTGAAACCTGACTGAATACCCAATGATCGTTATACATATACGGCATTTGCCATGCAGGAATCAAAGTCACTTTTTTACGTCCATAGATTTGTGCCAACATATTATTGGTTAAGTCATAATGCAGTGGTGTAAATGTGCCTGCAGGGCCAAACCATAAAAAATGTCGATTTTTGATCTCTTTTTGACAATAAGCTTTGGCGAAGTCACCTAGATCTTCACTAATCTTTTGCATAAATTGCTTATTTTGAGCGGCGTTATTCGCAGTTAAATAAATGTCATTGCTGTGCTTAGTGGCTTTAATTTGTGCGACAAAATCTTGCATCAAAATAATACGTTTCAATTGTACCGAATTTTTTTCAAAATCTTGATGCTGCTCACGATGCATCTGGACTTCAACCAACTCATTTTCAAAATGCTGTGCAAAATAATCAGGACTCCATTTATGCAGTGCAGGCCAATGTTGTATCCCACCTTTTAAAATGACTGGTCGCATCTGGCTATAATACCGCTCTATAAATGTTTCAAAATCAGGTGTTTCTATGCAATCGATTGTGGATGGAATGTGGTCGTTCAATTGATTCAATTGACCCATCACCTGTAATAGCCAACGCTGTTTATTCTGCTGTTGCTGTACTTGCTTCAGTTTTTTAAAAATTACGTTATTGTTTACACGCTTTAAAAACTGAATGATCAAATGATTTGAAATATTTTTTTGCTTAATTTTTTCTAAAATTTCATCTGTTTCTAAGCCCTCAAGACTGTAGTCCAAAAGTTCATTTTGCAGCTGTTCTGAAAGTTGGTCTGCATCAGAAAATAAGTATTGATCCGCCCTTGGGCTTAATCCATGTGATTGTAAAATTAGACTTATTTTCTGTACATCGCAACCATTTTCAATATTTTCATTCAACCAATTTTGCCATTCCGTCGGTAAGGACTGATACCAATTTTTACTTTGCTTTAGATGTTCACTCTGGCTTTCTACATTCATCTTCACCACTCCACCCTCTTTACAAGTGAAGTATAAATGATCTATTTTAAAAATGCTAAATTTTCGCATTTTATAATTATTTATACACCGCGAATGTTATGAATCCGACAAAACTCATGCGGAATGACATAACAAAGTAAAGGAGAAAGTTCATGAAAATTCGTCATTTAGTCATTGTTAGCAGTCTGTCTTTAGCTTCAATACCGGTATATGCAGGTTTTGCCGATACCATGCGTGATTTAAGAAATACGCTGAATCAATTTAATGAAACATCCAAAGAAGTATCGAATACCGCAAAAGAATGGACAGGTAGTCGGGCCACGACTAACTCAAATTATGCTGCAAATGGTTTCAGCATGGGACAGCAACTCAGACCTAAAATTAATAATCTACCGCTTTATCAATCTGCCGATAAATCGAGCCAAGTCATTAATAAACTGTCAAAAAATGCAGACATTATTTTTGCGGGAAACATGACTAAAACAGGTTTGATAGAAGTCACTACAGAACATGGCAATGGCTGGATTGAATCACACCTTGTTCAATAAATCTTGATTTTAAATGTTTATACAACCGCATCAGCCGTACATAACAACTTTACTCTATTGAGCACTAGTCATGAATAATAATCACAAAATCAGCATTATCGCTGCTGTATTTACGACATTGGTGGGCTGTGGTGGATCAAGCTCCAATGATGATGGCGCGACACCTACACCTACACCTACACCTACACCTACACCTACACCTACACCTACACCTACACCTACACCTACACCTACACCAACAACTGTAGCGGATAAATTCACAGGAGAATGGATTCAAGGGAACTCTGCCCTCGGTAACAGTAATTGTGATTTGCCACAAATTTCAATTCATAAAACCAGTGAAAATTCAGTCAGTGCAGTGAACGAAGAACTAAAATATGCGGTACACAATAGTTCAAGTAAAACTTGCAGCGGTGAATTTATTTCCAAACGCTATCAATTACTTCATGACATGGTCTTGAGTGAAATACAGCCTGCTGCAACTCTAAATAACTTTGAATATCATGCCATTAAGTTTCAACCAGTCAGAGGTGGCGCGACGAGCAACCGTGTCTTAACTTTTTTAAATAATAATTCTTTCTGTGTAATTAACGCGACGATTTCAAATCCAAGCTATATCATCATGCAACGAGGTCTAATTACCGACCCACTCAAGGACAGCCGCTGCTATACAAAAAATTCCAATGAATTCTTCACCAATTTAAAACCGAAAACCAAAATCACAACTGCAGATTTTAAGTCTGAGAGCTTTATTAATACGACCGACACAGTAAACTTCTTGGCTCAGCTCAATACAATGGGACAAAGCGGTTATAAGTTAATTGGCTATGATACTAAAACCCTGGACAATGGTAATGTTAATAGCTACATGAAACTTGCCAATGAAAATACGCGTTTCAATCATATTGTTGCAGACCGTGCAGCACCCTCTACCGCTGACATTTATTTTACATGGCGTAATCAGTTAAATGAAAAAGGTAAATCAGGCTATCAATACTTGCATAGCGTCAGACCAACCAATGCCCTGAATTTCAAAGATTATTTCATTAAAAAGGAAAACGATACCGCGACATACACCTATGACAGCGGCTATGTTTCCCCACTCGTTGACCCAGTGCAACTGGAAACCATGCTCAATACATTAGGTTCTCAAGGCTGCCGTATTATTCAGTTCAAAAGCTATTTCACAGGTTTACGACCTGAAGTTCTGAACGGCAAACAAAATAGTCCTAAAGTTGCAACCTGTATAAATAGCAGCGCACACCATGGCACTTACAGCTATCGCTATAAAACTTACCCAACCGGCAGCAATAGTGTAGAGCGCAGCTTAAAATTACAGGAGATGATCGATGAGCAAGCAAAAGACGGTTACCGCTTAGTCAGCCGTGCTTTAGATATGAGTTCAACCACCAAAAACGGCATGCTGTTTATGAAAGACAGTGAAAACACTAATGTCGGTGAGTTTAAAGTCTTTAGTGAAACTGTCTTTGCAACGTCGACATTTAACGACGTCTTGCTGAAACGTCTCCAGCAGCAAGGTCAACTCGGTTGGTTATACACCAGTGGTCAACTACTGTTTGCAAACAATCCAAAACATCTAAAAACAGAACTGAGTGACTTTAATTTAATTGATTAATTCACGAGGTAATTTGAGCTTTTAAAAGTCCTTGAGCTTTTCCATGTCCTTGTTGTTTCGACATCAAGGACATTAATTATTGAGATGAATCAAAAGGGTTTCAGCAAACCACTTATTTTAGGCGGCAATTAAAACCCATCTTGGTATCTACAATATTTTTTTCATAACCTAAACTTTGAATAAATTGATTTTGATCTGCTACTAACTGCTGATCGGCAGGGCTAAGACGCGCTTTATTTTTTTGAGCCAAGCTGTATGTTTCATTGACTAAGTCTTGATATAGCCCACATACTTCCTGACGCTTTGCTTTTTTCAATTGGCGACCACCATACCATGAACGTTCAAAATCGTCGGCTTTTAGTGTTTTTCCCCATTCCTCAATACGCTGATTTTGTCTTTGCTGCATTTCCAACATGCCCTGCTGGATTTCAGCCTTAGTAAAAGGCTTGATCACCTCAACCTTCGGTACAACTGGAACATTTTCTGTAGTTGCAGTGACGGTCACTGTTGTCTGTTCTGTTGTGTTCGATACGGTTGGATTAGCCCAACTCATTGATGAAATGAATCCGGTCGCAATCACGACACCAAAAGCTTTTAAATTTATAGATTTCAAGTTTTAAGTACCCGTTTTATTTCTTCACAGTGTTCTTATACACATTTTTATATTGATGCTGAAGTTTTTAAGCCCTTATTTTACAAAACTTCATTGCTGTAAATGGTTCACTGTGTTCACTCCTAATAAAAAACCGCTCGATAGAGCGGCTTTTTGAACAGATCACACTTAGACCAATTCTTTAAAGTCTTGCTGACGCCAAGCTTCATATAAAATCACAGCAGTAGCATTAGACAAGTTTAAACTGCGTGAATTTGGTGCCATCGGCAGGCGAATCCAATGTTCTTTTGGGAACATCATACGGACATCTTCCGGCAAACCACGTGTTTCTGGCCCCATCAACAGTGCCACAGGACGATTTAAATTAGAGGTATGCGGTGTTTCAAAACCTTTGGTGGTTAATGGATAAATGGCATCCATCTCAATGCCTTGCGCTTTTAAGCCCGCAAGGCATTCTTCAAAGTTTTCCCATACTTTCATGTGTGCCCATTCATGATAATCCAAACCGGCGCGGCGGAGTTTTTTATCATCCAGCTCAAAACCTAATGGCTTGACCAAATGCAACTGCGCTCCAGTATTGGCACATAAACGAATGATATTCCCTGTATTTGCAGGAATTTCTGGCTCGTATAAAACAACATGGATCACAGTTTTTTTCTCTACTCTTTAGTTAAATAATGACTTTAAGCTCGGGCTATAGTTACAAAGCTGAAGCATAAGTTTAGATGGTACTACAAGCGCTTGCTTATCTACGTTGCTTAGCTTTCGCTTTACACGAGGACAATCCACTTACTCATATCCTTTGTACTTAGCTTTCGCCTTGCAATTGGACAATACAATAACTTGCTTATCCTCTTTGCTCTGGCATAGCCTTCGCCTTGCACGTGGACAATTCAGCAGCCTGCTTATCCTCTTTGCTCAGGCATAGCCTTCGCCTTGCGCTCGGGCAACGCGTTGCGTTGCTTACCCTCGCTCATGCCATTGAAGTTGTTCACGCAGACTCACCACATCACCAATAATGGTCAATGTAGGCGCCTGAATTTGGTATTCACTGACTTTAGATGCAATATCTGCCAATGTACCGACCACGACTTTTTGTTCAGGTGTCGTCCCTTTAGAAACCAATGCGACAGGCATGTCTGGACGCTGCCCATGCGCAATGAGTTTCTCACAAATTTTTTCTAGACCGACCAAGCCCATATACAGCACGAGCGTTTGATTTTGATAAACCAACTCATTCCAAGGTAGCTCAGGTGAACCTTCTTTGAGATGCCCTGTCAAGAAGCGTACACTTTGCGCATAATCTCGATGCGTTAAAGGAATCCCTGCATAAGCCGAACATCCAGAGGCAGCAGTAATTCCCGGAACGACTTGGAAAGCAACGCCTGCCGCAAAGAGTTCCTGAATTTCTTCACCGCCGCGGCCAAAGATGAACGGATCTCCACCTTTTAAGCGACAGACGCGTTTGCCTTCACTTGCGTATTTTACCAGTAAGGCATTGATGCCTTCTTGCGGAACAGCATGATTGGATCTTGCTTTACCTACATAGATTTTTTCGGCATCGCGGCGGCAGAGGTCCATAATCGGCTGAGAAACCAAACGGTCATAGATCACCACATCCGCTTGCTGCATTAAACGCAGAGCTTTTAAGGTCAACAGTTCAGGATCACCCGGCCCTGCCCCAACCAAATACACCTCACCTTTCGGCTGTTTCCATTCCAATAAGGCCTGTTCAATCAAACGATTGGCTTCAGTCAAATTGTCATTGAATACTTGCTCTTTGAGCGGACTTGCATACAAATCTTCCCAAAAAATACGGCGTTCATCTGGATTGACGATTTTGGCTTTAACAGCTGCGCGCCATTGGCCTGAGAACTCAGCCAGTTTGCCCATGCCATGTGGAATTGAGCTTTCTAACTGGGTGCGGATTTGGCGTGAAAGCACTGGCGATGTGCCATTAGATGCAACAGAGATGACCAGCGGAGAACGGTCAATTATCGCAGGAACCATAAAACGGCAATGCGGCGGATCATCAACACTATTGACCAAGACATTTTCAGCTTCGCAGGCTTCAAATACCGCCTGATTGACTGCTTTGTCATTGGTTGCTGCAATCACTAAACGAAATTGACGAAGCTCAATGGCATTTTCTTGATAAACCGATTCGTGATAAATCGAGTTGAAATATTGACCTTGAGTTTGATTAACCAAGCTCAATAAATCATTTTCAATTTCGGGTGAGCAAACTGTCAGCTGAGCGCCCGCTTTTGCAAGCAGCACAGCTTTTCTATATGCAATTCGACCACCACCAACAATCAGACAAGGTTGCTGCTGCAACTTCAAAGAGATTGGAAAGATATCCACACACGACCTCAATAGTTTAAATCTGATTGTCTTAAGCAATTTTTGTGCACAAATGTATGCACTTTATCGACTATTAATCGATAAATTCAGCACCGCCCATATATGGACGAAGTACTGCTGGAATTTCAATTGAACCGTCTGCACGTTGATAGTTTTCCATCACGGCAAGTAAAGTACGGCCAACTGCCAAACCTGAACCATTTAGCGTGTGTACAAACTCAGTTTTCTTTTGGTCAGTACGGTAACGTGCTTTCATGCGACGTGCTTGGAAGTCACCCATGCATGAGCAAGATGAAATTTCACGGTAGGTATTTTGACTTGGCACCCAAACTTCTAAATCATAAGTTTTGATTGCACCAAAGCCCATGTCTCCGCCACACAGAACGACTTTACGGTATGGTAAGCCTAATGCTTGAAGAATACCTTCGGCATGACCCGTTAATTCTTCCAACGCATCCATCGAAGTTTCAGGTTTTACAATCTGAACCATTTCTACTTTGTCAAATTGGTGTTGACGGATCAAACCACGTGTATCACGGCCATACGAACCCGCTTCACTACGGAAACATGGCGTATGCGCTGCATATTTTAATGGCAAACGTTCTGGGTCAATGATTTCATCACGCACGAAGTTAGTTACAGGAACTTCAGCTGTAGGAATCAAGTAATATTCTTTTTCGCCTTGAAGTTTGAATAAATCTTCTTCAAATTTAGGCAATTGGCCTGTACCACGTAAAGAATCTGCATTAACCAAATACGGTACATAAGCTTCTGTATAGCCATTTTCCAAGGTATGTGTATTTAACATAAATTGGGTAATTGCACGCTGTAAACGCGCCAATGGGCCTTTGAGTACGCTAAAACGAGTACCTGTCAATTTGGTTGCGGTTTCAAATTCTAAACCGCCCATCATTTCACCCAAGTCAGTATGGTCTTTGATCTCAAAATCAAACTGACGTGGTGTACCCCACTTTAGAACTTCAACATTGTCATTTTCGTCTTTGCCTTCTGGCACAGACTCATGAGGTAAATTTGGAATCGATAAAGATTTGGCTTCAAGTTCAGCCTGAAGCTCAGAAAGTGCAACTTCTGCGGCTTTAATTTCATCACCAATAGCAGACATACGTGCCATGATTTCAGATGCATCACCGCCAGCTTTTTTAATTTGACCAACTTGTTTTGCACCAGCATTACGTTCAGCTTGTAACGACTCAGTTTTAGACTGAATTTCCTTACGGCGAGCTTCAAGGTCTGCCCACTCTGCTACGTTAAGTTGAACACCACGTTTTGCTAAGGCTAAGTTTACAGCCTCAATATTATTTCTGAGTAATTTCGGGTCGATCATAGCCAATCTTAAGTAAAGAAAAAAACTGGCTATAGTGTAAGCTCTTAACACTCAAAAATACAGTGACCGAGCTTACAGCTGCCCCTTATTAAACCAATAATCTTGCTTCAAATTGTCTTATTTGGTGTCGTAATTTGGCAAACTTGGTAAATATTCAGGTTTAAATAGCCCTTTAGCCGTAAAATATGGAAGTTTTAGCTCAGGCATGCCCTCTGCATAACTCGCCAATTCATACAGTGGATAAGCAAATACAATCCCGTTCGCACCATAATAAAAATTATCGCTTAACTGAAGTTTTGAACGTTCAATATCATGACTATCTAACCACATATAGTTGGCATCAAAAAGTGCGCTAATCACTTTCGTATCTGCACCTTTGACCAATACATCTTGTAAAGCCAAACGTTTTTTGGCTTTTAAATCAAAATTGACATATTCAACATGGGACATACCATGAGCCGCATGCGCTGCGTAGGTATAGCTTTCGATTGCAAAAGTTGCGATATGTCCCCACTGACTAATATATCGAACAGAAGTGGTACTTTGACTTAGGCCTGCATCCGTCTTGTCTGATAAATCGATTTTTTGATTCGGCTCAGTTGAAAATGCAATCGGGTCTGCTTTTTTAATCCGATCAGTAAAATATTGATTAATCCAATCAACATTGGTTTCAACCGTTTGAATCGTATATTGGGTACAGCCTTCCGCATCGCAAGCCTGTGCTTTTGGTAATTGCATCGCAACTGATTTAGATTGAATAAGTGGAATCGCATCAGCGACGACTGCTGGCTTCTGTTCCGTCGTTGCACCTTCAACAGGTTCATTTCGAGGATGGCAGGCCGTTAATGACCCGACTAAAACCACAGCTGAAACAGCCCAAGCTATATTATTCATATGATTTTTTTTCATCCCAAAATTCCCTATAGCAACAGTCAAAACCACAAGTCACTTCATTTAAGCAAACTGTGAATATCAGCATACTACTAAATTTCTCTTATATTCAGCTTGCTGGCTTTACATTTCTCCATAAAAAAAGCAGACCGATGTCTGCTTTTTTTCGATTATGAGAATTATTGATCAATAATGTCCGTACCTTTTGGAGGTACAAAATTAAAGGTTGACGCTGGAATAGACGCATTCACCTTCACATTATTGAAACGTACATGGGTTGTTTGACCTAATGAGTCTTGGAGAATCATTAAAGTCGGCGCATTTTTCGCACCAAAACTAATGGTTAAGCTTTGAAACACACCATCATCACTTTTTGGATATAAAGTGTAATAAGTTTTGGTCTTATTCGGCTGTGTAATACGATAAGACTTCATGATTTGAGCCGTATTACCTGACAATAATAATGCAGGCGTATTCGCAACTTGGTCATCTAAGCTTTGGCGTACTGCTTGTTGTAGGTCTGGGTCATAGATCCAAACTGTTTTACCTGTGGTCGCAATAGTTTGCTTAGATGGGCTGGTTGTTTCCCAATAGAATTTACCCGGGCGCTGAACTTTCATGACCCCAGTAAAAGTCTGGTTCATATGCTGCGCACTTAAACCTTTCTTTTGAGTTGCTTTTGGGTTAGTCACTTTTGTAGTTTGCTGAAAGTTAGCTGTAAAACTTTTAATACCCGATAATTGTTTCACCAAATTGGCAGTTGCCTGCTGCTCCGACGCTGCAACTGGTGCCGCGAATACTGTCGTACTCATAACCGGTGCCAGTGTCGCTGCACCTAATGCCATAGCACAGATGGTTTTACGAAGCATTTTCATAGATTCACCTTTTATATTTGCATCAACGCAATTTGTTAGATGGCTCCATCTTAAACCACTTTCATTGACTAAATTTAGAGAAAATAAGAAGTTTTGTATGGTTATTAATGCAAATTGCTGTTTTTTATTCATCATGATGGAGAAATATAAAATAAAAAGGCACTTGATTTGATTCAAATGCCTTTCAAATAGTTAAACAACGATTTAGCAATTTTAATAATCCAATATTGAGTTACTTCCATTGCCAACCGATCGATGCACCAGCGCCAAAGTCACCTTCAGAGTTCCCTGTTGCAGCCAATTTATACACATATTTATTGCTCTCAGTTACTCCACTAAAACCTACTGCATAGCCTTGTGAACCTTCCCAAGTCCCCATACCTACACTGAACATGTTGTATCCAGCATCTGTTGGTTGAGGTAAGGAGGCGATTGCAATACTTGAAGCAACAGCACCGTAAACATTATCTTTAAATTTATTGAAATTATGGTTCAATTCATTCACACGTTGATTGGTATAACTATTGGATTGGTTGAGTACATTTGCCCCATGCTGATCTGTATATGCTTTTGAACTATTTAACACTTCTAGATCTGCTTGACGCATTTGTTTCACGTTTACCGCATCGGTGTCTGCCGTACCAGCTGCCACATGGATAATTTGCCGCTCTGCACCAGCCGAGCCAACGGAAACCGTGTTATTGCGGTCAGAGCTTGAACCATTGCCAAGTACAACAGCATTATTTGCAGAGGTGTTGATATTGTTACCAACCACATAGGTATTATTACCTGTGACTGTGTTATTTGAACCTACAGCACCAGATCCATCACCACTGACTGTATTGTTTATACCGAGGGCAATAGACTGATTACCATCAGCTTTATTACCTGCACCGACTGCAATCGCATCTTGTCCATTCGCAGTTGGTTTAGGTGCTGTATTGGCAACGTTTGATTGTATTTTAATGTACGGATCTGTTCCTTTTAAGCTCAACAACCATTCAACTTCAGTACCGACAAATCCATTTTTTATCGCAAGTTCATACGCACTGAAACCATTTTCACCGGTTAGCCCTTGTGCGCCAACTGCACCACGTAGACTTTCTAGCCATTGGTCTTCATTGCCTTCATAACCATTGTTCACCGCAACTTGATAAGCACTTGCACCATCTAAACCATTGCTACCATTCAGACCGTTCAACCCATCCTTACCATCGATGCCGTCTCGGCCATTGAGTCCATCGACACCATCTTTACCGTCAATACCATCACGACCATTTAATCCGTCGACACCATCTTTACCGTCAATACCATCTTTACCATCGACTCCATCACGGCCATTGAGTCCGTTGACACCATCTTTACCATCGATTCCGTCTCGGCCATTGAGTCCGTCGACACCATCTTTACCATCGATTCCATCTCGGCCATTGAGTCCATCGACACCATCTTTACCATCGGTT
The DNA here is from genome assembly GCF_013418335.1 of Acinetobacter sp. YH12145. Classification (NCBI taxonomy): domain Bacteria; kingdom Pseudomonadati; phylum Pseudomonadota; class Gammaproteobacteria; order Moraxellales; family Moraxellaceae; genus Acinetobacter; species Acinetobacter sp. YH12145. The sequence continues at coordinate 175,428 of NZ_VPCE01000001.1, read as the reverse complement.
CCGTCACGACCATTGAGACCATCGACACCATCCTTGCCGTCTATACCATCTTTACCATCGACTCCATCACGGCCATTGAGACCATCGACACCATCTTTACCATCGACTCCATCACGGCCATTAAGTCCGTCGACACCATCCTTGCCGTCTATACCATCTTTGCCATCGACGCCATCTTTGCCGTCCACACCATCCACGCCATCTTTGCCATCAGCGCCAGGTAAACCTTGATGCCCACCATGAGGTTTTCCTCCTCCCTCATGTCCATAACCATTGCCGTTCCCATGACTTGTGTGTCCTTTTCCGCCCGAATGTTGATGTGAATCATTACAACCACTCGAACAGGTTGAACCACCTGAGGTATGTCCTCCTGAACCACCAGCCCATGCAATTGAACCTATAGAAAGTAAAATACTCACAGCAAGTAATTTTGGTACAGCTTTAATAGCGATTGAAGTTGTTTCACCAAGTCCTAGTGTCTTTTCAAATGCAATTTGTTGGCTTTTATCAGGACAATTCCTTTTCTGATAGTCAGCATTGATAAAAACTGTATTCAATATTTTATTCATGTCCTTATCCTTTTTTTGTATTTGTACTCCTCTATTACGCTCTTTAATTTTTGTGATTTAAATCACTATTTATGGTGATTTGTTGATATACACATCGTTTGTAACAATCTAAAATAATACCTCACATTTTCTTCAGACGAAAAAAAACCCGCAAAAAAATGCGGGTCTTTTTTCTATTAAAGCTTACGCTTCAACAGATACGTAGCGACGACCGAATTGGCCTTTCACTTCGAATTTCACAACGCCGTCAGCAGTTGCAAATAAAGTATGGTCACGGCCCATACCTACATTTACACCAGCGTGGAATTCAGTACCACGTTGACGAACGATGATGTTACCAGCAGTCACAGATTGACCGCCGTAGATTTTAACACCCAACATTTTTGGGTTCGAGTCACGACCGTTTTTAGTCGAACCACCGGCTTTTTTAGTTGCCATGTCTACTTACTCCTCGTAATTAGCCTGAAATAGCTGTAATTTTCAACTCAGTGAACCATTGACGGTGACCTTGTTGTTTACGATAGTGTTTACGACGACGCATTTTGATGATGCGGATTTTGTCGTGACGACCATGGCTAACTACTTCAGCAGTTACTTTAGCGCCAGCTACTACTGGTGCACCAATTTGAATGCTGTCACCGTTAACAAGCATCAACACGTCATCAAAAGTAACAGTTGAGCCAGTTTCAGCTTTCAATAATTCTACTTTAAGGGTTTCACCCTCAACTACACGGTGTTGTTTACCACCGCTTTGGATTACTGCGTACATTTAAGTACTCCAAACATGCCCGTGTTGTCGTGCCGGTAAAGGGATATACCGATCTTAAAACGATCGTCACTGGGGTTTCGCAAAGGCAAAGATTTTAAGGGATAACCCGAAAAACAACAAGCCATTTCCGTAAAATATTAGATGAGTATGCGTTTATTATATAAACAGTGTCATTAAAAGTATTAAAATGAGTGATCTATTTCACTTACCATGTTTTTTGGCAAGGTTCGACATAGATTTTTAGCAACAATTCGCTAATATACACTGGACTGACATCAACAACATGCTGTTCAAACAACATGCTAAAGATAAAAGTCTGTTAAAAAATAAGTACAATACTTCCGCTTGATGAAAAAAATCACTTAAGATTAAGTCAATTGAGTAAGTTCTTATCTGTTATTCATATAACAAATTGCTACACTACGTCTGTAATTCAAAAATTATTGAGGTTTCTCTTCATATGACCATCGACTTTAAGCAAGATATTCTCGCGCCTGTTGCTACTGACTTTGCTGCGATGGACAAATTTATTAATGAAGGGATCACGTCTAAAGTTGCCTTGGTCATGGCAGTCAGTAAACATGTGGTTGAAGCAGGTGGTAAACGCATGCGTCCCATTATGTGCTTACTTGCAGCAAAGGCATGTGGCGCAGAAGATTTAGAAAAACACCGTAAACTTGCAGCAATTATTGAAATGCTACATACCGCAACCTTGGTTCATGACGACGTAGTCGATGAATCGGGTTTACGCCGTGGCCGCCCAACAGCAAATGCGACATGGAATAATCAAACTGCCGTACTTGTGGGTGATTTTTTGATTTCTCGCGCTTTTGATTTATTGGTGGATCTAGACAGCAAAGTATTACTCAAAGACTTTTCAACGGGTACCTGTGAAATTGCTGAAGGTGAAGTTTTACAACTTCAATCACAGCATCAACCAGAAACCACGGAACAGACCTACTTAGATATTATTCACGGCAAAACATCACGTTTATTTGAGCTCGCTACCGAAGGTGCAGCGATTCTGACTGGTACACCAGAGTACCGTGAACCGCTTAGAAAATTTGCCGGACACTTTGGAAATGCCTTTCAAATTATTGACGATATTTTAGATTACACCTCAGATGCTGAAACATTAGGTAAAAATATTGGCGATGATTTGATGGAAGGTAAACCAACTTTACCTTTAATCTCTGCCTTAAAGAATACCACTGGCGAAGAACATGACATTATTCGCCGCAGTATTGCCACAGGTGGTACGGCAGATTTAGAGCGTGTTATTCAGATTGTACAAAGCTCTGGGGCACTTGATTATTGTAGCCAACGAGCGACTGAAGAAACTGAGGCAGCACTAGCCGCTTTAGCAGCGCTACCAGATACTGAATATCGTCAAGCTTTAATCAACCTCGCAAACTTGGCATTACACCGAATTCAATAATTAACAATATTCCTCGTAATTCCCATTGCCTATGCATATAAAACTGAATGATATCTTTTTGACCATGCAGCAACAGCTCGATACCCCTCGGGCTGTGCTGGATGAAAACTTGCTGATCGAATTGGTCAACCGAATTCGACCAGAAGATACAAAAAATACTGACGAAATTAAGAAAAAATTTCAGGCTTTCATCCAAGCTTTACTCATCACGCCAGATGCAGCCTCTACCTTGCAAAGTTTTGTCCTAAAACTCATTAGCCGATATAAACAAACCAGTTTATATGCGGACACGGGTATTTTGTCTCTCGATGGTTTCTGGGGACAACTGTTCCAACGGCTTGGCGCACATTTTCTTCCTCTGATCAATGACGAAACTCAATTACAAGATTTAGTCCGTCGAGTTTTTTATCGTCATAGCGACAAATATTGGCTGGACAGTATTGATGATCAGCAATGGATGCAGCTATTTCGACTGTTTAACCAAGGTCATAGCAATCAGGAAGAAAAAAAGAAAATTCGCCGTGAGTTAATTAAAGCCATTACCGTTTTGTCCTATCGGGTAAGTGGTATTGGCTTATATCCTGAATTTATTAATGCACAGCCTGAACTGACCGAATATGAATCACCTTTTTTGGTGCAAAACCGCGAAATAAACGATTTTATTCAGCAGTATAAAAAGCTCCATCAAAGTGCTGAAGAAATGAGTGCTGTGCTACCGCCAGATGCTTCTCAAGCGTTGGTAATGCTGGAACAATGTCGTGATGTGGTACTGAAGATTCGGCGTGCGACCAAACGAATTGGCGTAAGTGTCAGCCTGACTTACTTATTGTCGCTTTTAGAACAGTGTTTAGATCGCTTAGAAATCTTACTCAACCTGATTGTTGAAGAAGATGATGTCCGCTATGTGTCTATGGGTAGTTTACTCAGTGATGTGACGTCAGCGATTTATAGCGAACGCAGTGTGCGCGATTTGCTCGCCACCAATAGTGAATTGGTTGCCCTACAAGTCACCGAAAACGCAAGTAAAACTGGCGAACACTATGTAAGTACGGACAAACAAGGCTTTATGAGCATGTACCGATCTGCGGCAGGTGCCGGTGTGATCATTGCGTGTATGGCAACTTTAAAAGTGCTGATGGCCCGTGTCAGCATGGCACCGCTCATGCAAGCCATTTCATATAGTCTGAACTACTCTTTCGGCTTTATGCTGATTCATGTCTTACATTTTACTGTTGCCACTAAACAGCCTGCGATGACAGCTGCCGCCCTTGCCTCGACGGTTCAGCATCGTAAAGGCTCGAAAATGGCGCAGATTGCCGAACTTGCCGCGCTAATTATTAACATCATTCGAACCCAGTTTATTGCAATCTTAGGCAACATCAGTATTGCGATTCCGGTCGCGGCATTGATCGCCTTAAGTTGGGATATGGCTTTACATGAGCCATTAATGAATCATGCAAAAGCAGCTAAAACCTTACACGACCTCAATCCATTTACCTCACTGGCTGTGCCACATGCTGCGATAGCTGGGGTATGTTTGTTTTTATCAGGTTTGCTTGCTGGGTACTTTGACAACATGGCAATCTATCGCAAAGTTGGACCTCGGATTCAAGCACATCCAAAGTTAAAACGCATCATGGGTCAAGAGAGACTGGATAAGCTTGCCGCTTACATTGAGCGAAACTTAGGTGCTTTAGCAGGTAACTTCTTATTTGGGATCATGCTGGGCAGTATGGGAACGATTGGATTTATTTTTGGTTTACCTTTAGATATTCGCCATATTGCCTTCGCCTCGGCCAACTTCATTCAAGGCCTCATCAATATTAATGGTTCACCAGACATTGGCTTAATCATTGTGTCATTCTTAGGAGTTATTCTGATTGGTCTGACTAACTTATTCGTCAGTTTCACGTTAACCATTATTGTGGCACTACGGGCACGTCGCGTAAGATTTGAACAATGGAAACCACTGGCTAAATTGGTGATGACTCATTTTCTAACGCGACCAAGTGACTTTTTCTGGCCACCGAAAACCCCACTTGAAGTTGAAGATGGCACACAAGCCAGCAAGAACAATCATTAGCAGATTTGTGTTTTATTTTAGTAAGATGTAAATGAACACAAAAAATAAAATCAGTATGATTTACACATACTTGAAATAAAGTGTACTGATGAGTACACTTTAATCCATTAATTAACCGAGCTCAAACCGGTTAAAATGACAAGGAATAAAATATGCCACGAACGCTACTGTTTGTTGGTTTTTTTGCATTAATTATCAGTGTGTTGTCGCTTTATTCTAGCTATTTAAATCTATTAGATTTAAGTATCGTGGAATGGATGAGTCAGCACCGTATTGCTGTTTTTAATCAAATTGCCATCGGACTTTCGGCGCTAGGCGGCATGCCTTTTGTATTATTTTTCACCACACTATGGTGTTTACACTTTGCGTGGTATAAAAAATACACAGAGATTGTTTTTATCAGTATAGGGATCTTTGGAAGTATCGGCCTTGCATGGTTGCTTAAATTTACGTTCACCAGACCGCGTCCCCCAGAAATGTACCATCTTGTAGCGTCTTACGGGAGTTCATTCCCAAGTGCACACAGTTGTTATGCTGCATCGCTTGCGTGTCTTATGATCTTGATTTACCGACAACATGCTCAACATCGCTTGATCACCATTTTGGCATTGTTATGGATGCTGTGTATGGGTGTTTCGCGAGTATATGTTGGGGTTCATTTTCCGACAGATGTCTTATCCGGTTGGAGCATAAGTTTTATTTGGATCGCGCTACTTTATTTGAGTTACATCAAAATCAGTAAAGCGTAAACAAATGAATAATTTAGATAAATATCTAATTGAGGTGGAACAATGATGTCTGCAAAGCTTTGGGCTCCCGCCCTGACTGCTTGCGCATTGGCAACAAGTATTGCACTTGTTGGTTGTAGCAAAGATCCTAAAAATGCACAGCAAGCTGCTGCTGCACAGCAAATGCCACCAACTGAAGTCGGTGTCATTGTTGCCCAACCGCAAAGCGTTGAACAATCTGTTGAACTTTCCGGCCGTACATCTGCCTATGAAATTTCAGAAGTACGTCCACAAACCAGTGGTGTAGTACTGAAACGTCTATTTGCAGAAGGCAGTTATGTTCGCGAAGGACAAGCCTTGTACGAGATAGACTCGCGTACAAACCGTGCTTCAGCTGACAGTGCTCGTGCTGCTTTAAGACGTCAACAAGCAAATTTAGGCGTGTTACGTGTTAAAGAAGGTCGCTACCGTCAGCTTGTGGGATCAAATGCGATTTCAAAACAAGAATACGACGATATTGTTGCTCAAGTTAAACTGGCTGAAGCAGATGTTGCTGCATCTCAGGCGGAACTTAAAAATGCAGAAATTAACTTAGGTTACTCAACTGTACGTGCACCAATTTCAGGTCAAACCAACCGTTCTACAGTCACAGCGGGTGCTTTAGTTACTGCATCTCAGGCTGATCCATTAGTCACAATTCAACGTCTTGATCCAATGTACGTTGACATTAACCAATCAAGCGCTGAACTTCTTCGCTTACGTCAGCAGTTAAGCCAAGGCAACTTGGACAGCAGTAATAACACCAAAGTGAAATTACGTCTTGAAGATGGTAGCGAATACCCAATTGAAGGTCGTCTTGCATTTTCTGATGCGAGTGTAAACCCAGATACAGGTACGGTTACACTTCGTGCTGTTTTTTCTAACCCGAATCATTTATTACTTCCGGGTATGTTTGCCAATGCTCGCATCGTTCAAGGTGTGATTCCAAATGCTTACCTGATTCCACAAGCTGCCATTACGCGTACCCCTACAGGTCAAGCGATTGCAATGATTGTGAATGCAAAAGGTGCTGTTGAATCTCGTCCTGTAACCACTGTTGGTACGCAAGGTTCGAATTGGATCGTGACTCAAGGCTTAAACACTGGCGATAAAGTGATTGTTGACGGTATTGCGAAAGTTAAGCCAGAGCAACAAGTTGTAGCCAAACCGTATCAACCTCAGGCTGCTGCACCTCAAGGTGCTCAACAACCTGCTGCAGCAAAGCCAAACGCTAAAGCCGCAGAACAAGCAGCGCCTAAAACTGAACAAAAAGCTACTTCAAACGCATAGGGAGTAGACTGAATGGCTCAATTCTTTATTCATCGCCCCATTTTTGCATGGGTGATTGCATTGGTGATTATGTTGGCGGGTGTACTCACGCTATCAAATATGCCAATTGCACAGTATCCGACCATTGCGCCGCCAACGGTTTCAATCTCTGCGACTTACCCTGGTGCATCTGCAGAAACAGTTGAAAACACCGTAACCCAAATCATTGAACAACAAATGAATGGTTTGGATGGCTTACGTTATATTTCGTCAAACAGTGCGGGTAACGGTCAGGCATCTATTACATTGAACTTTGAACAAGGGATCGATCCAGATATCGCCCAAGTTCAAGTCCAAAACAAACTCCAGTCTGCGACAGCGCTATTACCTGAAGACGTACAACGTCAAGGTGTAAAAGTAACCAAATCTGGCGCAAGCTTCCTACAAGTTGTAGCATTCCACTCACCATCGGGTAAGTTGACTGCGGACGACATTAAGGACTATGTAAACTCGAATATTTCTGAACCTCTCAGCCGTGTGGCAGGTGTAGGTGAAGTCCAAGTATTCGGTGGTTCTTATGCGATGCGTATTTGGCTAGATCCAGCCAAAATGGCAAACCTGAAAGTTACACCGAGTGATGTGGCTGCGGCTATCCGTACACAGAATGCTCAGGTTGCTGTTGGTCAGTTAGGTGGTGCGCCTGCAACTGAAGGTCAAGTACTGAACGCGACAGTTACAGCACAAAGTTTGTTGCAAACACCAGAGCAGTTTAAAAACATTTTCCTGCGTAACAGTAGTGATGGTGCTCAGGTACGTTTAGGTGATGTTGCACGTGTTGAATTAGGTGCTGACAACTATCAGTTTGACTCTAAGTTCAACAACAAACCTGCTGGTGGTGTAGCGATCAAACTAGCAACTGGTGCAAACGCATTAGATACAGCCGAAGCTGTTGAAGCACGTTTAAAAGAACTACGTCCAAACTACCCTGAAGGTTTAAAAGACACGCTTGCATTTGATACGACTCCATTCATTAAGTTATCGATTGAAAGTGTTGTACATACCCTTGTAGAAGCCGTGATTCTTGTATTCTTTGTGATGTTCTTATTCTTACAGAACTGGCGCGCAACGATTATTCCGACATTGGCTGTACCTGTAGTGGTATTGGGTACTTTTGCTGTCATTAACATGTTTGGTTTCTCGATCAACACACTCACCATGTTCGCGATGGTACTGGCGATTGGTCTCCTCGTGGATGATGCGATTGTTGTCGTAGAGAACGTTGAACGTGTCATGGTTGAAGATCATCTTGACCCCGTGACTGCAACTGAAATCTCAATGAAACAGATCTCGGGTGCCTTAATCGGTATTACCTCTGTGTTAACCGCTGTATTCGTGCCGATGGCATTTTTCGGTGGTACAACAGGTGTAATTTATCGTCAGTTCTCAATCACGCTGGTAACAGCAATGATTCTGTCATTGATTGTGGCATTGACCTTTACCCCTGCCCTATGTGCGACCATGTTGAAACAACATGATCCAAACAAACCTGAAAGCAACAACATCTTTGCCCGTTTCTTCCGTTGGTTTAACAGCTCTTTTGATAAAGTTGCGCATAAATACCAAGGCGGCGTGAACTTCATGACACACCACAAGATTTTCTCTGGTGTGATTTATGCAGTTGTAATCGGCTTATTAGTGCTTTTATTCCAAAAGTTACCATCATCATTCTTACCTGAAGAAGACCAAGGTGTTGTAATGACACTGGTACAGTTACCACCGAATGCCTCACTTGAGCGTACGGATAAAACTGTCACTGCAATGACCGATTACTTCCTGAAAAACGAAGAAAAATATGTCGATTCTGTATTCAGTGTTGCCGGTTTCTCGTTCACAGGTGTAGGTCAAAACGCAGGTCTTGCATTCATCAAGTTAAAAGATTGGGAAGACCGTACATCACCTGAATCTCAAGTGGGTGCGATTATTCAACGTGGTATGGCATTGAACATGATCGTGAAGGATGCTTCATACATCATGCCAATCCAATTACCAGCAATGCCTGAATTGGGTGTAACTGCCGGCTTCAACTTGCAGTTAAAAGCTTCTGCAGGTCAAACCCATCAACAACTTATCGATGCCCGTAATATGGTGCTCGGTATGGCTGCTCAAGATAAACGCCTCATGGGTGTTCGTCCTAACGGTCAAGAAGATACACCACAGTACAAAATCACGATTGACCAAGCTCAAGCTGGTGCAATGGGTGTGAGTATTTCTGAGATTAACACCACAATGGGTATGGCATGGGGTGGTTCTTACATCAATGACTTCGTTGACCGTGGTCGTGTGAAGAAAGTCTATGTACAAGGTGAAGCTGCGGCACGTATGATGCCTGAAGACCTGAGCCAGTGGTATGTCCGTAACAACCAAGGCACAATGGTTCCATTCTCGACCTTCGCTACTGGTGAATGGACTTATGGTTCACCACGTCTTGAACGTTATAACGGTATCGCATCTGTGAACATTCAAGGTTCACCGGGTGTGGGTGTAAGTTCGGGCGACGCGATGAAAGCGATGGAAGAAATTGTACAAAAACTTCCTTCGATGGGCGTTCAAGGCTTTGACTATGAATGGACTGGTTTATCTCTAGAAGAACGTGAGTCTGGCGCACAAGCACCATTCCTATACGCACTTTCATTGTTAATCGTCTTTCTATGTCTTGCTGCCTTGTATGAAAGCTGGTCTATTCCGTTCTCAGTATTACTGGTTGTACCATTAGGTGTATTGGGTGCGTTATTACTGACTTTCCTTGGAATGGTGTTCTTCAAAAATCCAAACTTGGCGAATAACATTTACTTCCAGGTGGCTATTATTGCCGTCATTGGTTTGTCCGCGAAGAATGCGATCTTGATCGTAGAATTTGCCAAAGAACTTCAAGAAAAAGGTGAAGATCTGTTTGACGCAACATTGCATGCCGCTAAAATGCGTCTACGTCCAATTATCATGACTACTTTAGCCTTCGGTTTTGGTGTACTTCCGCTTGCGCTTTCTTCGGGTGCAGGTGCAGGTAGCCAGCACTCCGTAGGTTATGGTGTATTGGGTGGCGTAATCAGTTCTACCCTACTTGGTATCTTCTTTATTCCTGTGTTCTATGTATGGATCCGAAGTATCTTTAAGTACAAACCAAAACAACAAAATAATCAGGAGCATTTATCGTGATGCAAAATGTATGGTCTATTGCAGGTCGTAGCATTGCGGTTTCTTCACTTGCGCTTGCTTTGGCTGCCTGCCAAAGCATGCGTGGTCCAGAGCCGGTTGTTCAGACCAATATCCCCGAAAGCTACACAGCAAGTGCTTCTGGTACTTCTGTTGCTGAACAAGGATATAAAGATTTCTTTGCTGACCAACGTCTGGTACAAGTTCTTGACTTAGCTTTAGCCAACAACCGTGACCTGCGTACCGCAGCTTTAAATATTGAACGTGCACAGCAACAGTATCAAATCACTGCCAATGGTCAATTACCAACCATTGGTGCCAGTGGTAGCGTACTTCGTCAAGACACGTTGAATACGCAAAAGCCTATCACCTCTTACAATGTCGGTTTAGGTGTCACTGCCTATGAACTTGATTTTTGGGGTCGTGTACGTAGCTTAAAAGACAATGCTTTAGACAGTTACCTTGCAACTGCAAGTGCCCGTGATGCGACACAAATTGCCTTGATCGGTCAAGTGGCTCAAGCATGGTTAAACTATGCATACGCTAACTCAAACTTGAAGCTTGCGGATCAAACCTTAAAGGCTCAGCTTGAATCTTACAACCTCAACAAAAAGCGTTTTGATGTCGGTATTGACAGTGAAGTTCCTGTTCGTCAGGCTCAAATTTCTGTAGAAACTGCACGTAATGATGTTGCAAATTACAAGACTCAAATTGCTCAAGCGCAAAACTTATTGAACCTATTAGTGGGTCAACAAGTGCCTGCGAACTTGCTGCCAAATCAACGTGTCAGTCGAATTACTTCGACCAATACCATTGGTTCAGGTATTCCAAGTGACTTGTTGAACAACCGTCCAGATGTACGTGCAGCTGAATATAAACTGTCTGCTGCTGGTGCGAACATTGGTGCAGCTAAAGCACGTCTGTTCCCTACGATTAGTCTGACAGGTTCAGCGGGTTATGCTTCAACGGACTTAGGTGATCTATTTAAATCAGGCAACTTTGTATGGTCTGCTGGCCCTAGCCTAGATATTCCAATTTTCGACTGGGGTACACGTCAGGCAAATATTAAAGTTTCTGAAACTGACCAGAAAATTGCATTGTCTGATTATGAAAAATCAGTTCAGTCAGCTTTCCGTGAAGTGAATGATGCGCTTGCAGTTCGCCAAAACATTGGTGACCGTATTGCAGCACAGCGCCGTTTAGTTGATGCAACCAACACAACGTACAAACTATCAAATGCTCGCTTCCGTGCTGGTATTGATAGCTACTTAACTGTACTGGATGCGCAGCGTGCATCTTATGCAGCTGAGCAAGGTTTGTTGTTGCTTGAACAAGCAAATCTCAACAATCAAGTTGAATTGTATAAAACACTTGGTGGTGGTATCAAAGCCAACACTTCTGATGCTGTGCAATACCAACCTTCTACTGCTGAGCGTAAAGCTGCATCAAAACAATAATTTGATTTAGCCTAGCCAGTAATATTTGAAAAGCTCACTTCGGTGGGCTTTTTCATTTTTAGATCGAAGCTTTAAAATAAAAATGAATTTATTGCTTTTTGCTAAAGAGTTTTCTATCTTCAATTCACCTTTTTATATTGATAACTAAAAATGCTTTTAAGTAATCTTGAATCTGTTCCGGGTCATACCATTACACAACAACTTGATGTCGTTTATGGCAGTACTGTCCGCAGTAAACATGTTGGTCGTGACTTTATGGCTGGCCTAAAAAATATCGTGGGTGGTGAACTCAAAGGTTATACAGAACTACTCGAAGAATCCCGTCAAGAAGCTATGAGCCGTATGATTGATAAAGCACGTGCCTTAGGCGCGAATGCGGTCGTCGGTATCCGTTTTTCAACCTCAAATATTGCTCAAGGCGCCTCTGAATTATTTGTGTATGGCACGGCTGTTCGCGTAGAAGCCAACTCAGCAAAACTCCCAGACCCATTTCCAACTCAGGACTAAGTCATGGATGCCTTTATTTTTAAAGTCCTGATCTTTGTGGTGCTCTTTTGTATTGGTTGGGGCTTCGGTCGCCATATCGAACAAAAACATCTCAAAGAACTCGAAGCTCAAGAAAAGCGATTGGCACATATTCGCATAGACAACAACCGCTTTAAAACTACTGAACATTTCGGACAACTTATTTCGAGTAATGTAGTGATTTCACATGATTATTTTAAATATGTGATTGCCAATATTCAGAACTTCTTTGGCGGACGTTTAACCAGTTATGAAAGCATCGTCGATCGGGCACGTCGTGAAGCCGTGGTGCGTTTAAAGCAAGAAGCTGAAAAAATGGGCGCAACGCAAATTATGGGTCTGCGTTTAAGCACCACTGAGCTGGGTATGCAAGGCGGCATGGTCGAAGTCTTTGCGTATGGGACTGCAATTCAAAAGAGAGACATCTGATCTCTCTACTTCTCCCCAATTCATTTTTACTATTTAATTTACTTTACACAATGTGTCTTCAAACTCTTCATAACTCACATTTTCATTGCGACAAATTTTAAAGCAAACCTCATTAAATTTCTTTTCATCAATATTTGGATCATGATAACTAAATGCAACATCTCCAGCATAAGCACGTGCCAGATCTTGCACCACAATGTCAGCTTTACATCCATATAAAGTTGGACATGCCTCTAATGTTCCTTCGTAATACTCTTTACACTGAGTCGGTTCGACATCCACCTTATTGGGTTTTTGCATCGACACATTTAAACCATATTCATTCATTAGAAGAAAATATTGAAGTTTTCTAAATGGTTTTAAGTCAATCTCGAGTCCCGAATGATTGATACGAGCCAATTGATCTTTGTAAGAATTATGATCATCTGAGATTAACTCTGCATTACCAGCTTTGTCGATTTTGATAAAGGTATAGTTGACAGGCATATACGCTCCACTCCCCTTATGTGCAATCACTTCGATCAAATGATCTTTCGCAATAAATGCTCCCGTAAATACAGTCGATTCAACACTGGTCAGCAACTTACCTTTCACTAAAACACAATATCCAAAACATTGATCTTTGAATCTAGCCTGATCGCCTTTAAAATCATCAACAGGATGAAATTCAGCTCGCCATTTAAAATCACCAATTTTATTCGAGCTATAAGGTAATTTATCAACATCTGAATCTTGAGGATTTTGACTGTAATACTCAGACTTCAATAATCCTTTTTCATCAAACAGTGCTTCGATCGGTAACCACCCCTCATTTGGTCCTCGCATAACAACTTCTGCACTCGCCGCTTCAACTTTAGGTTCAATCTCAACAGATTCAATAACTGGTTCTGATACAGTTCCTATTTCTTTTTCAGGCTTTTCGAGCGTTGACTTCTGCTCAATTTTTTGAGTTTTCTGTTTAAAATAAAAATATGCCACTGTACCGATTGCACCAATGATTGCGCACAAAATGATGGCTATTCCCCATTTGTTAAAATTATTCTTTTTCATTTCTTATAATCTCGTTACTCATTAAAAAAGTCACTGTTAAGAGTGACTTTTAAACTATTTAAACTTGATAAAATTTACTTCACTTTGGTTTTACGAATCATTTTATATAACGTTGTCGGTGATAATCGAGATACCCAAACACCGAGCTTTTCTTTAGAACCACCCACCACGATGTATTCTTCCCCACGTTGCAAAGATTGCACCACCGTTTCGGCAAACTCATTGGCTTCTAGACCATTTTCAATGGCTTCATCCTGATGCCCTTGTGGCTTGCCGGCACCATTGAGTGCATTAAATGAAACATTGGTTTTGACAAATCCGGGGAATATCACCGATACGCCCACCCCTTGATCCGCAACTTCCGCACGTAGACTGTTCGCCCACATATGAATGGCAGCTTTTGCAGCAGAATAGGTCGCGCGGTATTGTGTCCCTAATAAGCCTGCAACACTTGAAACAAAAGCAATTCGACCAGACTTTTGTGCTAAAAATGTCGGTAAAACGGTTTTGGTTAAATAGACTTGCGAAAAATAATCTACTTCCATGATGGCACGTTCAGTTTGCATAGTCGTATCCGTAATCAATGCACGCTGACTCAATCCCGCATTATTGATTAGCCAGTCAATTCGACCTTTATGCGCAAGGACTTGTTCATAAGCATGGCGAACTTGTTCTTCATTGGTAATATCTGCACACACTGAAAGATGCTGATCTGGATGTAATAATGAAACACGGACTTTTTCCAACTCTTCAAAACGACGTGCGGTCAAAATGACCTGCGCCCCTTGCAAAGCACATTCTTTTGCTAAAGCTTCACCCAAACCTGAAGATGCCCCAGTAATCCATACCACTTTTCCGTTCAAATCATCACGTTTTGCCATTTTGACATCCTTTTAAATAACTAATTTATTCATTTATATGTATTTTATGCTTTACGTAGTACAGGCTCATTGTTCAAAAACACCATAAAATGATCAAAGTACTGACTCATCGATTGTGCATCATAAATTTTGCCGAGTTTATCGAAGCGTTTATATCCGAGTTGCGTGGTGAGATTGATGACACCGGTTAAAGTTTTATCCACCACCATATTAAATTTCAGCATTTTTTTTGGTTCTCGCACCAAATGCGTCACCCCGGCATCGACCACTTGTGTAAATGCCTTCAATGCGAGTGGGACATATTGATTCTGCCCTTCTTTCATTTGACTGACATAGGCAAGCAAGTCGGTGGCTAAAGAGGCATCGATCGGATAATGCATATAATGCTGACCATCTTCGCTGTAAAAACGTCCATATAAATAATTTACCATCGGTACAAGGCGGTCATTGCCAAAAAAAGACACCGACCACGGCATATATTTACGGGTTGTTTCACGTATTTGCTGAATAATTTTTTCGGATTCATTGTCTCCAGACTTATTCATACGCGCCATTTGGCCAAAAACTTGATCTAAAATTTCACATGCAATATCCGCTAAATTATCCCCTAAGGCTTTGGACTGACTTTCTGTTTCACCTGCATTGAGTTTTTGATGAATTGTCTCAAAACGTTGATATGTCGTAGGTTGAATCTTTAAAGAAATAGAATAAGTCATTTGATATTGCTCCTTTTATCTTAGTTTTGGGATCAATGGATACTTCTTATCTTAGGTCCTATCATACGGACTCTTTTATTTACTGCCAAATCCTAAAAGTTAACATTCGCCCAACATCCCTAATTCACCATTTTTTTTGCTACAATAGATCTAATTTTTTATCCACTTTTGATCTGTTTAGACTATGACTGATTCAGCGCAAAATATTGCTACGACCTACGATCCGACCGAGATCGAAAAAAAATGGTACAAGACTTGGGAAGAGAGAGGCTACTTCAAGCCATCTCAAAAAGGTGATTCATTCTGTATTATGATTCCGCCACCAAACGTCACTGGTAGCTTGCATATGGGTCATGGTTTCAACAATGCCATTATGGATGCGTTGACTCGTTATAACCGCATGTCTGGCAAAAATACCCTTTGGCAGCCGGGTACCGACCATGCAGGTATCGCAACGCAAATGGTTGTTGAACGTCAATTGGGTGCTGAAGGCATCAGCCGTCACGACCTAGGCCGTGAAAAGTTCATCGAAAAAGTGTGGGAATGGAAAGAACAATCTGGCGGGAACATTACCCGTCAAATTCGTCGTCTAGGCTCATCTGTAGACTGGTCACGTGAACGCTTCACCATGGACGAAGGTCTTTCTAACGCGGTTAAAGAAGTATTTGTTAAGCTACATGAAGAAGGCTTAATTTACCGTGGTAAACGCCTAGTCAACTGGGACCCTAAACTACAAACTGCCCTTTCTGACTTAGAAGTTGAGTCTGATAAAGAAGAAGCAGGTTCACTTTGGCACTTCAAATATTTCTTTGAAGACAAATCAATCCGCACCCATGACGGCAAAGATCACATTGTTGTGGCGACAACACGTCCTGAAACATTGCTTGGCGATACAGCTGTTGCGGTTGCGCTTGATGATGAACGCTATGCAGCGCTTGTTGGCAAGAACATTATCTTGCCAATTACAGGCCGTGCTGTTCCAATCGTTAAAGACGAATATGTAGACAAAGAATTTGGTACAGGCTGTGTGAAAATCACCCCTGCGCACGACTTCAATGACTATGAAGTGGGCAAACGCTGTGAACTTCCAATCATCAACATCTTCAACAAAAATGCTGAAGTTCTTGCTGAGTTTGAATACATCGCGAAAGCGGGCGAGCAAATTTCTAAAACCATTCCTGCACCTGCGGACTACATTGGTTTAGAACGTTTTGAAGCACGTAAAAAATTGGTTGCTCAAGCGGAAGCTGAAGGCTGGTTAGACCAAATTCAACCATATACCTTGAAGCCACCTCGTGGTGACCGTTCAGGCGTGATCGTAGAGCCGTTATTAACAGACCAATGGTATGTGAAAATTGCTCCACTTGCTGAGCCTGCAATTAAAGCGGTTAAAGATGGCGAAATTAAATTCGTTCCTGAGCAATACAGCAACATGTACATGGCTTGGATGAACAACATTCAAGACTGGTGTATCTCACGTCAATTGTGGTGGGGTCACCGTATCCCAGCTTGGTACGATGCTGAAGGTAACGTATTTGTAGGTCGTGATGAAGCTGAAGTTCGTGCGAAAAACGGCATTGCACCTGAAGTTGAATTGAAACAAGACGAAGACGTGCTTGATACATGGTTCTCTTCTGGTCTTTGGACGTTCTCAACTTTAGGTTGGACTGGCGACGCGGCGAAAGATAAAGAAAACTATTTCTTAAATACTTTCCACCCGACTGATGTATTGGTCACTGGTTTCGACATCATTTTCTTCTGGGTTGCCCGCATGATCATGATGACCATGCACTTCATGAAAAATGAAGATGGCACACCGCAAGTTCCGTTCAAAACTGTATACGTTCACGGTTTGGTACGTGATGGCGAAGGTCAGAAAATGTCTAAATCTAAGGGCAACGTGCTTGACCCATTAGACTTGATTGACGGTGTTGATCTTGAAACTTTAGTACAAAAACGTACTACAGGACTCATGAACCCGAAACAAGCGGCGAAGATTGAAAAATCAACCCGTAAAGAATTCCCTGAAGGCATTCAATCTTACGGTACAGATGCGGTTCGTTTCACTTTCTGTGCGCTTGCGAACACTGGCCGTGACATCAAGTTCGATATGAAGCGTGTTGAAGGTTACCGTAACTTTGCCAACAAAATCTGGAACGCTACCCGTTTCGTGATGATGAACTGCGAAGAGCAAGTGATTGGTCAAGAAGTACGTCAAGACCTTTGGGAATTGCCTGAGCAGTGGATTGTCAGCCGTCTACAAAAAGCGGAACAAGCGGTGCAAACTGCATTTGCGACTTACCGTTTAGACTTGGCTGCACAAGCGATTTATGAGTTCATTTGGAATGAATACTGTGACTGGTATGTCGAGCTGACGAAGCCTGTATTAAACGATGAAAACGTATCGGTTGAACGTAAAGCTGAAGTGCGTCGTGTTCTTCTTTCTGTAATGGAAGCCTCTTTACGTTTGGCACATCCGTTGATGCCTTACTTAACAGAAGAAATCTGGCAAACCCTTGCGCCGAAACTCAACATTTCTGGCGAAACGATTATGCTCGCACAGTACCCTGTTGCTGACCAAGCATTAGTGAATGAACAAACTGAAGCAGATATGCAATGGCTGCAAGGTTTGATTGGTGCGGTACGTAACATCCGTGGTGAAATGGGCCTAGGTAATGCGCGTTTGTTGCCTGTTCTTCTTCAAAACACGACTGATGCGGAAAAAGCACAAATCGCACGTATTGAACCGTTGTTTAAAGCATTGGCGAAAGTTGAAAGCATTACTTTCCTTGCAGATGCTGAACAACCGCCATTGTCTTCATCATCTGTAGTTGGACATGTGTCTGTATTCGTTCCTATGAAGGGCTTAATTGACCCTAAAGCGGAATTGGGTCGTCTACAAAAAGACTTAGACAAGGTTCAAAAACAGCATGACCAAATTGCGACTAAACTTGGCAATGAAGGTTTTGTCGCGAAAGCGCCTGCTGCTGTAGTTGAAGGCGAGAAAGCCAAACTTGCTGAGTTTGCTGATCAATTAGCGAAGATTAAAGCGAATATGGAGCAAATTGCGGCGCTTTAATATGTTGTTACTTTGATCTAATTTGTGTATAAAGGGTTGAATATTCAGCCCTTTATACTGCAAATCATGAATAAATTTAAAGAACTTTTAAAAACAGTAGATACTGACAATACAGCCTTATTGGAAGAAATATTAAAACTTGTGCAAACAGGAAATGGATTATTATTTGTCGGTGCGGGCTTTTCAAGTCAAGCTATAAATATAAATAACTCTGAATTCAAATTAGCAAGAAATTTATCACATGAGATATGTAGATTAGGTAAATTTGAAGAAAGTGACGCTTTAGATTACGCAACAGATTATTTTCTAGAAAATAACTCAAAAGAATATTTAATTGACTTTTTGAGAGGAGAGTTCTCTGTAAAAGAGATACAAGAAAGTCATAAAAAAATATGTGAATTTGACTGGTTAAGAATATATACAACAAATTATGATGAAGTAATTGAAACCGCATATAAATTCCATCAAAAAGATATTCAAGCAGTTGATATAGATACCGAAGCGAAACTATATCTGCAGAGAAAGAATCTATGTGTACATCTAAATGGCTATATAAGCAATTTAAATATTAATACCTTAGAGAAAAATTTTAAATTATCACTATCATCATATTTAGATCCAAATAGTTTTATAAACTCAGATTGGGGTTATATTTTCCAAAAAGATATTGAACGGTCTTCAATTGTTCTATTTATTGGTTATTCATTATATGACCTAGATATCCAAAGAGTGTTGAAACACCAATCTGATAACATTAAAAATAAAACTTATTTCATAGTACATGAGAGTATATCGAAAGAAGAAGAATACAAATTAAAAAAATTTGGAACGGTCTTAAAAATTGGCTTAGATGGTTTCTATAATTTCATAAAATCAAAAAATTTAGTACAAAGAAAACAAGAGATTGAGTTATATTGTTTTCAAAAAATACAATACAATCTGACCAACCTACCTAAAAAAGCAAAAGACTCAGATATTGAAAAGTTATTAATAAATGGAATATTAGATGACAACTTAATACCATTACCATCCTCTGATCATAATGACAATTTCTATCTAATTAATCGACAGGCTATTAAAGACATACAAGAGTTAATTCACCATAAAGATCCTATCTTTATATCATCTAAATTAGGAAATGGAAAAACTTGTTTACTTAATATTTTAGCATTAGATCTCACAACCAACCATGGATATGAGTGCTATGAGCTTAAAAAAAGTGATCATAATATTTATAAAGAAATTGACTTTTTATTAAAAATAAGAGCAAAGGAAATTAAATGTTGTATCTTAATTGATAATTATACTCAGTATAATGAAATTATAAAATATATAAATATATATAGAAGTGAAGATACTAAGTTATTTTTATTCGACAGAACTAGTAAGCATGAAAACTCTGAATTTTATAATACTGGATATCACTTAATGGTAGACAAATTAAATGATACTGAAATAAGAAAATTTGTCTCAGTATTTACTCATTTAGGAGCTTGGGGTAAAAAATCATCGTATTCTGAATCTCGAAAAGTTCGATACTTTAAGGATGATTTAGAAGCTGAATTATCATTAATACTTTTGGAACTTTTAAAATCACCTAATATAAAAAGCAAAATCGAAGAAAACATCTCAAATTTAAAAAATGAAGATGAAAAAAATCATATCAATATTATATTGATATGTCTCTTACAGTCATTAAATATTAGTCCAACACAAAGCCTCATTTGTAAGATGTCTAATAGCAATAAAATCTATGATACTATGTTTACTATGTCTGAAAATTTTAAATCTATTTTTGGAAATTATAAAGAATTAAAAAACAGCATCTTATTCAACTTTATTTTGAAAAATCATTTTCCTGCCTCTGAAGTAACACATTCACTACTTCTTATTATTAAAAATTTGCAAGATTTAAGAGAGTCTTGGGACTTCGATGAAAGAGAGTTATATAAAGCTCTAATCAGATTTTCTTTTATAGAAAGAATTTTATCTGAAAACGTTAAAATAGAAACTTTACGCAATTACTATGAAGAGTTAAAGTATGAAATACCTGGTTTAAAAAATGATCCCCAATTTTGGTTACAATATGCTATGTGTTATATTGCACACAAGGATTACCCTAAAGCAGATCAACTGCTTAATACTGCATATGGCTTGGCTGAGGCATCATATAACACTCATAAAATAGATAACCAAAAAGCTAGACTATTACTTTTACAAATTAATGACCATAATTCCATTAATGATAATTTCGAAAAATATAGAGAAGCTTGCACTTTGATTTTAAATCAACCATCTAATGATTTTAAGATCAGAAGGATTTCAGATCTTTATGACATTACCAATAGATACTATTACTCTTTTAATCAATCACAAAAAAACATTTTAAATCCAATTTTAATAAAAGTAATTAATAGCCTTAATGAAATCAAAACTTATGATTATAAGAAAGAGCAAATAATAAATGATTTCTCAAAAATCAGAATATAAAAATAAAACTTTCCTCTCCCTTTCGGAGAGGGAAAATCTCTTAATTCTACATCGTTCATCCGATACGCGAAGAAATTCTCTCTCCTAGGAGAGAGTTAGAGAGAGGTATTTTTCAATTCAGTGCACACTGACCATAAGTGTTCTAAAACCACATCAGTCCGCCCTAACACATCATGATTCCAATACCGCACTACTTTTAAACCTAAAGCCTCTAAATACTTGGTTCGTTCGGCATCATATTCAATGGCATCATCTGTTCCATGCTGTCCACCATCTACCTCAATCACTAAACCAATTTCATGACAGTAAAAATCCACAATATAAGGTTTGATCACATGCTGACGACGGAATTTAAGATTCATAAAACGCTTGGCACGTAAAATTTGCCATATGAAGTGTTCTGCATCGGTGGCAGTGTGGCGCATAGATTTGGCGAATTCTAATAATGCAGGGTCAATTTTAATTTTTATTTCCCTCTCCCTAGCCCTCTCCCTAGCCCTCTCCCTAGCCCTCTCCCTAGCCCTCTCCCTAGCCCTCTCCCATAGGGAGAGGGAACATTCATTGTGACATCACTTAATTTAAATTATCAAATTTAAAAAATATAACAGCTAAATTTTACCCAAAATTCAATCAATAATGGAAATCCCCTCTCCTCCTAGGAGAGGGTTAGGGAGAGGTGCTTTTATAAAACCCCATTCTCCAACAACACTTCCAGCCCCTTCACCTTCTCCATATATTTCAGCCGTTCTTTTTCCCACTTCACTTGTTCTTTCAATACCGAAACATCGCCATCAATCACCTTAAACACATCTTTCACCTGCATATTTTTCGGCTTCGGTTTTTCACTCCAGTGAAAGCTATCCTTGATGTCATCAATTTGACTTGCAAGGCGTTGGCTTTGTGCTTCTAGCGCCATTTGATAAAACTTTAAATGTTCATCGGTTAAGGCTTTAGGGCTTTTGCCCTTATTAGTTTCTAGCTGTAATTGCAGCTTTAATAAATAAAACAAATCCTGTGCTTCATGAGCTTGATTCACCACTTGCAGCAACTCGGTTTTTTCAGCTTTTTTAGTTTCGTCAGGCTCTCGGTCTGGGTGAATCATGGCTGTGATTTTTAAATACACGGTTTTCAGTGATTGATTCACTAACTTTTCAGCTTGCTCACGTTTTTGCGCTAGGCGTTTACGCTGATGTTCTTCTTTCTCACGTTGATATTGATCGCTATCCCACGCTTCATAAGACTCATTTTGTTCTGTCGTTTCTTGTTCTATATCAACTTGACCTTCTACTTTGCTCTGTTCAGTTTGGGCCAACTTGGCTTTTTTATTCAGCTTTTGATTATGTGCATGGTGCTGCTGATAAAAAGCATCTACTTCAGTGACTTTTTCAAGTTCGGCTGTATTTAAGTAATTGGATTTTTTCAACTGCTTTGCCAATTTGGTGAGTTTGGCATCAAGCTGTGCTAAATCGGCTTTGGCAAAGTCTTCTTGCTGTATGTGCTGCCAAAGTTGTGCAAGCTGGCGGTAGTACACCGCATGCAAATCACGATAAATCGGCACAAGTTTTAACTGAATATAACTCTGAATCTCACTTTTGGCATTTTGCCAAAGATCTAAATCCAGCTTTTGCTGTTCGATTTGCTCAATCAGTTTATTCAGCTTTTTATGCTGTGGGGATAAAGCTTCAACTCTCGGGAGTAAACTGACTTTTAACTCAAAAGACATAAGCAAATTTAACGCAAAAAGAAAATTATAGCCGATCTAAGCACTAAGCCTATGAGCACCTTGTATGAATCAACAATGGATTTTTATCCATTAACGCTCAAACCGTTGTAAATATTGACTCAGCTCTTCTCGAACAACCACCTCATGTCCTGCATGACTTCGACTTTGTTCCAAGAGATGTTCTGAGTCGATCACTACCACGCGATGACCATCCGCAATTAAACGATCTACACCTTCAAAGAGCATTCGGACACCAACATCGTGTATCAAAGAAATATTGGTCAGGTCTAAAACGATATGGTTATTCGCAACAGGTTCATCCTCTAAGATCCGCAGCAACATTTCCGACTCAGTAAATTGCAAAACGCCGCGCAGTTCATACACCACCACCGAATGATCAAGGCCGCAGGTATAGCGACTTTGGACGATCGTTTGCGCTGAAGGTGTTCCCTCCATCACATGTAGCCCCATGTCCTTAGACAGTCGTTCAAATATTTCGACGCCCCGAACACTATTCCCATGTGTATCCAGTTTCGGACTAAAGACCGCCAGCCCAACCTGCCCCGGTAAAGCTCCCATGATGCCACCGGCCACACCGCTTTTGGCAGGAATACCGACCGTTGTCAGCCAATCACCCGCAGCATCATACATGCCGCAAGTCATCATCACACTCAACACTTGGCGCACCACCGAACGTGACAGCAACCGTTTACCTGTGGCTGCTTGCACACCACCATTGGCAAGCACACTGGCCATTTTTGCCAAATCTTTAACCGTCACTAATATTGCACACTGACGAATATAGCCGTTCACCACATCTTCAGGGTCTTCTTCAAGTACACCGACTGTGCGCAGCATGTAACCGATCGACAAATTTCGAAAAGCCGTCTTCACTTCAGACTTATAAACCGCTTCATCAAAACTCAGCTCACGCCCCGCCAGTTCACTTAAAAATTCACGGAGTTTTTCAGCTCGAGTGCTGTGTTCGTCATGCGGTAAAAGTGAATGTGTGGTGATTGCACCCGAATTGATCATCGGGTTTTTCGGGGTATTGCTTTGTGGATCGAGTGCAATTTGATTGAATGCCTCTCCCGATGGCTCGACACCGACTTTTTTTAATACCACATCCAAACCTTGATGACGTATCGCCAAGGCATAAGCAAAAGGTTTAGACATCGATTGAATGGTGAACTCGACTTCGTCATCACCCGTGGAATAAATTGTGCCATCTACGGTAGACAGTGCCAAAGCCAGTCTATTTGGATTGGCGTTAGCTAACTCAGGAATATAATCTGCCAAAGCTCCGTGCTGATTGGCATCGCAGGCATTGAGGACATGCTGTAAATAATCTGGAACAGGCGTTTTCATAAGGGCTATTTTTTGTTGTGTGCTTTTTTATTTATAACAAATTGAGCTGCCTCTGTATAAGTCCTTATGGTGAAGCCGTGTTCTGAGCTAAAACCTGTATGTGCTGTATATTCAAATGGTGCATCATTTCTCGAATAAAAACGAAATAACTGAGTTGAATGATTGCCTGTTCACCAAATAGATTTTGGTAATATTCGGTATGTTCAATCATTTCATTAAAGCCATGTTCTAAGCTTTGTCGGTCAATGTGGGTCGCATGTTCAAAAAAGCTCTGCGCCAATATATGCAGCATCGCATCATTCGACTGAGCATAGCGCTGCGTCTGATAATCGAGCTGTAATCGTTCTAAAATTTCTTCAATTTCATAGATCAAATATTCAATTGCCAAAGCATCGAAGCGCTGATGTCGAACACATTTTTGCACCAAAGCGACTAAGCCATGATCAAAATGAATATTCTTTTGCTCGGTCTGAAAGTCGAGCTGCGCTAATCCGAGCTGAAATTGTAATTGCTGCATAACTATCGTTTAAATTATTTAATCTTCTGCCAAGTTTAACTCACGAAAGCTGCGTACTTGGTTACGACCTTGTTGCTTTGCCATGTACAGCGCTTGATCGGCCATACGCGTGACCACAGCAGACGGTGTCCCCTCAATCGCAGTTGCTACACCAAAACTTGCACTAATCTTCAACATTTGTTGGTTGGCTATCATGGTTTCAGCTTCAGAAATGGCTAATCGACAGCGTTCAGCGACATCTATCGCCTGCTCTAAACTCTGATTTTTTAAAATCAAAATAAATTCTTCGCCGCCATAACGCCCAACCACATCTTGCACACGGGTATTATCATTTAAAATTTGAGCAACACGTTGTAAAACGGCATCTCCTGCATCATGTCCATATTGGTCATTGATCAGTTTAAAATGGTCGAGATCAAGCAAAACCACTGCAAATTCAGGCCGTGTCTGTTTGCTGAGTTTATCAAGTTCATGACTAACATAACGTCGGTTAAACACATTGGTCAGCCCATCGACACGGCTGAGGACTTCCATCTTTTGTTCACGGTGTCGCCACTGTAAAAGCAAAATCTGAAAAAATACTGCACTGATGATCAATATGGGTAAATACAACTCCGCCATACTCATCAGCCAAAAGGCATTGTCGTAAAACTCACTCTGTTTTAAAGCTGGGCTGAAAATCGGTGCATATTCTAGATGGTCAATCGAAGTTTGATAGCAAATGTAGCCAATAAACAGTGTGATCGGAAATGTAATACTGAGCATAATTGCAGGACGATAAAAAACCAAACCGACCATCAACAAATTGACTGTTCCCGCCATGGTGGCAGGACTATAGATCCCGATCATATAGCCACCATAGATCATGCCGATCCCAAATAGGACGGGCGCAAAATAGCTAAAAAACAGTCTAAAATTTAAATATTTTTTGAAATAAAGACTGAGTACTGCCAATACGCCATAACTGAGTAGGACTATACAAGCGACGATGATCCTCAACTTGAGTTCATCTGGATTAAACCAAATCCGATTTGTCGAATAATAAAAATTCATGATGCACCACTTCAACACGCTGACTTGACTCAGCATGCCAAAGATGAGGAGTAAACGCCCTTTATCGTAGTCAGACCAATTGATGATGAGATAGTCTGACTCAAACAAAAGATGCTTCAATTTACGCCATTGTACGCCCCATTTCGTACAGACAGCATTGCCCCAATTCTTCCCCATTAATCTTCTTTTTTATTTTATTATTTCGCTAGTTATACAAGGTTTTAACTTCAAAAAGAAAGCCTATTTTCACAGTTAAAAGTGCAACCTTTGAAGCCTTTAAACTTCACTTACACCACTATTCAAATTACTTTTCCGCTATTTTTTTTAGCTCAATTGGTCACTTTTATCTTTTTGAAATAGTACAGTTTATTATTCTAAACGCTCGGTGAATAAGATCCCGTTCAGATGATCGACCTCATGTTGTACGATCCGTGCAGGAAAGCCATTCAGGGTTTTCTCTTTGACTTCACCTTGAAGGGTCAAATATCGCACGTGAATTTGCTCGGCTCTCGGGACTTGTCCTCGTGCATTCGGCACACTTAAGCAGCCTTCTTCACCCAAAACCGTGGTCGTAGATCGAGATGTAATCACTGGATTGACCATCACGATCGCCTCCATTTCAGGCGCATCGGGATAGCGTAAATTTGCACGTGAAGCCACGATAATCACCCGCTTTGAAACATAAATTTTCGGCGCGGCAATGCCTACGCCTTGACGCTCAAGCATAGTGGCATGCAGTGTTTCACTTAGTGCAGTTAACCATGCAGAACCTATTTCAGATGCTTGTACCTCTGCGGCAGTGAGCGTCAAAATTGCCTCACCACGCTGTGCAACAGCAGCAACATAACTCATGTTTTTATCCTTTTAAGTCTAGCGGGCTTAAATTACGTAAAAAAAACAATCATGCAATATGCATTATTATCGGTTCTGAGTATAAAACAACAGCATGCTATGGCTTTGAATCTTTTGTGGTTTATATAGAGCACAAAGTAAAATAGTAGATCATACTACCCTATACCATTGATATTTATCATTTATACATCAAGGTACGCCATTATCTATTAGCAATCATTCTTTAAGTTAATGCGACTTTATCTATATTATTTTATTCTTAATTAATGATATTTTCATAACTATAAGTTTTTAATAATGCAACAAAGTTTGATTATTCAATAAAAATTTGAATCACTAAAATCCTCAAATGCTATTTGCTGCTGGAAAATATTTGCATGGAAGCTCAGCCACGCCTGACTCGTCAAGATAAACGTACCCTCGGACTGTCATCACTCGGTGGAGCTCTCGAGTTTTATGACTTCGTTATTTATGTATTTTACGCCAAAATTATTTCGGAACTGTTTTTCCCCACTGGACTCAGTCCATTTTGGGCGATGCTAAATACCTACGGTATTTTTGCCGCAGGATATTTTTTCCGCCCATTGGGTGGTGTGGTGATGGCGCATTTTGGCGATTTGATTGGTCGTAAGCGTTTATTTAGTTTGTCTATTTTACTCATGGCTCTGCCTACACTGATGATCGGTGTGATGCCGACTTTTGAAAGTATTGGCTATGCAGCACCACTTTTGCTCCTACTGATGCGTGTGATTCAAGGCATCGCGATTGGTGGTGAAATCCCAGCGGCATGGACTTTTGTTTCAGAGCATGTGCCTGAGCAAAAAATTGGGATCGCCAATGGCTTACTCACTGCTGGCTTATCTTTAGGTATCCTATTGGGCGCACTGATGTCTTTGTTTATTTCATTACAATTTACAGAGTCAGAAATCCATGACTGGGCATGGCGGATTCCATTCATTCTAGGCGGAATCTTTGGTTTTGTTGCGCTCTATCTCCGCAGTTATTTAAAAGAAACGCCTGTATTTAAAGCCATGCAAGAAAAGAAACAATTGGCTAAAGAGCTTCCTGTGAAACAAGTGCTGCAACAGCACAAAACAGGCGTTGTGATTGGTATGCTGTTTACATGGTTCTTAACTGGCTGCGTTGTTGTATTGATTTTAGCGATGCCAAATCTACTCACGAGCACCTTTGGTTTTGAACGTGCAGATGCCTTTAAAATGCAAAGTGCCGCTATTGTGATGCAAATGGTCGGTTGTATCTTGGCAGGTCTTTTGGCAGATCGCTTCGGTGCGGGTAAAGTGATGCTATTCGGTTCCCTCCTTGTTGCGATAATTGCGGGCGTGTTCTATAACAGCTTGGGCCATGTGGCAGCATCGACCGTGTTTGCGCTCTATATGCTGCTCGGTTTGGCATCAGGCACGGTTGGTATGGTGTCTTATAGTATGGTGAAAATGTTCCCTGCACAGATTCGTTTCTCGGGCATTTCATTTTCATACAATTTGGCCTATGCCATCGCGGGTGGTATCACCTTGCCATTGGTTCAATGGTTGAGTTTATACAGCAACATTGGCGCCATGTATTATATATGGAGCGTCTGTTTGGTGACCTTCTTTACTGCGATGCTCTATCGTCAACGTTTTGAAAAAACTTCGCACTAAAAATAAAAAAGCGGTCAATGACCGCTTTTTTTAACTTGCTTTCAAATCAATTCAGGCTTTTAAATTTTTACGTAATTCATCTTCTACAATTTCAATCTCAAGCTGACTAAAACGACGAATTTCACCTTCTGCATGTTTTTCAAGTAATCCACCAATCAGTGGAACTTTGACTTTCACCGTCCAGTCCAAATTGAAACTCACTTGTGTTGCATCACCACTGACACTTCGTTTACAACTGGCTTCGAGCGGTAGGTTCGGATCTAGTTTGACGTCAGAGGTTAATGCCGCCAAATTACTAATATCCGTACGTTTCAGACGAAACGCATCTTTTAAAAACTTCTTGGCAATATCTGGAATATTTACATCAAGGTTATACGCACGTTTTAAGGTATACATATCACCTGTTTTTTTTGATTCTAAAATTTCTAGATTTTCACCCGGTATGCGTTTGCACACCGCTTCATGCAAGCTGATATCTGCGGCTAGTCGTTTAAAATCTTCAAGTGAAACGCCATGAATTGTGGCATTGACGGTAAATTGATGTGCCATTCTCGTAATCCTTCAGGTCAATATTGGTTTTATTGTTTTATTTCGCCCAGTCTACAGTTGCTAAAACTGTGCTTTGGATTAAATCGGAAAGCGCTGTGGCTGTCATTGACCTGAAACCAAGCTAGAAAAACAGAATTGCCATACTGAAATTCATAGGGACTCTGGCTTAAAGGACTTTTTGATAGATTTGCCCATGCTGATCTTTAAACTCGAGCTGAAATTCCCAGCCCGCATCAATTTTTAAATACATTCCTGCATAGGACAACTTTGCGTACCAATGACCAAAGTCGAGGCTAAAAATATCAAAGCTGGCTTGTTCAGGAAGCTGTTGCATTGGTTTTGCATGTATCAAAGCGCTTGGTTCAAAAGACGTGCAGTGCGAGCCATAATCATGAAAAAGTTTGAAACATAGCTGATTAAAAATTTTAAATGTTGAATCTTTTGGGATCAAGTTGCGTCATTTTTTTATAACATTCCATATCTTTTCATTTCTTCCTGCGCTTATTTTTATCTTTATAAAACGAATCTTTATAGAGCTGATTTTAAAAATTTTAGTTATTTTAACCGCATGCTATGCACCACACCATCTCGATCACGGTGTACCAATTTGATCGGTTGTGAATAATCGATCAAGAAACTTTGGTGTTTATAACTGATTTGGATGCCGTATTCATCTGCACCATCATCCAAACCGCTGATGCTACATTGCGTCCCTTGTGGAAATGCCTTGAGCCATTCAGCGTTATACACATCTGCTATTTGCTCAAACTGAAAAAAGCTCGCCTTTTGCTGCAGTAGAACCGTAGCTTGTCGGTCAAAACGCAGTTGCTGCTCAAGTTGAAAGTCGATAATCATGACTCTGCACGCTCTTTACTTATTCATCGGGATCGGATCATCGGCTATTAAAATCAAGCTTCGCAGACACCCAATTTTGCTTATAAATTCACAGAGGATTTTATGACATGTCTTAGACTCAAATGCACACAGCCACATTTCTTAAGGCATAAAAAAGGCACTTCTCATCGGGGTGAAGCCCGATTATGAAATGCCCTTTATGGTTACAAAGTAAATATATTTTTATAAATTGTCAAATTGGGAATGAAAAAAACATCTGTGGGCTAAATGGATAAAGCTTTCATCGCCTGTTGCTGCTGTTTATTTTTGACTTGTGTCCATTGCCACCAACCAAATGCCGCCAAGCCCACAAAACCTGCATACAACGCCGCAGTGAGATACAGGTCTTTGTATATAAACATACCCACATAGATAATATCGACAAATACCCAAAGCACCCAAGTAGCAATATGTTTCCGGCTGGTCCAATACGTTGCGAGTAAGCTAAACGCGGCCAATTGTGCATCCAAAATTGGTACGGCTGCATCGGTAAAATAGTGCAGGCTTAAACCAAAAATCAAACCGCCCACCGCAGCTAAGAGCATTTGAAAGATCACAATTTTGGTCGCAATCGGTTCAATACGGATGTCATGATCTTGTTGTTTGCCCTTCAACCAGTGATAAAAACCGTAGAAGTTCACCACCACAAAGAAAAACTGCAAAATGGTTTCGCCATAAAGTTTGTAGGTATAAAACAGGTAGGCATACAGCAAAAAAGCTGCAAAGTTAAACCACCAACACCACATATTTCGCTTAATGGTTAAACTCACCCCGATTAAGCTAATAATAACTGCAAATATTTCTAAGTTCGACATGGTTGATTGGGCCTTAAAAAAGCTGCAGCTATTATGGAAAAAATCAGCCCAAAGGCAAGCTATATCCCACACTATTTCATATCAACTCTGTAAATTTTAAATCAAACCACTCATCCACCAGACGATGATTTTGATGTTTTGAACGCATCAGTTTTGACAGTTTTCTAACAATCGTTTAAAAACTTAGCTATGCATAAAGAATAATCAGAAGGAATCATCCAAATGTCAGAACAACAAGGTCGTGTAAGTCGAGAAATCCGTGGTCATCTTTATTTGATCGGTTTGGACCGTGCAGATAAACGAAATGCGTTTGACAGTCATTTAATTCATGACCTTTCACTGGCGCTCACTGAATATGAAGATGATCCAAATTTACGCTGTGCGGTGATTTTTGCTCATGGCGATCATTTTACTGCGGGTCTAGATCTGGTCGAACTACAACCCAAACTTGGCAGCGGGCTGTTTAATTTTCCTGATCAGCAAATTAATCCGTGGGGAACCAACTCACGACAACGAAAAAAACCAGTTGTGGTCGCGGTACAAGGGTTCTGTTTTACAGCGGGTATTGAACTCATGCTGAATGCCGATGTCGTGATCGCACAGCGTCAGACCGAGTTTGCTCAAATGGAAGTGCAACGTGGCATTCTTCCTTTTGGTGGTGCAACAGTTCGCTTTGTGCAAGCAGCGGGTTGGAATAAAGCCATGCGTTACTTACTCACGGGTGAACGTTTCAATGCGCAAACGGCATATGACATGAACTTGGTGACTGAAATCACTGACCAAGCACCCTTATCTCGTGCCATTGAACTTGCGGAACAAATTGCGCAGGCCGCACCACTAGCGGTTCAGGCAACACTCGCTGCAGCACAGCAAGGGGTGCATTTGGGAGCCGATGCTGCCTTTGCTCAATTAGATCAGCATTTACAACCACTACTAAAAACACAAGATGTACAAGAAGGTGTGATGGCCATGCTACAACGTCGCGCAGCCAATTTTCAGGGCAAATAACCCTTTATTTAAACTGAGTAAACCCTTTACGTCCTGCCTATCAAGAGAAAAATTATGTCAACGGATTTAGAATCAGCAGCGCAAGAAATACATAGTACACCCGTGAGTTTCCCTGCAACCGATGGTTATACGCTTTCAGGCGTTGAATATCGGCCTAATACTGCCGCTAAGGCCAATATTATTATTTCAAGTGCGACAGGTGTACCTCAACAATTTTACCGTCGTTTTGCCGAGTATGCCGCAGGACTCGGTTATCAAGTATTAACTTTTGATTATCGTGGTATTGGACGTTCTGCTCCTCCAAAACTCAAAGGCTTTAAAATGTCCTACCTCGACTGGGGACGTTATGACCTTTCTGGTGCCATAGCTTATATGCAACAACACGGTCAGGAAACTTTTCTAGTGGGACACTCCTATGGCGGTCAAGCACTAGGCCTCACCTCAAATCATGATCAGATACGTGCCATGTATTGTTTTGGCACTGGCGCAGGTTGGCATGGCTATATGCCATTTAAGGAAAAAATGAAAGTGCACGTGATGTGGAATATCGTTTTTCCACCGATGGTTGCTGTCAAAGGGTATTTGCCTTGGAGCAAACTCAATATGGGCGCTGACCTTCCTGTCGATGTCTATAAACAGTGGCGCCGTTGGTGTAAAAACCCAACCTATTTCTTTGCCGACCCTGAGCTGAGTGAGTTATCTCAACAATATGCTGCAGTTCAAACGCCGATTTATGCGGTCGCTGCGCTCGATGATGACTGGGCATTACCCAATTCACGACATGCTTTTATGCAGCATTATGCGCAAGCATCAATGCACTATATCAATATTGAAGCGCAAGATTATGGTCTAAAACAGATTGGTCATATGGGATATTTCCGCAAAGGTGCTGAACTCTTATGGCAGGAAGTGATTGGAAGGTTTAACGAGCTATTAGTCGCCTAGACCAATTTACTTCATACATAGCACATTGATTTATTCGGATAGAGAGATACATGCGTCCACGGAAAAACACCTCTGAACATCTATTACTACAGTCAGCACACGCCTTTAAACGCTATGGTTATATGGGCTGTAGCATGGGGAAATTGGCTGAAGCCTGTGGACTCTCAAAAGCTGCGTTTTATTATGACTATCCGAATAAAGACGCTTTGCTGATGGAAATTTTAAACCTGACACACGTGAAGTTAAAGCACAGTATTTTTCAGCAATTACAGCAATCCACTGCATCACCTCAACAGACTTACCCGCACATCCATCAACTGGCCATCCAGTTTTTTAGCCAAGGTGGATTAGGTTGTTTAGTCGGGATATTAAGTATGGAACGTCAACATTTGCCTACCGAGATTTTTGCAAAATTACAATCCATCTTTCACGAGTGGCAACTCGCCTTTGAAGTGTTTTTTCAGCGATGCATGACCATCGAACACGCCACGCAACTTGCCAAAATCAGCTTGGCAGATTATGAAGGCGCAATTTTAATGGCCCGAATAACCGATGATTTGAGTTATCTCGATTTAGTCCAAGATCGCATTTTGCTTCAACTTGCGGAGTCTTGATAGCGATATTCAATTTTATGTTCTTCGCCAAAACGGTCGACATGTGTATAAAACTCACCGTATCGGCCTAAATAATACTCGAGCGATTGATTGTAAAAACTCCAATAAATCGACCATTCATTCAGATCTAATTGGCGAATTTGAGTTTTACAATTCACTGGCATGCGACGTAAAAAGACTTCTTGTAACTGCTCGGCTGCCTGTAGCGAATCTAATTTGTATTGTTGTTGAAAGAAAATTTCCGCAATATCATCAAAAAGTTGCTGTTCATATTCATCAACTTCAATGACCTGATCGACTTGGCGTATAGCATAATCATTCGATGCTAAAGAGATACTGTTCGATTTTTCTGGTGCTTGGTAGCGCGTATATTTTTGACGATATTTTTCTGTTTTTAGGATTTTTTTGACCACAATGCCCGCTGCAGACAACGCGATCAGAATACATATCACAATGAGAAAATTAACCATAATAACAACCTACTGCCGATGACGAGCATGCACATCTTGAATCATCGAATATTTTTATGGACTAATATAACGCACAATAACGTTTAAAATTCATACAAAATTATTTTAAAGCTGAAATCTTGCCTATTTTCTTTGCTAATTTATTTCAAACTATTACACCTGCTGAAATCATTGAGTATGTATACATTTCTAAAAAATCTATTATTACTTTAAAAACAGTATAGTTAGATGCATTTATGTCGTTATTTATCCGTATTTAACGATTAATTTATAAATATACATTTGTAAATTTTGCAACAATTTTGAAATAAAAACCCAACCCAACGGCGCAATGGCTGCAAAAAAACATAAAACGCAACAAGAAGCCTCTTTAAGCACAAGGCGATATCTTCTGAAATGGCAGGCTGTTGGAGTTTTCTATAAAAAGAAAAAATTATGATACGCGAAGCACAAATTCAGGATATACCCGAAATTATTCACGTGATTCACAACAGCATTCGTTCATGTATCCAGGACCATCAACGTAATGAAAGTGTGATTCAAACTTGGCTTGAGGAGGCAAATCAATCAAATATTCTAATGTGGATGCTTTACAACGACAGTTGGGTCTACGTCAGTGATAATCGAGTGGTCGGCTTTATTTTAGTCAGTGATCAAGGACAAATTTTACTGAACTATATCTGCCCAGAACGTCAGTACCAAGGCATTGGTAAGGCGTTATTGTTAAACATGATACACTGTGTCAGGAAAAAGAATATTACCGAGATCAGTCTAGAAAGTACTCATACGGCACTCGCCTTTTACCAAAAATATGGCTTTGTCACACATCAGGATTTTGAGCCTGCCGATGTTCCGCTCAAATTGGTCAAACAGCTCTGTTAGTAGAGAGGCAAACCTCATAAAAAGATAGATTTTCAAATAGGATGAATATGATAGGTGAATTTAAAAAGAGATCAATCTAAATAAGTATTGGCAAAGGATACTAGCGATAGCACCGCAAAGTTTTCACCGTTTACAACGGAGTATCAAGGCTTAAGTTGATCGCGTCCTGCCTGTTTAGCCATATATAAATAATGGTCTGCATGTTTCATTAAGGCTTCGATACTGTCGAAGTCATTTTGCTTATCCATCCATGCCATGCCCAAACTCAGTGTGACGTAATTTTTGTCATCCCCCCGATTAACATGTTCAAGTTGTTCATTACGCATGGCTTCGAGTACCAATTGCAATTGTTCTTGGGCAATCGCATACGGAACATCATGCATCAATATGGCAAACTCTTCTCCCCCATAGCGAGCCACATAGGCTGAACTTGGCAGGGTATTTTGCATGGTTTTCACGATCTGCTGTAACACCTCATCGCCTTTGAGATGTCCATAGTGGTCATTATAATTTTTAAAATAATCGACATCTAACATGGCAAAGACCAATGTTCGATGACTATGAAAACGGACTTCTGAATATAAACGTTGAATTTCTGCATTCAAAGCACGACGATTGAATGCCCCCGTTAAAGCATCAATACGAATTTGTAGCTCTAATTTTTTATTCAGCTCATGGAGCTGTAAGGTGCGCTCTTTGACTTTCTGATCGAGTGAACTGTTTAGCTCAAGCAGACTATTATTTAACTGCTCGGTATGCATCGACTGCTGTGCATAATGGTGCGATTGCTGAAACATGATCAACAAGGCATACAAACTGGTTGAAATGAACGATAAATTGACTGAATCAATCAAATTCATCATCAGCAAAAAGTCGTTTAAAAAAGTAATGCATAGGAAAATAACCGCGATTAAATTTAATTTTGAATACGGTTCTTTCTTTTTCAGTGTTACGTAAAAACCATAAGCAAAATTACTTAGAACAACGATCACATAGGCAAAACTGTAAGTTGCCAAAGGTTGAAAAATTTCAGGCGTCGAAACAAAAGTCACTGAAATATTCAACGACAACAGCAACATCGCGATCTGATAATTTAAGGTAAATAAATAGCGACGACTGAGCAAGTGGATATAACTTAAAAAGAAAATCGATGCCAAATAGGTAAATAAGTATTCTAATCGCGTGCCCCACAACCAATTAATATCGGTAAAAGTTGTATAGGCATAAGGTGCTGAAAATAAATTATGGAGTGCTAAAAAGACAATAAATAAGCCAAACACCAAATTACTTCGGCTATTGCGACCGCGTAAACCTCGAAAGACTGAAAATAGGATCGTAAATAATCCCACACCCAAGACGGCGCCAGACACCATCCCAATACTCATCATTTGTTGTTGGAATTGGCGGTTTACTGTCTTGGCGATACCAATACGCATGGGGTTTTCAAACCCGCCGTGCATACTGTTAAAACTTGAAGCCTGAATGGTTAAAGTGAAATATTCATCTTGTGCCACAAAATAGGCAATTCGCGGTGCATTCTCCGTTTTTTGTTCTGCTTCAGTACGCCCAACTTCTCCCAAACGAACGATCACATCACCATTTAAAAATACCCGATATGCACCGTACTGATTTGGAATCAATACCGCGATACGTCGGCCAATAAATTGTTTGGGAATTTGGAAATGCCCAGTGTATGTCCCAAAACCTTTACTGTCCCCTGTGATGTCTTTAAATGAAGCAGGCAGATAGACCGTTTGACCGACTAGAACTGAACTCGGAGACGTTAAAAATTGATTTGGATAAAACAACCATTTGCCTTGTAAGAGGCTACTGGTGTCTTCAGTGAAGTAGATTTGGTTAACTTCGTTTTGATGTTTTAAATAAAACGATTTAGGAGCAGTTTCATACTGTGCTTGAGCAGTCGATACAGTGAATGCCAATGTAAAAATAATAAAGGTAAGAACCCAGAACAATCTGGTGCAAGGCAACTGTAAAGACAACGGCTTTGATTCCTGCGTTTATACTCGAGCAATTATTCTAATCTACGGTAAAAGACAAAAATAACAACTACTATTTTATCAAATTGATCAATAACTTCCATGTCACTGATCTAAAACAGTCGCTGTATTAATCGCGAGTTTTTACATCATACAATTCAATCTCAAAAATAAGATTTGAATTGGCAGGAATTACATTACCCATTTTACGTTCACCATAAGCTAAATGTGATGGCACGATTAACTTACGTTTACCACCGACTTTCATCCCCATGATGCCTTGATCCCAACCTTTAATCACACGGCCAGTACCAATCACTGTTTCAAAATAATTACCACGATCCAGTGATGAATCAAATTTAGTGCCGTCTTCTAACCAGCCTGTATAGTGTGTTGTAATCAAAGCGCCTTTAACCGCTTCTTTACCTTCACCTACCACTAAGTCAATAATTTCTAATTCCGTGCTCATGCTCTCAACCTCAAATGCCGCAATCTAAATAAAGCACTATTATAAACAGAATCAGTCTGAACATGATGCCCTTGAATGCGTTAGAACTTACCGACTCAAAGTTGAGAACACAATGATTTAGATCAGTATGCAAATAAACATTTACTAGTAAAGCTCACATGTCTTGAAACATTTAGGAGTATTCCATTATCACTAAGATGCAATGGGAAGAAACGAATAAAAAATTTAAAGCGCTCTAAAAGTTTGAACGTTCATTGAATGAAGAAGTTTAAGCGCTATAAACAACGCTATTTACATAGCTAATAAAGAGGATTCTTCCATTGGCGTTACATAAATTGAGGGCTAGAAATTTTCCCGAATTAAATTTTTATTTTGGTTTTAGATTGACTGAGTTTCAAATCAACTTTTAAATTAACAGAATTGTATTAGCTGAAAAATAGTTATAGCAACAAGGATGCAAGCCTGAACTCACATCCATCGTGATGAATTAAATCACATCAAATGCTTATTGCAATTGTGTCCATTCAATCACCGCTTGAGCTTTATCACCAATCAAAGTCCATTCGCCATCCATTACGTTTAATTGTAAAGACATGGTTCGTTCGCATAACTCTTGAATGGCAGCTGTACTCGCTTCAGATAATTGCCAAATTTCAACATTCTTCAGGGTTTTCAGTTTGCTGTTGCGTTTATACCATTCGTCTACTGAAGAACCATAGGTAATCACAGCAACTTGTGGACAACGAGCACTGGCTTTTTTGACTTTATCTTCGTCAGGACAACCGACTTCAATCCATTTCACCAATTGACCTGTTAAATCTTTTTCCCACAACGCAGGTTCATCTGTTTCGAAAAGATCTTTGGTAAATTCTAATGCTTCGTCAGCATAGCGTGCATATGCCAAGACACGTACCATCAAACGTTCAATCGTTTCAGAAGGATGCAAAGCCATCGTCAATTGATAATCACCATATTGGTGTACATCCATATTGGCAATGTTCAAATCTGCTTTATAAATTGTAGCTTTTAGCGCCATGTGAAAGTCCTCAAATTTGGCGCTTAGCATATAAGATTTAGCAAGCTTTTGCTGCGTTGATTTACTTATTTCTCCGCTTTATCGGCATCGATACGACACTGCATTAAACGATCTTCAAATTCGAGCCATTCACGTTCAGTTTGGTAAATAATTTCGACACGATTATCGATACTTTCCTCGCTCGACTGATAATTAAACTGATCAGGATTAAAGTTAAAGGTTTTCCACCCTTGGTCTGTCTGAAAAATACCTTTGATCCGTAGCCAATCTTGCTGCTCACAGAGTAAATCTAACAGCTCAAAAAAGTCGAAAATCCATCGTTTTGGGAGTTTCCAACCTGCGACACTATAGCCCTGAGCGGATTCAACATAATGATAAGGCAACTGTTTAATTTCTGTGGGTACATCGACCAACATTTGCTTTTGCATCGCCAATAAAGGCTGAATTTTACGAGGACTTCCCATATAGGCAAGATCAATATTTGTTAGTTTTAAATCACCTTTTACAACATTGATCCATTGCTGCTGATACGGTAAATATGCTTGTTTGAGTCGTTCCAAACCAGCTTGATCGGCATCACTCATACAATCGACATGAGACACCACAACGATTTGTGCCACTTTGAGTTGATCGGCATACAGGTTTTGCGAAGTCCAATCTTGATTATGTAAGCGTGAGCCATCGACCACGGTCACCAATGCTCGCATGGCTAAATGCGGATGCCAATGTGGCTCAGTCAATTGCTCCAAAAGTTGTCCCGGATGCCCCAAACCTGTCGGCTCAATAAACAGTCGGTCGGGTTTCACCTCTGACAATAACCGTGACAACGCAATTTGCATCGGCAGTTGGCTGCTACAACATAGACATCCACCCAATAATTCCTTCACCGCAAAGCCCTGATCTTGCGGCAACATCTGTTGATCGACCCCAATTTGCCCAAACTCATTCATCAGTACGGCCCAAGTTTCGCCCGCTGGCTTTTGCTTTAATAACTGCTGTAAAACTGTGGTTTTACCCGCACCTAAAAAGCCAGAAATAATATGAACCGGAATCGCACCGTGGGTAGAAACTAATTTCAAAAGTGAGTCACTCAAATAAATAGCCAATGATTGATGGCCTTTACCATAATGATTTCAAAAAAATGCTGCAAGCCTAGTCTTCATTTCTCCGTCTTCATTTTCCTAAAGCATAGATCAGCCTAGTATCCGAGGCATTGAATGATGATCTGGCTGTTAAACAGCCTATTTATTCCATTTGCATGAATGCATGACATATCTGGTCACATTTTATTGGCAAAGTTAACTCTTATATTTAAAAAAATAGCCATATCGAAAAGAATCCTTACATTTGGATTTTAGTGAAAATTCTGGATTCAGCTTAATTACGACTTCGATGTAATCATCATGTAAACAATGAATGAATCATGAAGTCGATTTGGTCATTTTTTCTTGCAAAGTTAAATGAAGATTCCGATATTTTTTTACATTTAAAACACAGGATGGACGGTTATGTATTCATCCAGTTAACCAGTCTGTTTCACTTTGTTGCTCGCATTGATCACTCGGTTTTCTCGATTTAGCATGAGTTCTCTCCTGATGGACGTGATGATCTTTTCAGGACTTACTAAAATATATAAGGATGCTCAAAATGAAATTAACTCAAATTTTACTTGCTTCTACTCTAGCTGCTGCAGCTGCAACAAGTTTTGCTGCAAGCAAAGATAAACAAGAAGCACCTGAACAAGAAAAAGTAGTGGTTAGCACTCAAGAACAGCCAGGGACTGAAACAACTGCTGCTGAAGGTACTGCTGCTCAACCTGCTTCAGAAGCAAATGCTGAAGGTTCTGCACCAGCTCAACCTGCTCAATAATAGACGAATAGCGTACTCCACACGCTAAATTCATTTAGTCTGCTGCTCAACATTTATCCCTCACTAATAAAATGTTGTGCTAAATGAATTAAAGTCGCCGGATCATTGAAAAATGGTTCGGCTTTTTTATACTCAAAGCCACTGATTGATAGATTTTAATGATCGATAAATCATTCAAAATGATTGATGATTTTCATATAAATAAATATATATCACCCACTTAAAATAAAACCCTGCAAAAAACACGACAATTCGATTCATCGTTTCGACTTATGCCTAGCTTGTTGAAAGTCTCTGTTTAGAACTTAATAGTGGCATATGTGAAGTGATTGGATGTTTACGCATGAGCAATAAAGCAAATTACACAACGGAAGTTGCCATTCTGGGCGCAGGTCCTGTCGGCTTAACCATTGCAAACTACTTAAGTAAGCAAGGCGTCAATGTCACTGTGATTGAACAACTGGACAGCCTGATTGACTACCCACGTGCGATTGGTATTGATGATGAATCATTACGTACCATCCAATCATTAGGTTTAGTGGACCAAGTGTTACCGCATACGACACCGAACCACGCGATGCGTTTCTTAACCCCTAAAGGTCGTTGTTTCGCAGACATTCAACCGCTCACTCGTGAATTTGGTTTCTCACGTCGTAATGCCTTTATTCAACCGCAAGTCGATAATGTACTGCTACAAGGTTTAAAACAGTACGAAACCACAAATGTTTTATTCTCTCGTCAATTGTCTGATTTTAGCCAAGATGCCAATGGTGTAACGCTCAATATTCAAAATAAAGACGGTGAAGCTGAAATAATTCAAGCGCAGTATTTGATTGCTTGTGATGGTGGTAACTCTGTGGTACGTCGTACCCTCAACATCGGCTTCGATGGTAAAACTGCACCGAACCAATGGATCGTGATCGACATCAATAATGACCCACTTGCAACGCCACACATTTACCTATGCTGTGACCCTGTGCGTCCTTATGTATCTGCTGCTCTTCCACACGGTATTCGTCGTTTCGAATTTATGGTGATGCCTGGTGAAACTCAAGAAGAATTAAGCAAACCTGAAAACATTGCAAAACTTTTGTCGAAAGTACTTCCAACGACCGATGGTATTGAAGTGATTCGTCAGCGTGTTTATACCCACAATGCCCGTATTGCAGATAAATTCCGTGTAGACCGTATTTTACTTGCAGGCGATGCTGCGCACATCATGCCAGTATGGCAAGGTCAAGGCTATAACAGTGGTATGCGCGATGCATTCAACCTTGCGTGGAAAGTTGCAATGGTTGTACAAGGCAAAGCTGGCCCTGCGCTTTTAGATACGTACCAAGTTGAACGTAAAGATCATGCCAAAGCGATGATTGATCTTTCTGTAATGGCGGGTCATGTCCTTGCGCCACCAAAAAAATGGCAAGGTTTCGTGCGTGATGGTATTGCCTATGCGCTCAATTACATCAAACCGATCAAGCAATATCTATTGGAAATGCGCTTCAAACCAATGCCGAAGTACAACGATGGTGCATTGATCAATAACGGTGTTAAAGACTCACCTGTGGGTAAAATGTTCATTCAACCACATGTTCAACTTGAATCTGGTGAGAAAGTCCTACTTGATGAAGTCATCGGTAACGACTTTGCAATCATTGCTTGGGGCGTCGATCCCAAATGGGGTCTGTCAGATGCGACCATGAAAAAATGGCAAAAATTGGGCGTTAAATTTATCCAAGTATTGCCTGCTGTTCAACTTAGCAATGAAAATCGCACCAAGTACGACAATGTGATCACGATTGGTGATATTGGTACTGATATTCGTGGTTGGTTTGGTAAAACCACTGAATCTATTACGATTCTTCGCCCAGACCGTTTTGTTGCAGCGATTGCAATTCCACAAACTTTAGACAGCGTGAGCCAACAATT
Organism: Acinetobacter sp. YH12145; assembly: GCF_013418335.1. Taxonomy (NCBI): domain Bacteria; kingdom Pseudomonadati; phylum Pseudomonadota; class Gammaproteobacteria; order Moraxellales; family Moraxellaceae; genus Acinetobacter; species Acinetobacter sp. YH12145. Next base: position 134,051 of record NZ_VPCE01000001.1, on the reverse strand, counting down.
GTTTGCAAAATTGCATGCTTAATAATCCAAATAGATCTGCAAGAATTAAAAATCACCATGCATTAAGCATGGTGATTTTTTTCTATAATCACTATAAACATCGCATGCTATAATCGTTCAATACATAATTATAAGCTTCACAAAATGCAAAAAAGATTTCAGAAATTATTCATTTATAGTTTGTTGGGCTTTATTTTTATCTGTTCACTCATTTTCGTAGAGATACATCATTTTCATGCCAATAGTTGGTTACCTATTTTCGTTTTTTGCCTCTGTTTTCTTATTTCTTTGAATTGCTATTTATTACGCTTAGAAAAAGATGTGAACAAAAACGAAGAATCTAATTTTTTGTCCTTCCATTTATACATTTCATTTTTTTATTCAGTCATTGCCAGCTTTTTTCTCACCACAGTGATTCTTGCTTTATTTGCATTACAAACTCAATATTTTGGTCAAGATAAAAATATCATTCTAAAAGGCCAAGTCTATTCACCTACATTTACACTAGAAAAGAAGCCCTGCCGAGCTCGCCTTAAATTTCCCGAAAGTGGTTGGTCTACCTTCGCGTATCTCTGTCTAGATACCAAGAAACATAAATTTTCTGGTTATTACAAACTCCATTTGAAAACCAGTTTCGCAGGGGCTGCGATTCAGGATTATTATTGGATTGAAGATCAATTAACATATCAGCAGCATCGTGCCTTAGATATCGATCCTCAACAAAAAAGACTACTCGAAATATATGCCAAACTTGAAAGAGATTTAGGCCCACCTCTATCTGATGATGAAGCCCATGATTTTTTAAATAGACCCAACAACGATTGAGTCTATTTAATTTAGCGCAATATATGCCATACATTATTTATGGCAATAATTAAAATCGCTTTATCATCTTAGTGATTGATATTTAAAACTCTTTCTTTTTAGTTCTCAAAGAAAGAGTTATATGAATAGACATATAGCAATACCAAGTTCAGCCAACAATCAAATAAGCATCCAAGTTAAACCGACTGAAACCAATGCACATCTTTTACCGATTCACGTTGCTGAATCTGCTGAATAAAAGGTTTAAATTCATCTAAATATGGCAATATTTTGAATGAAATGGCATACACCATCCAATAAGCTAAATACAAATCTGCTGCGCTAATTTTATCCCCCAACAGATATGGCTGGGCCTGCACAAGCCCTGTTTTAATAAAATCTAAAAGTATTTTTTCATTACCAAAACTCAAACTGCCACGTTTCTCATCCATCAACTCAGTGCTAATGCCGACATTTTTCATGTCCATGTATTCAGTCAGCGGACCATGACAGAAAAACATCCATTTCAAATATTCACCACGTTTGGGATCATCCAATGCGGGTGCCAAACCTTTGTCACTGAATTTATCGGCTAAATAACTAAAGATGGCTGCGGTCTCACTAATCACGACAATACCATCGACCAAGCAGGGAACTTTGCCCATGGGATTAATCTTGAGATATGCCGCTTGATACATCTCTTCATATGGCACTTCAATAATCTCAACTTCTGACTCGATATTTAATTCTTTCAATAGATATTTAATTCTTTCAATAAAGGCAGAATGGTATTACTGCGTGAGCGTGGATTGCTGTAGAGTTTCATTGTTGGGTTCATTGTAGATATCCTTATTTTCTTCCTTGTTGTTCTATCTATGACTATACGCGGCTCTATGTAGAATTATGTTGCGTTCATCCCTGCTTTAAACACTTTCCGATACAATACGCCCGACTAATAATTACGCTAAATTTGAATCTATATTTAAAGCAAAAAGTATTTACTCCGACTTTCTGATAATCAAACAATTGAGCTCTACATCTATGAAAAATAAATATTTAATTGCCATGTTAACGGTGATTTTAATTTCAGGCTGTTCCAAGAAAACCGAAGAAATGGCAACTGAAGCCAGCGCAGATGCACAACCTGCTCAAGTCAGTACACAGCAAGATCAAGCAGCGGAAAGCACTTCCAATGAGCCGTCTACCACGCCTGCAACAACACAAAAACCTGAAACTATTTTAAATGAGCAGGTCAACCCAGCTGAAGCCTCACGTAAAATGGTACGAGAAGCCAATGTCAGTTTTGAGTCGAAAGATGTGGTTAAAACGGCCTTAGAAATTGAAAAACTGACGCTAAGTTTAGGCGGCTTTATTGAACAGAAAAATATCGACTTTGTGGTGCAAGAGAGTCAATCCTACCCGATTGCTGACGGCAAAATTAAAATCTTTGAAAAAGTAAATCCGCAAGCGGAAATGATCATTCGTGTGCCAAGTGAAAAAGCTGCACATTTCGTCAATCAACTGTTGCCACTAATGCATTTTTTGAACCGTCAGCAATATTCAGCAAAACGCTATGAGCTAAAACTACTCGAAGAAAAAATGTCGCAAACACAGGTCGTGCCCGACCATGTTGCAGCAGCACAAATCAATGAAATCTCACGACTGACCCGCTTAGAAGTTCAAGATCGTGTCCGCTATAGCACGATTGTGATTGGATTTACTCAACCTGCCACTGTCCGTGAACATATCGATATTAACCTTGATGCTATTGCGCAGTTAAATGGCGATAGTTTCTGGCAAAGAGCGTGGTACGGTATTCAAAAAGGTTGGCAATTTGTATTGAGCCTGCTGGTTATTCTCATTACGATTTGGCCACTCTATCTGATTATTATTATCGGTTTGATTGCCTACCGTGTGATGAAACCCTATTTACAAAAATGGTTTAAATGAATGAGCTGAACAAGCTCCATTCTTCATTTAATCTATGATTAAAAATACGATAAATAAAAAATCCCGAAGCGCTTAATTCGGGATTTTTTGTTTAAATCTTAGGGCAATATTTAAAGGCCTAGAAAAAACCCATATAGAACTGCTCTTTTAAGACTTTTAAAATCAATTCGATTGCATCATTTTTACGATCTTTTCGATAGCTTGCATACAAACCAATGGTCGGCAAAGGTTCAACCGTACTTTTAACCAATATTTTATCACCGAGCAATGGAATGACATAAGACGGTACCAAACTCCACCCCACTCCCATACCGACCAAATTGACATTTAACAAAATATTGGTCGAATGCTGTACCAAGTTCACATTCAGTTTATTTTGCTTAAAGAAATCCTGAATAATTCGGTATAGCTCAGGTGATGAATGTTCATCGCTAATAATAAAATCCTGATTATTCATGTTTTTAATGCTGATATGCCGCTGTTCTGCCACAGGCGAATTTTTCGGCACAATCAGCGCCAAAGGCTCAGTAAAAATCTGAACAGATTCTATATCAGGGCTTTCTTCGACATAACGGGTAAAGGCAATATCAATTTCCCCTTTACGCACTGCGCTGATCTGATCGACATCCATTAAACTATGAAAATGAATTTTTAACTCAGGAAACTGAGCTCGAATATTTGGCATGATATAAGGAAAGACCTTCATTTCAGCCACAGGAACAAAGCCGATATTCAGTTGTTCTTTACTGAGCTGCGCAATTTGACGCGCATCAATCATAGCTTTTTCTGCATGCTCTAAACTCAAACGCGCTTCTTTTAAAAAGGCCTGACCTTCTGCAGTCAGTTCAACTTTTCGGTTGGTTCGCATCAATAATTGCACCCCAACTTCCTGTTCTAGATCTTTAATTTGCTGACTTAAAGAAGGTTGCACAGTACACATTCGCTGCGCAGCCTTGGTAAAATTTAGCTCTTCGGCAACCGCAACAAAATATCGTAGATGTCGTAATTCCATTATTCAGCTCCTAAAGCACTGCGTTTGAATTGGTTTGCCACGAATAGACGATACATCCACGTAGTGAACAGCACCATCACCGCACAAAATAAATAGGTTGCCTGAAATCCAAAGTATGCAATCAGCGCCCCCATAATGACCGAACCGACAGCAAGGCCAATATCAAACAAGGCAAAAAAGGTGGATATCGCATGTCCCATTCGGGCTTTTTCTACCGTTTGAATTGCGACCGTTTGCAGGCATGGGAACACTGAACCGTAGCCGATGCCCATAAAAACTGCCGATATCCAAAGCACCCATTGATTCGTGAGAAAACTCACAACCACCAAACCAATGGCAAAGCAAATAAAGGATGGATAGATGACTGCGCTCGGGCCTTTGCGATCATAAACTTTGCCAACCCAAGGACGGACGATCAACATCGATACGGCAAAGACAATAAAAAAGATACTGGTATAAGCGAGTAAATGCTTCAACTCTGCATAAGCGGTGATAAAACTCATCACACTCGAATATGCAAATGCGGTCAGCAATGCCACAAAACTGATGGCAAGTACCCGTGTTTCTATCACATCACGCCATTGGATGGCTGCGGATTGGCTCGCTTGATCACTTGATTTATGCTGTACGTGTTCTTGTATTTGAACTAACCACGTAAAAATATAGCCCACTGCAACCAATAAGGCTAATACTGCAAATAAGGTACTAAAACTGCTGAATTGAATCATACTCAGCGCTAAAAATGGCCCGATCACCACGCCTAAGTTAGTCGACATGACAAAGTAGCCCATGCCTTCGCCCTTTCGATGATCTGGGATGTAATCATTTACGATGGGAACATTGACCGTGGTTAATATACTGAACCAAAAACCATGTAAAAAACGAATGACCAACAACGACCACATGCTGTCAATCCACAAATAACTCAGCGCAAAAACGACAAAGATCAAGCCTGAAATACGCACAGAATTGGCTTTACCAAAACGTTCAATGATCATGCCGGAAAAGGGACGAATCGCAATGGATGACACCAAAAATAGCGTTAAAGCCATACCCGCTTGCTGAATCGAACCACCCAATTCTTTCATAATATAAATGGGCAATATTGTCAGCAGCGCAAAGTAATAGCTAAATAAAAACAAGTTATTACACAGACAAAAAACGAAAGACTTGTTCCATAGCGATGCCTGATGTTGAGTAGTCATGAGGTCATTTCCTCGCTGCTACGCGTGGCTTGGGACTGCGTAAAAATCGGGTTTAGCGCCAACTGCACCAGTCGCTTGATATAGTCTTCATCTGGCTGGGTATTAAAGAAAATGATCTGATAATGAATCGGGCCATACAACATGTCCAACATGAGTTCGAAAGGATAATCCGCCCGAATTTCGCCTCGTTGAATGGCCAATTGGATCAGCTCACGTGTCGCTTCTCGTCGAGGTAACAAATACTGTTTAAAAAACTCACCCGCTGCTTCACGATGCTCCGCCAAAACCACGAGCAATGCTCGACCCACGTGCTGATTTAAAGCCCTTGATAGTTTGAGCAATTGTTGATTTAGATTGAACTCTAAACTTTGTGATAAATCGAGTTCAAACACCGAAGCAGTGTGCGCTTTAAAAGCATCGAAAACCAGATCGGACTTATGCTTCCACCAACGGTAAATCGTCGATTTTCCCACGCCTGCACGAGCCGCAATATCTTCAATGGTCATGCTTCGATAATCACTTTCCGCTAAAGCATCTGTGACTGCCTGTAAGATACATTGCTTACGCCGAGAAGTTTTTTCAGTTTCACTCATAACATAAAACGAAACGCTACGTATCGTTTTATATTAAACGGTATTGGACTGAATGACTATCTTTAACTGAGCTTCGAAGAATAAACTTTAGTCGCACACTCGGAACTCAAATCTCAACTGCACTCTCCAGACGAATTTCAGAATACAAAAAAGATCGCCTAAGCGATCTTTTCAAATATTCAGCCACCAAAGTGATTAGCTTTGTGTCGACTTTTTATAAATACTGCAAGAAGGATGATGATTTTCCTGTAAACGTGCCACTTTACGTTGTTCCGCAGCTTCGAAACGACAACGTTTCCAGTCATTATCTAGATTCAATGCTGGAATTTGTTTCGGTTTACCTTGATCATCAACAGCGACCATTGTGAAATAGCAACTATTGGTATGACGTACTGTACGTTTTTGAATGTTCTGCGCTTCAACACGAATACCAATTTCCATTGAAGTACGACCAACATGGTTCACACTTGCAAGGAAAGTCACCAACTCACCCACGTGAATTGGTTCTTTAAAATTCACTTTATCGACTGATAGTGTCACCACGTAGCTACCAGAATAGCGACTTGCACAAGCATACGCGACTTGGTCTAACAATTTTAGAATCGTTCCACCATGCACATTACCCGAAAAATTCGCCATGTCAGGAGTCATTAAAACTGACATCGATAATTCTGACTGGTCGTCTAGTGCATTCGCAATTTGATCTAATGGGGACATCTTGTTTCTCTAGACTCGTGATATAACAATGATTAATGTGATTATTATATAGATTTTAATCAAAATTAAATGTTCAAATCGGCAAAAAAACCATCATTATTATTTATAGTGATCACACCATCATTCAGTAAAATATATATCGATAACGATATACACCCGATAAACAAGTATTTATCACGCTATCTATCAGTTTTTTAATCAAAGCTATGCTGTGTTTTATATTTAAAACATATTCATTAAAACGCGTTGTTCATCGATTCAACATAGCACGGCATTAAACTTAATCTTCTAAGACTTTTAACATCTCGAAAGATACATTGTCATAGCTGGTTTTTTGCCCAAAATCATTGGTACTTTCTAGCGTGTAAGAATTATCTACATGTACATGAGTGACAATAAATACCCTCTCTTCCATCATCGCAAGCTTTACTTTTTGTCCTACATCAAGCGTTTTCATCTACAGCTACCTTTAAAATATTTATTGGTTTTAAGTATTAATAACCTGATGATATTCTAAACACTTCAACAGTATTGGTAAATGTAAGCACATGAATAAAAACGCTAATATAGGTATATACTCTTAAAATCTACGTAAAACCAATTAATATGATTTTTTTAATTAATTTCAAATAATTAACTGTATATTTTCGTATTATTAAGATTTTTATATTTGGCAAATCTTTTGATTAAGACCTAAAACCAATCAACATCCAAGATATTAATGATTACTAGATACTATTGAGCATGGGAAAAGCTGAGAGCAAAAATTAAAATGCTTTGCTGAAATAAAAATGCACCCTGAGAGGTGAACAGGATGCGTTTAAATTTGCGAATCGTATCAGCCTAGTCTTTGGCTGCCAAATAAGGAATATGATGTCCCTTGCTATATTGATGTTCAGCATAAACCCGAGAAATCTCTCCAAGTTTTTCCAAGGTTGCCTCTTCACCTGCAAGCATCGTCGCTTCACGCCCTTTCACATCAAATATATGTGCTTTTTCACGTAAATCAGGTTGAATCACAATGTCTGCTCGCTTGAGCTCTTCTTGAGCTAAACGATTTTGCATAATATTGATATTTTGGTTAAACAAGCCCCAAACATTCGACGTTTCTGTATGAATCGGTCGTGCCAAAATATCCACCGCAATAATAATATCTGCCCCTAAATCGCGTGCAACGTCCACAGGAACAGGACTGACCAAGCCACCATCGACATATTCTGTATCTTCAATAATCGTTGGAATAAACATACTCGGAATTGACACCGAAGCACGAACAGCCTGCCCCGTATTGCCATAATTGAACACGACTTTTTTGCCATCTTTTAACTCGGTTGCCACCACATACATTGGGGTTTTTAGCAACTCTAAAGGCACATCATCAACTTGCTCATTGATATAATCTTCAACTTTTTTACCGTCAAAAAAGCCTTTTTTGTCCAAACGTATTTCTCGAACATCATTGGCTTTCATATTTAAGGCGATATCTCTTAACTCATTGGCACTTTTACCTGAAGCATAGATTGAACCCACAATGCTACCCGCACTGGTTCCAACAATAAAATCTGGGTGTATTCCCTGCTGTTCAAGTATCTGAATGGCGCCAATGTGTGCATAACCACGTGCCCCACCACTCCCTAAAACCAAAGCAACAATCGGACGCTTTTCCTGCTTTTTCACTTTTTTAAAGTCAATGCGGTTATTCGCCACTTGAGCAGGTGCTGCTGTATAAGTTCGAATTTGTGATGTTGTTTCAGCGCTGACCTTTTTTGAGCCCACACTTTGACAACCTACAAGGCTGATTGCGAATGCAGTCATCAAAACAGTTATGCTTTTCATTGAGAGATATTCCAAATGCAACTCGAGATTTGAAGAGAAAAAGTAGTCTAATCAGTCCACATTCACGTCACTGTTATTATTCGTTAATGCCTCTGACCGATGCACATTATATTGACATACAACCTAGAAAGTCATTGGCTGTCAAAATTTCAGTGTCTAGCAGAATTTCCACATCAAGATCCAAAACATTGTCTAGCAAAAAAAGCCCCGATAACGGAGCTTTTTAAAGTTAATTTTTGCTTTACCAAATATCGGAATTAACGCGATCCTTATATTTTGGATGTTCATCCATTTTAAATACTGGCTCTTTTACACCCCGTTTTAACTGTGAGGTGTAGTCTTTCATCAGCATCAATAAGAATGGCGTCAGCAATAAAATCGCAAAGAGGTTAATACTCGCCATCACGCCCATGAAGAGATCCGCTAAGTTCCAAATCAGTGGCACACTCATGATTGAGCCAAAGTACACCATCATGAGGACGACTACGCGGAATATAAACATGACCTTAGGATTGTTATTGATAAACTGCACATTACCTTCAGCATAAGCATAGTTACCGATTACTGAAGAATAAGCGAATAAGAACAAGATTATGGCAAGGAAGTCATCTCCCCATGCGCCAATCTGGCTTTCAAGCGCCATTTGCGTCAAAGCAACACCCTCAAAGCCTGCATTTTCATACAAGCCAGATGCCAAAATAATGATCGCCGTACAGGTACACACCACAAATGTATCGACAAAGACACCGAGCATCTGAACCAGGCCTTGATTGACCGGGTGTTTAACATCTGATGCTGCCGCAGCATTCGGAGCAGAACCCATACCCGCTTCGTTTGAGAATAATCCACGCTTAATGCCTTGCATCATCGCCATAGAAACCATAGCACCGAAGAAACCACCAGCCGCAGCATCAAACTCAAATGCTTTGCTGAATATTAACTGGAAGATATCAGGCAAGATTGCAAAGTTAGCAAAAGCGATATAGAGCGCGACTGCCAAATAAAGTAATGCCATAAATGGAACAAAACGTTCTGCCACTTTTGCAATACGCTTAATACCACCAAAAATAATCAGCGCTGTTATAAAGACAAGGAATAACCCTACCCATGAAATTTCAAAACTAAAACTGCCCAAATTCAATACTAGATTGGCTTTATCCCAACCCCAAGCATGTGAAGTTGCACCCGTAATGGCATTGGCTTGTACTGCATTAAACACAAAGCCATAGGTTGAAATCAGGGCAATCGCAAAAACCACACCCAACCATTTTTGTTTTAAGCCTTGGGTAATGTAATAAGCTGGTCCACCGCGGAATTGCTGATTTTGCGTATCCCGTACTTTAAAAAGTTGAGCCAAAGAAGATTCAACAAATGCAGAACTCATCCCTAAAAATGCGGTAAACCACATCCAGAACACTGCACCAGGCCCACCAATAGCGATTGCAATTGCAACACCTGCGACATTACCCACACCGACACGACTTGCCAGTCCAGTTACAAAAGCCTGAAATGGTGTAATACCATGATCATCATCACCTTCCTTTCGGCTAGATTTCATCACTTTAATACTATGAAAAAATAGACGAATCTGAACTGCACCAGTGATTAAGGTATAAAAAATACCAACCGCCACTAAAAATACGACTAAGAAATCCCAAAGCGGATCATTAAAAACTTTGACCCAGCTCATCAGGGTTTCGTTTAATTGTTCATTCATATTCAACCCTAGTTTTAAATGGTCAAAAGTATAAAAGGCTCTTTTTTGAAGAGCCTTTCTAAATTAAGCAAAGAATTTAAGAATTAATTGAATAACTGTTGCGTTAATCAAATCAACAAAAAATGCGCCACATAAAGGAACGATTAGGAAAGCCTTATGAGATGGACCATACATATTGGTAATGGCTTGCATATTTGCAACTGCGGTAGGTGTTGCCCCCATACCAAAACCACAATGACCCGCCGCTAAAACCGCAGCATCATAATTTTTGCCCATTACACGGAAAGTGATAAACGCAGCATATAGTGCCATTGTTAATGTTTGGGCTCCCAAAATCACAACTAATGGTCCTGCAAGATCTGATAGCTGCCATAGTTTCAACGATAATAGTGCCATTGCTAAGTACAGTGATAATGAAGCATTACCAAATACATCAATTGCACGATCAAATATTTGTACGCGGAAAATACCTTCTAATACATTTCGTAAAATGACACCACCAGCTAAAGCCCATACAAATGTCGGTAATTCAAACATCGTACCTTTACTGAAAGCCGTCATAAAATCAGCAAATGCTAAACAGCCAGCAAATAAGCCCAAAGTCGTAATTGCATTATCTGCGGTAATTAAACGAACACGATGTGGATATTCAAAAGGTACATATTCTGTTGAATTAATATCAGCTAGTGGTGTGTTATCACTACGCTCAATTTGCTCATTTGTGCGCGGAGTTGCTAGGTGATAACGATTAATTAGCAACTTAGCTAATGGTCCACCAATAATACCACCAATGATTAAACCAAAAGTTGCACTTGCCATACCTAAAGCTAATGCACCTTGTATACCGTGTTCAACTTCAAGAATTTCACCCCATGCACCAGCTGTACCATGACCACCTGTCAACGTAATTGAACCTGCAATCAAACCAATCAGTGGATCAATACCCAATAAAGTGGCAAGACTGATACCAACGACATCCTGCACAACAATGAAAGAAGCAACGGCTACCAGAAAAATAACAAGACCAATTCCGCCTTCTTTCAATTTGGCAAAGTTTGCGCTTAAACCAATGGATGAGAAGAAAATCAGCATAAAACTGGTTTGTAATTCACTACTCGTAGTAATGCTATAACCCCAAATGCTATGTACAACCAATGAAATTATTGCAGCAACCAAACCACCAGCTACGGGCTCAGGAATATTGTAACGCCTCAAAAAACTGATTTTATTTACCAGAAAACGTCCTAATAAAAGAACGATCACCGCCGCAATTAAGGTATAAAATGCGTTAAAGCTAAATTCCATAATAATTTGTCCAAAATGGTTAGAATATTTATTAGTCCAATTAATAGAAATTAGTAGCGTTTATTAATTAAAATACAATTCCAATTTGTAAATTTAACCAATAAATCAGGCTACCAGCTATTCATTGCCAATCATAAATATTCATCATCTGATTCAAATATGTATGCCTGAGTTAAAAAAAGTGAAAACTCAATTCGACAAAACAAATCCATAAAAGCAGTTCATGCTTACTAAACCAACACTTACTACAATATTCACATCATAGATGAAATACATAAAATCAAATGCTGATTAGAAAAGTCGCACATTATGCGTGGAGAACAGAGAAATTTCATTAATTTTAATTACAAAAAGTTTTATTTGCTATAATTTAAAGTTATATCTGTTTGTTTTTACTAAAATGTATTCGCATTTTTTATCTATATAAAATATTAAAGATTTGAACATGATGCCCATGTAAGACGTGGTTAAACGACTGCTTTAACCAGTACGACATCAAGACTCAGGCGATTTAGTGATTCCATCTGCTTAGTGCTATGGGTTAATTTGCGTTGAAAAATCTCCTGTTTCAACAAAAAAAGCCTGAACTGAGTCAGGCTTTTTTGATTGATTAGATCAGTAGTTTGAGCTTAGAAGCTATATTTAGCCATTAAGCCAACGCGGTCATCGTTATAAGATTCACCCGCAAAGTTTTTGCGTTTACCGTTCACATATTCTAAGCCAAGTTCAACTGGTTTTACAGGTGCGTAAATAAAGTTAATCCAAGCTTGCTGTGCTTCTTCATTCGCATTTGAGTTAGATGCATCTTTCGCATACGCGCTGCCATCATCCGCAAATAGCGCACCGTAAGCTAAAGTCGAACGTAGTTTTTCATTAAACTTATAAGTTGCACCCACTTGTACAGCAGTGAATTTGTTTTGCTCGATGCTGCCATCTACAACAGAGTAAGCCGAGTTAGAACCATATAAATAGTTGCTGTTGCCTTCTGTATACGAAACATCACCATTCAATTTCAATTGATCAGTCACTGCATAAGATGCACCCGCTGCTACACCCCAAGCTGTTTCAGTATCATCCGCAGCTTTAGATTTGTAGTTTTCAACCAATGCACGAGCTGAAGCGCTACCTTTACCTGCGGCAAAACTTTGAGTCACTTTGGCAGTTAAGTTTGGAAGGCGATACGTCGGATCTGCAGCAACAGTCCCTTTACTATCCCCTTCTTCCGCAGAAACAAATAATTGAGTATCTGGAGCTAACTTGTAGTTATAACGAACTTGAGGAATACGTGTAGTACCACCACCCAAGTTTGTATTGAAATCAATCATTTCTGGTGCATGGTTAGACAAGAAGTTAGATGTCGTTTGACCAAATAACCAGTTGTTAAAGGTTAAGTAACCATGACGTAGACGAATAGTTTCGCCACTTCCATTGAAATCGACCTCGATTTTACCGCCCACTTTATCATCACCACCGACGGGTGCTGTAAAATCTAAACCAAAACGTGTGGTTTTTGCAGTTGCACGAAGTTTATCTCGTGCTTCTTCTTTAGACGTATGTACGTTGTTAAAGTCGTTATCCGCACCTTCAATAATGTAGTTCGCATCACCACGAACAAAACCGTAAAGACTTACATCTGCACCTGTTTTAGATTTTAAGCTTGCAGCTGGAGTAGCTGGTTGCGGTGGTGGTGCAACAGGACGCGCTTTAACTTGCTGAATCTCTGTTTGTTGCTGTTGTTGAACTTGCTGCTGCGCTTTAATCAAACTTTTCAGTTCTGCAACTTCTGCACGTAATTGTTCAATTTCAGAAGTATTGCTGCCTGCATGAGCCATTGATACCGTTGCCAAACTCATGGCAACAACAAGGGTTTTCATTGGGTGGAATACAGTTTGAGTTTTCATCCTAAGCTCTCTATTGTCCTGTCATTGTTGTATACCCTAAATCCGGGTGCTTTGTTATTCAGCTATTTGAGCGGACAAATTTCATGCTGCATATCCGTGCTTTAGTCGCATTAAAACCTTAACTTGTAGCCCCCAATAACGAAATACTTGAAAGCAAAAAGCACGAAACCTGAATCCATTACTGAAAATAGACTGAAATATTTAGTTAAAATTCGGACTTAGCCGATTCAGATGGCAAAAAATCTCAATATTCATACCTTAAAGGTAAAAACCCATACCCTGTAGGTATGCAATAAAAACAATAAAATCCGACATATTACCGATAGAGACATTCACAATGTATTTATCCAGCATAACGTAATGTATTTAATGCGAATAATACTTATTTAATAATTATTCTATTTCCTTAGATTAAGACAACAATGATGCGCAGTTTCATTAATTATTTTCAAGTGGATGATTTCTTAGATATACGTTTCGAGAAAATAGAAACTGACCTCACAATGGGAAAATAGCACAATCATTCATCGTTATGATGATGAACATTTATAATGAATGACACACATATTTCATCAAAAATATATGGACATTGATGACTGACGTTTAAGTCAAACCAGCTAAACGTCTTCACCCTCATTCAGTTCACCCCATGGCTGAAGCTCTTAAACTACGCATGGTGAACATTGCAACAACCACAAATAGAAGCATAATCAGGGCCATATTGATCAGCGCTGACCATACTAAAAAGTTCAAAAACACTCCAGCCAATAGACCACAGGCAAATTGCATACTTCCCATGATTGCACTGGCTGTGCCAGCTCGTGAGCCTTGTTCAGACATCGCCAAAGCCATCGCATTTGGCCCAGTGAAGCCAATTGATGCAACACATAAGAACATGCCCAACATTACAACAACGATAGATGAAAGATAAAATAGCCCCGCCGCCAATAAGATCAGCACACCACACAATTGAAGTGCATTACCCAATTGCAAACGATGGCGAACATCCAGTCGATTTGCAAGTTTCTTGTTGAAGGTCGAAAACACCATAATCCCTAAAGCATTCGCACCAAATACATAAGCAAATTGCTGTTGGCTCAGACCATAACCATCCATTAAAATGGCAGATGAGCCACTGATATAACAAAATAAAATTGCGCCAGAAAAACAGCCTGTGAGCATCGGTTTACGGAAGGTTTCGTCTTGCAAAATCGCACCATATAAACCTAAGACTTGTTTTAAACTTAAGTTTAAGCGCCGCTCAACAGGGAGGGTTTCTTGAAAGAAAAAATGTACGCAGAAAAGACAAAAAATACCGACAAGTACCAATACCGCAAATATGTATTGCCATTCAAACACCTGTAACACCCACGCGCCTAAAGTAGGTGCAATGATTGGTGCAATTGTTGTCACGATCATCATACTCGCAAAGGCTTGAGCAGAAGCTTGCATACTTAAGCGATCACGAATTGCAGCACGGGCAATCACCACACCGACACAGCCACCCAACGCTTGCAAAACACGAGCCGCGATCAAGCTCCATTCACTATTGGCAAAGACACACAGAAAACTGGCACAAATATATAAAACCAAACCGAAATATAGCGGTGTTTTACGCCCAATACGGTCGCTGACTGGCCCATAAATTAACTGCCCAATCGCCAAACCCAAGAAATACGCTGGAAGACTATTGGCCACTTGTTGCGTTGTGACACCAAAATCATCGGCCATTTGAGGTAAAGCCGGCAAATACATATCGATTGAAAGTGGCCCTAAAGCAGTCAGCAATGCCAACAAGACGATCCAGCGTTGAGAAAATTCCTTTTGTGATTCGACGCTTTTCATAAGAATAATTCATTTATCGCAAGCAAGTTTTGCAGACAAGTTTACACTGCACATAGTATTATTTCTTGGCTTCAATGTGAAAATTCACACGATACACATTGCTTACTGCCCCATCGCTTTAGCAAAGGAAAAATTTTGAACGCCTGGCTCGCACGACTGAAACAAGCAACCTATAACACGACCTTTATGTATAACTTGCGCATGGTCATTGCCTTCGCAGGAACAGCCTTTGTCCCATATTTTTTAGATCAGCAATTAATGACCATTCCCCTCACTTTGGGTGTGGTGGCCGCAGGTCTGAGTGATATCGATGACCGCTTTTCAGTCCGTGTGCTCAATCAAATTTATACCTATATCGGGTTCTTTGTTACTGCGGTATCCATTTATCTGTTGTTCCCGCATCCGATCTTATTTGCATTGGGCCTGATTGTGTCTTGTATCGGTTGGATTCTTTTGGGTTCATTGGGTCGTCGCTACGCCACCATTTCTTATGGCTGTTTGGTGATCTCCGTGTATTCCATGCTTGGGGTTGAACTTTTTGAAAATTGGTATACACAAGCAGGTTTATTGGTCATCGGTGCGATGTGGTACGGACTGCTTTCGACTTTGAGCTTTCTGCTGTTTCCTGTGCGTCAAGTTCAGGACAAATTGGCCCAAAGCTATTCGTCTCTAGGTGACTTCTTATTTGCAAAATCTAACTTGTTTGATGTCGATATGACACCAGAAAGTTATCAGCAAAGTTTGATTGAGCTATCGCTAGAAAATGGCAAATTAATTGGCATTTTCAACGATATGAAAACAGCCTTATTAACGCGTTTAAAAGGTGACCGTGGACAAAAAGATACGCGTCGTAGCCTGCAATATTATTTTGTCGCGCAAGACATTCATGAACGTGCCGATTCCGCGCATATTGATTATCAAAAATTGACCCGTATTTTTGAACATAGTGATATTTTATTTCGCTTTCAACGCGTGCTTTCGATTCAAGGTAAAGCTTGTAAAGATTTGAGTATCAGTATCTTACAGCGAAAACCTTATCATCATAATCAACGTTTTAAACATGCGTTCCACAATCTGAAATTGTCACTCGAAAAGCTGCGTGAAGAACAAAAATACGATGAAGTTTGGATCAACTCTTTATTTGCTTTATACCAAAACCTAAAAGGCATTGATGCGCAATTACGTAATGTCGAAACCGAGCGTTATATTGACCGACAAGCCCTGATTGAAAATCGTTTAAAAGATGATGATTTAAAAGGTTGGGACGACATCGTCATTCGATTCAAACAACATTTGAGCCCTGAATCGGTGCTGTTCCGTCATGCTGTGCGTTTATCGACTGTCTTATTTATTGGTTATATTTTTGTCCAAGTGACCAATATCAGTTATGGCTATTGGATTTTATTGACTGCCCTGTTTGTCAGCCAGCCAAACTTTAACGCCACCAAGCGCCGCCTCTATTTACGTATCATTGGCACCTTGGTCGGAATTATTTTAGGTTATGCGATTTTATATTTTGTTCCTTCTGTCGAAGGTCAGTTACTGCTACTCATTTTAAGTGGCGTGCTGTTTTTTGAATTACGCAGTAAGCAATATGCACAAGCCACTGCATTTATTACCATTTTGGCGCTGATCAACTTTAACTTAGATGGCATGGGTTTTGCCGCAGCTATGCCGCGTATGATTGATACACTGATTGGCTGTGCCTTGGCATGGTTTGGTGTGAGTTTCATTTTCCCAGACTGGAAGTTCCGTCGCCTACCTCGGACCATCAGTCGCTCTATTCAAGCGCAGTGTGATTATTTGGCCGAAGTGGTTGAACAATACAAATCTGGTCGTAATAACGGCTTGAATTATCGTGTGGTACGACGTGCAGCACATAATACCGATGCAGAAGTAGCATCACTGATTTCCACATTAGCCACCGAACCCGATACCGATCCGACTCAAAAAGCTTTAGCCTTTGAGTTTTTGTGTCTCAATCACACCTTTATTAGTTATATCGCGGCCTTAGGTGCGCATCGTGAAAAAATTCAAGACCAACAGGTCTTAACCTTATTGGATAAAGCTACAGATGACATTCAAGGTGCATTGCTGCGTGACGAAGTTCCAGACTTATCTGCGCAAAATATGTTGCAAGAAATCCGTCAGCGTTTGTCACAAAACAGTGAGGAAGATCAAAAATCCTTGATTGTGCTACAACAGCTTTCTTTGATGTTTAACGTGTTGAACCAATTTAGCCAATTGAAACAAAATCTCAGTCATGAGCATGATCAGGCATCGACTGAACTGGCTTCGCTATAATTTGGATGATTTTGGAACAATATACTCACTGAATTGGTATAAATAATGCTAAACTTTTTACAGTTTTAAATCTGTTACTTTCACTATGACCGCAAAAAATTTATATGCCTACACGCTAGAGCCAGTGGCTTATGAAATTTCTGAAGAAGAACAACGTTATGCTCAACTTGTTCTGTCTCGCAGTAACTTCAAAATTGGCAAAAAAGCATGGCTAATTATGGGTGCAATTCTTGCACTGGCACTCTTGGGCCTCATCTTTATTAAGAACTATTCAACAGTATTTTGCTGGGTAGCTATTGTCTGTGTCGTGATTTACTTCCTTGTGCGTAAATTCGGTATCGAATGGTATGCGAAACGCAAACTGAACGAAGTCCCTGTTCAAGAAATTAAAGGCATCCGTATGGGTGTTCAGCCGCATGGGATCTCTATGCAGCAACGTATGGGCGCAAACATGGGGACGATGACTGTCGGTTGGAAAGACATTCATGAATGGTATGACACCAAAGACTTCATCCTTTTGAACTTTAAAGTAAAGGGTCAAGACGGTGCATACATCTTGCCTAAACGTATGGATAGCAAGAAGTTTCCATTTTCGACCATTCGTAAACACTTAAATGAAACTGTAGGCCCAGCTAAAGCAATTTAAGCCAAACAGACATTTATGTATAAAAAACCTCCGCTTTTTGGAGGTTTTTTTATGTGTTTAATTTTTGAATAATTATTGATAATTACAATAATGAGAATGAATATTACTTACTTTTTCCACATTCTCTACTACATCATCGTTTATAATTTGTCGCAATTCAGCAACCTTTTATCAATATTAAATTCATCATGTTTAAGAAAGCCCTTTTCCAGATTCACTGGTTCTTGGGGATTAGTGCCGGCTTAATACTCTCGCTCATGGGGGTTACAGGTGCCATTTATTCCTATGAACAGCAAATACTTAAAGCAATCAATCAGGACAGTTATGTGGTTCAGGCTCAACAGCAGCCTAAACTAACCCCTGCTGAGCTTTATCAGCACTTTAGTCAGTCTGATCCTGACATGAAAATTAATAGCATCTCTATTGCCTCAGATGCTACCGCCTCAAGTACCGTGAATATTGTCAAAGAAGGTGCTCGTCGTGGCTATAACATGATGGTTAACCCCTATACAGCCGAAGTTTTACCTGAAATTAAAGGTCAAAAATTCTTCCAGTTTGTACAGCAGCTACACCGTAATTTAACTGTTGGCCCTGTTGGTAAACAAATTACCGGCGCATGTACACTGATGCTGATTTATTTTGTATTGAGTGGTTTGTATCTGCGCTGGCCCAAAAGACATTCTGTAAAACAATGGCTTGCAGTTAAACCAAAGCTCAAAGGACGTAATTTCCTGTGGGATCTACATGCTGTCGTCGGCACATGGGTGATTATTTTCTATCTCATTTTGGCATGTACAGGCCTGTACTGGTCTTATGACTGGTGGCGTAATGGCATGTTTAAAGTCATGGGCGTTGAACGTCCACAGCCCCAGTTACAAGAACGTCCAAAACCGAATGGGCAATCTGCTGAACAGGCGGGTGCAAAGCAAGGTGGTGAAAAACAAGCCACTGAGGCAAAACAAACTCATGGCGAACACCAAGCACGTTCTGAAAGAAACCCTGCAACGTCGAGTCCCTCTGAACACGGCGCTCAAGAAAATAAACATGGTGCTGAAGGTCGCGGAGAAAAACGTGGTCTAAAACCAGAACAAGTGAATATTGCCCTTACGCAAAGTTGGAACGGCTTTAATCAAAATATTGGTCGTGAATACTCAAGTGTTACTTTTAATATTCCGAAAAAAGCCAATGGTGAATTAGAAATTAACTTTGTGGATGCCGTCCCTCAACATGAACGTGCGCGCAACAAAGCGACTTATAACTACAAAACGGATGCTCTTACCGATATCGAGTTATACGAAGATAAAAAGCTAAATGAAAAAATCATGACCAGCATGTTGCCTGTACATCGCGGTAGTTTCTTCGGACCGATTTATCAGTTCTTTGTGGTTATTGCATCCCTCATGATGCCGCTGTTCTTTGTCACAGGATGGATGCTCTATCTCAAACGTCGTAAACAGAAAAAACTGACACAGCAAGCCCGTCAAAGCTTAGCACCAGTTACCATCGACTCAAATGCACAGCCTTGGTTAATTTGCTATGCATCACAAACAGGTCAGTCTGAACAATTGGCATGGCGTACAGCAACAAGCTTACAAGAGGCTCGTCAGCCTGTCACAGTGAAAGCTGTTCAGCAACTTTCAGCAGATGACTTAACGCAAGCCGCTCAGGTTTTATTTGTTGCAAGTACCTATGGCACTGGGGAAGCACCTGACCTTGCTTCAAGCTTTGAACGTAAACTGATGGCACAAGGCCTCGATTTGAGTCATGTTCAGTTTGCCGTATTAGCTTTAGGTTCTAAAGAATATCCTGATACTTTCTGTAGCTTTGGTCATGCGATTCATCGTTGGATGCAGAGTAATGCTGCGAAGCCCCTGTTTAACACGATTGAAGTCAATAATGGCGACACCCAAGCCATTCAAGCATGGAATAGCGCTTTAGCCAAAGCGACTAAACTTGAACTTCAGCACATGCAAATTGAAAAAACTTTTGATGCATGGACATTGACCAAACGTGATTTACTCAACCCGAACAGCTTAGGTGCACCTGCATTTAATATTGAGTTAAAACCGCAACATGAAGCCAATTGGCAAGCGGGTGATATTGCAGAGATTCAACCAGGTAATAGTGCTGAACGTATTGCAAACTTCATGCAAAAGTACCAAATTCAAAGTCAGCAAGTGGTTGATTCTACTCAGCAACGTATTGAAGATGCATTATGGGATCGCAACCTAAATACGGATGTTGAACCCTTTGCCAACCTTGATCATTTGCTTGAACAGCTTCCACCGCTTCCAACTCGTGAATACTCCATTGCCAGTATTCCAAGTCAGCAAGTATTACGCTTAGTGGTGCGTCAGCAATCCAATGCGGATGGTGAGCTTGGTTTAGGCTCTGGTTGGTTAACACAACATGCTGCGATCAATAGCACACTACAACTGCGTATTCGTACCAATGAATCATTCCATCTGATTGCAGATAATCGTCCTGTGATTTGTATTGGTAACGGTACAGGTATTGCTGGTTTACTCAGCCTGTTACATACACGAGTTCGTCAAGACTATACGCAAAACTGGCTGATTTTTGGTGAGCGCCAACGCGCACATGATTTCTTTTATCAAGACGTCATTGAAGCATGGCAAAACACCGGTTTAGTTCAACGCATAGACCTCACCTTCTCTCGTGATCAAACGGAGAAACGCTATGTGCATCATGAGCTACGTGATCAAGCGGCCTTATTAAAATCATGGGTAGAACAAGGTGCCGTGATTTACGTCTGCGGTAGTATCAATGGTATGGCAACGGACGTTGACCACGCATTGATTGATATACTAGGTGAAGATGTTGTTGCTGAACTGCGTCAAGCTGGGCGTTACCGTCGTGATGTTTACTAAGTAAGATGTTTTCCAATAAATAGTCCCAACTCAAAACCAGACCTCGTGTCTGGTTTTTTTCACGCTATACTTGGGCCAAATACGGATACTGCTTTAATTTTTTGCATGAAAAGAATACTACTGCTTTGTGTAGGCTTGCTGCTCTGCGTAGATGCCATTTGGTTACTTACATTAGATAAAATTCATTTAGGCATCCTTTTACCCTTAGTCATTGGGTGTATTTTTATTTTATCCGGACTATTTTCAACCCAAATCCACAATATTTTAGATCAATACCCTAAACTCAAAAGGCTCTGGCGTGCTACATGGTGGTTGTTTTGGCTTTGGCTATTGAGCCTTTTACTGTTTTTTGCGTATTTACACTTCAATAGCCAGCAATCCAAGCCATTTACTTCCGTCCAAGCCATCATCGTTTTGGGTAGTGGTATTGAAAATGGTCAACCCTCTCCGACATTAAAGGCGCGTCTCGATGCCGCAGCACCGTATGCCTTGCAACAACCCAATACTATTGTGATCATGACCGGTGGTTTAGGCTTTAATGAAAAAATAACCGAATCTTCTGTCATGAAGCGCTATTTACTTCAACACTATGACATTTCAGCGGCACGTGTATATGAAGAAAGCAAAAGTACCAGTACAGAGCTCAACCTGATCAACAGTAAAATGATTTTAAAACAACATCAGATTTCTCTTGATGCCCCCATTGCGATTGCCAGTAGTGATTTTCACCTCCCACGTGCAAAAGCAATTGCACGAAAGTTAGGCTATACACAAGTGTATACCATTGCAGCACCTACACCGCTTTACATCCGCTACAACTCTTGGTTACGTGAATATTTTGCCTTTTTGAGTGGTTTTGTACTCAATGAATATTAAAAAAGCCCTTGTTTGATCAGTAAACAAGGGCTTTTTATGCTGTAAATAAACCATTAATTTAAACGAATACTACGTGGCAAAGGAATTTTAAGGTTTTCAAATACTTCTGGGCGCTGTTGATAAACTTGATATAAATAATTTTTAATATCTAACAGCATCTTTTCAGGTGCAACCAAAATATTTTGTCCTTCTGGGGTTAAATCTAAAGATACTGTAGTGCTCTCGCTGCGTAAAAACGGAATGACTTTTTCGATAAAGTCTTTTAATGAAATTTCCTGAATTTCATAATTGGACCAATTGTCTTTAATTAATAAACGTGCCAAACCACGGTTTTGCCAAATGGCGAAGGAACGTTGACCTGTAGGTGTCGCACAAAGTGCCCAACCATCTTGATATAACGCAATCACGCCACCTTGAGCGACCATATTTTCAATAAATTGTTTATAGGTTTCTTGAGGATTGTAATTTGTAGTTTGAGTTTTAGACGCTGCCTTGCGCTGATATGGATTTCTCATAGATCACATACAATATTAAAATTATTATAGAGCGGATTCTATGTAAATCAGAAAATTTAGGCAAGCTTTTGGATAAAGAAGTTTCTATAGAAGAATATGGTGGGCGCTGACGGGATCGAACCGCCGACATTCTGCTTGTAAGGCAGACGCTCTACCAACTGAGCTAAGCGCCCTGAGCGAAGAGTAACAAAGCGAAGCCTTGTCTGAGCGCAAGAGAAAAATCAAAGATTTTTCTAAAGGCATTCTCTTGAACAGAGATTTTTAAGATAAATGGCGCAGCGGACGGGACTCGAACCCGCGACCCCCGGCGTGACAGGCCGGTATTCTAACCAACTGAACTACCGCTGCATCACGTAGTTTCTTTCGAAACACAACCTATATCTTAAAAGATATGGTGGGCGCTGACGGGATCGAACCGCCGACATTCTGCTTGTAAGGCAGACGCTCTACCAACTGAGCTAAGCGCCCTTAAAGGGTACAACAATTATATTCTTTGAAATGGCGCAGCGGACGGGACTCGAACCCGCGACCCCCGGCGTGACAGGCCGGTATTCTAACCAACTGAACTACCGCTGCATCGCAAAAAATATGGTGGGCGCTGACGGGATCGAACCGCCGACATTCTGCTTGTAAGGCAGACGCTCTACCAACTGAGCTAAGCGCCCTCAAAAGGTCTATCATGTAAATGGCGCAGCGGACGGGACTCGAACCCGCGACCCCCGGCGTGACAGGCCGGTATTCTAACCAACTGAACTACCGCTGCACTTACACAATGTCGCTATTGTGGTTCAAACGAATCAAGATTTAAAGTGGCGCAGCGGACGGGACTCGAACCCGCGACCCCCGGCGTGACAGGCCGGTATTCTAACCAACTGAACTACCGCTGCACTCTAAATATCTTAACGCTGAAAAGGTTTGGTGGGCGCTGACGGGATCGAACCGCCGACATTCTGCTTGTAAGGCAGACGCTCTACCAACTGAGCTAAGCGCCCTTTTCAAAACATGTTCATCGTTTGATGAGGTGCATTATAGAGAATCCTCACGGTCTGTCAAACGCTTTTCTAACTCTTTTCCACTTTTTCTGTTTGAGTGATTAAAAAATAAGTTATATTGCGGAAAAATCAGTATTTTTGAACATTTTTTAGCTATAAACCTGTAAATTTATTACTAAAAATATGACTTATATTCTGCATCATTCACATAAAAAACAGTTTTTCGCGTGGACTCATAACTAATCATTCAGCGAACCGACGATTAATTCATCACATACACTACATTCTAAAACACCACAGTGTACAAAATACATTCAAACACGATTTTCTGTTAGTTTGCGTGTATTACTTCTGACAAAAAACGCCTTTCAAACTCACTTTAATTCTTCAAACCATGGTTTGATGTCATGAATTTCGGCTTTCATGGCTTGTGCTTTTAACGACGTGTTCAATGTTCAGTGATGTAAACCAAAGCATTTAATGGAATCAATTGATAAAGTTCTACAACATCGCTGTTTCGCATGCGAATACAACCATGTGACATCGGTATGCCCATAGGCTCGCGATCTGGTGTGCCATGGATATAAATATAACGTTGATAAGTATCACAGCCCTCACCTGCATTAAAGCCGGGTTCTAAACCACTGAGCCATAATATTCGAGATAAAATCCAATCCCGATCAGGGTGTGATGCAGCAAGTTGCTCGTCGTAAACCTCTCCGGTCCACTGACGTGCTTTAAAAACTGCATTTTGAGGTTGTTGTCCACCAAACTTTTCAGCCACTTGATGCCAGCCTCGTGGCGTCTTGCCACTATTTTCCTGCTCACCAATGCCATTTTTACCCGATGAAATGAGGTAAAACTTATTCAGTTTCGGCAAAGTTAAAGTTTGATCTTTCAAGTTAATCAGGATATCTGCTTGATCTTGGGTATATTCAGACATGCTCTTGCTCTTTCTGCTTATCTTTATCTTGTGGTTTAGTCTGCGGCGAATGTTCAATAGTCCGCATCTGATTTGGCTCTGGTCGTGTCCATAACCAAATGCCAACAATCAACATGGTTAAGTCAGTGAAAATCTTGACGGCAATCGGTGCTGATGTAAAAAGCATAATCAGACCACTCACAAACATCATGATCGATGCAAACCATTTTGCTTTGCGTGGGACTGTGCCATTTTCGCGCCAAGCGCGTAAGGTTGGCCCATATTTAGGATGATTCAACAACCAAGCATCCATTTGAGGCCAACCTTTTGAAGCCGCCCATGCCGCTAATATTAAGAAGACTGTCGTGGGCATTCCCGGCAATAAAGCCCCTATAAAGCCTAAAATGACAAAGACAACCACTAAGCTTCGCCAAAACAACGTCTTCATACCGCTACCCTGAACTTTCAATTCAGGTAGTATAAGATGTTTTTAACAATTATCCGTTGTTATTCTGCATTATTCAAAAGGTTTCAATATGGCTGTAGCCCCGACAACATCGTCTTATTTTGAGCCATGGTTGCAATTTAAACAGCCCTTAGTTCGCCAATTAGCTTTCTGTATTGCTAGCCCAAATATTCTGCAGCAAATTCCCAATGAACTCGAAATCCGCTATCCCTTTCATTTTCATCCAAACGAGCTTTGGCAAAAACATTTTGAAGCCTACCTTCCCCGTTTAAAACAACTCGAACAACACCCAAGTTCATTAGTAGAATTTTTACAAAAATTAAAAAGTACTCGCCTTGGTTTACGTTTCGAAATGTTTATATGGTTTTGGCTTCTCGATCACCCATACCATCCCTACCAGTTACTCGGACATAGCATTCAAAAAATTGACGGCCCTCGTACAGTAGGTGAACTCGACTTTGTTTTAAAAAATACTGAAAGTGGTGAAGTTGAACATTGGGAAGTGGCTTTAAAATACTATCTAGCAGAGCGCGATTTTCAATTACCCTATTGGTATGGCTTAAATCGTAGTGATACTTTGGCTCGAAAGCTTAATCATTTTACCCAAAAACAATTCCAATTTGATGAAGCATTTGGGCAGCAGATTCAACAGCGCTATTGCGTTTTAAAGGGCCAATTATATTTACCTATTCAGCGTACCAACGCATTGCCAAACTGGGTCAATCCTGCGCGTAGAATAGGTCAATGGGGACATGTCATTCCCTCAAAAAGTCAAGGTTACTATCGCCTACAACGACATGAATGGATCTGCGTGCAGCAGCAACCGACGAGTGCAACCGCACATTGGTGGACAGATGGTTTATATAAAAAAGACAGTGATGAAAGCTATTATATGTATAGACAGCCACGCTTGGTTTTGCCGCAAACAATTTAAGACTCAATGCACCATTTAGTAGAAATTTACATTTATTTACTCAACCACCGTAAAAACCACCTACTGTTTGATACGGCTATTTTTTAATCTAAATCTCACAACAGAATAATTTAGTCCTCTAAAAATTATTCTTTCATAATGGAGATTACATTCAATGAAAAAAATTTTAGCTGCATCACTTATGGTTGCTTTCGTACTGACAGGTTGTAATACAGTAAAAGGTGTTGGTAAAGACGTATCTAAAGCTGGAGATGCTGTAACCAATACTGCTGAGAAAACTTCGGAAGAAATTCGCCGCAATTAATTTCTTTCCCAAGAATTTATAAAAGAGCCCTATTTTTTAAATAGGGTTTTTTTACGTCTAAATTTCCCTTCGCTTGTCGATTCGCCTATTATATTGCGACATTTTTGACTTCTGTATTTAGCATGACCTCAACAGCAACTCTTGATCTCAGCCTAGAACTACTTCGCCAACCGTCGGTGACACCGATTGACCATACCTGCCAGAACATTATGGCGGAACGTTTAGCCAAGATTGGCTTTAACATTGAAAATATGCGTTTTGATGATGTAGATAATCTTTGGGCACGTAAAGGGACTGAAGCACCAGTATTTTGTTTTGCAGGTCATACTGATGTAGTACCTACGGGTAACTTGGATGCATGGGGTTCTGACCCATTTCTTCCTGAAATTCGCGACGGTAAACTGTATGGTCGTGGCAGTGCAGATATGAAAACCGCGTTGGCAGCTATGGTTGTCGCTTCAGAACGTTTTGTTGCGAAGCATCCAAATCATAAAGGTTCGATTGCCTTTCTCATTACCTCTGACGAAGAAGGCCCTTCGATCAACGGGACCGTCAAAGTTGTTGAAACGTTAGAAGCGCGTAATGAAAAAATGACGTGGTGTTTGGTGGGTGAACCTTCTAGTACTAAAACACTTGGCGATATTGTTAAAAATGGTCGTCGTGGTTCGCTAAATGCCAATTTAACGGTTAAAGGTAAACAAGGGCACGTTGCTTACCCACATCTAGCAATAAACCCAATCCATACTGCGTCAAAAGCACTGGCTGAACTTTGCGATACCGTGTGGGACAATGGTAACGAATACTTCCCTGCAACGTCGTTCCAAATTTCCAATATCAATGCCGGTACAGGTGCAACCAACGTTGTTCCGGGCACGATGAATCTACTGTTTAACTTCCGTTATTCAACTGAAGTAACGGCAGATGAACTCAAAGCACGTACCTTAGAAATTCTAGATCGTCATGGCGTTGAATATGACATCTCTTGGACGTTATCTGGTTTGCCATTCCTAACCCCTGTAGGTGAGTTAGTGAATGCCGCACGTGATGCCATTCGAGAAGTTACTGGGACTGAAACTGAACTTTCGACCAGTGGTGGTACTTCTGATGGTCGATTCATTGCGCCTACAGGTGCGCAGGTGCTTGAACTGGGTGTTTTAAATGCCACGATTCACCAAATCAATGAACATGTCAATGTGGAAGAATTGGAGCCACTTTCTGAAATTTACGAAAAGATTTTAGAAAACCTGTTGGCTTAAATATTCCCTGCATAGTCAAAAAAAAGGAACTCCATTGAGTTCCTTTTTTTATATCGCGTTTTGCAAATACTAAGCTGCTTGAAGCCCAATACTGTTTTGAATATTAGCTAAATTTGGAATATGAAATACCTGATCGGCCATGCGTACATATTGGAAAATATTGGCGTCTTTCACAGCTTTTTCTTCATCAACCACTTCAGAAATACGCAGACGAATGGTTTTCGGCATTTCATTACACATCAGTGCAAAACGCTGCCCAACATCATCGCCTTCAATCACCAAAGCCACGCCCTGATTTTTTGCAGGATCATTGACCGAGAAAACAGGCAATTTCAATTCATGCCATTCAACAAAAGGAACCTTGGTTGCACTATCGAGCGCTGATAGCACAATATTTTGTGGCAACAACATTGGCTCTTTACCATGACAATCAATGATATATGCATCGATAAACCCGGTAGATACCGTAATGAGATGTTGCAGTTCCTGCTGATCAATTTTATCACTGACAACCTGAGAAACAGTATTTTGGCTCATAGATTACCCCTGCTTTTCTGCAATTAAAGCTTCAATATTGGCAAGCAATTCAGCTTCTTGGAACGGTTTACCCATATAGTGAGTCACACCTAAGCTAAATGCACGCTCACGATGTTTTTCACCTGTACGCGATGTAATCATAATGATTGGCAAGTCACGGTGAATGTCGTGGTGACGGACTAAGTTAGTCACTTCGAAACCATCCATACGTGGCATTTCAATATCGAGTAGCATCAAGTCTGGACGGACATTTTCAAGCTGCTCAATTGCATCCACACCATCTTTCGCTGTCACAATGTCATAACCTTGACGTTCAAGTAAGCGTGAAGTCACTTTACGTACAGTTACCGAGTCATCGACAATCATCACTAAACGACGCGCATTGGCTTGACGTCCCAAATCACGCTGTTCAGCTGAATGTTTAACACGCTGCGTAGTTTGAATTTGACGTGCAATATTTTGCCCATCCAAAATCAAACATACATGACCATCACCTAGAATCGTGGCACCTGCAATCGCGGCTACACTGGTAAATTGTTGACCAATTGGTTTCACCACGATTTGAGAACGTGAACCCACCAGCTGATCGACCAATAAAGCAATGGTTTGACCACTGTTGCCTTTAATTAGTAGTACAGGCAATGAATGGCCGACATTATTTAAACGTGGAATTGGCTGATTACCCACAAACTCTGATAGATAACGTAATTTGTAATTGGTGTTGTCAATTTTAAACACGTCATCATTACTATTGAAATAAGTTTCGAGTGCCGTAGGTGCAATACGGACAATACGTTCAATTTGCGCTAATGAAATCGCATATTGCTGATCGCCCGCTTTCACCATCAAGGCATCGCTGACCGCTACTGTCGTTGGTACACGAATGGTAAAGGTCGTCCCTTTACCTAACTCAGACTCAACGGAAACATGACCACCCAAGGCTTTAATTTCACTTTGCACCACATCCAGACCAACACCACGACCCGAAATTTGCGTTACCGCTTGTGCCGTTGAGAAACCTGGATGGAAGATCAATTGCAAGATTTCTTGTTTATCGAGGAACTGATCCGCTTTGATTAAACCAAGTTTTAAGGCTTTGTCTTTAATTTTGGTTTCATCAATCCCTTTACCATCATCACTGAAAGACACCAGTACATCAGTACCCTGACGACTAATGTTCAAGACGATGCTACCCACTTCTGGCTTTTTCAAAGCCAAACGGTCAGCAGTATCTTCTAAACCATGGTCGACCGCATTACGCAGCATATGTTCAAATGGTGTCACCAAACGCTCTAAGATCGTACGGTCCAATTCACCTTCTGTATTTTGAACAATCAATTCTGCAGGACGGTTCAAGGTCGAAGAAGTTTGACGCACAATACGTTGTAAACGTGGTAACAAACGATCAAATGGCACCAAACGGGTACGCATCAGACTTTCTTGAATTTCTGACTGAATACGTGATTGCTGTAATAACAAACCTTCCGCATCACGGATTTTTTCTGCCAAAGTACTCTTGAAGTCAACCAAATCCGACGCAGATTCGGCTAGAGATTTTGACAATTGGTTAATCGATGAATATTGGTCCATCTCCAATGGGTCGAAATCCGCATAGCGTGAATTTTCAGAACCATGTTTGGCAATAATTTGTGACTCAAGCTCACCATCCATTCGACGTAACTGGTCAGCAAGTCGCTTAATTGCTAACTCCATTTCATTCAAGGTATTGCCTAGCTGACCTAAGTCCATCTCAATACGTGAACGGTTAATCGAGTTTTCGCCTGATAAGTCAATCATCTTCTCGACGAGATCAGCCGAAATACGAATCATCTCATTACTGTTATCAGAAGAATTGGCTTCAGACCATTCACCCAACATAGATGGAGGTTCAACACCATCACCTTGAATAAATTCAAAGCCTTTACTGACAATACCTTGTTCTAATTCTGCAACACGGTTTGGCAATTGAACCGTAACATCCACATACTGAATGGATTCTAAGCTCAATTTGATGCTGTCAAAATTACTATAGTCATGGTTGAAGATTGCTTCTTTTAACCATGCCAACGTCGTTTTGAGTAAGCCGTCATATGCATTTGAGTTGAAATGATGAACCGCAAAATGCTCAAACGTCGTCTCAAGTTGATACGCAATTGCGGCAACAGGTTCATTTTCAACCATACGCGCACCACCCTTAATACTGTGGGCAGCACGTTGTAATTGAAGCAATACGTTACGGTCACTACGTTGTTCAGTCCATTGATTTAATAATTGAACGGCTTGTTCAAGAATTTCCTCAGACTCTTCAAGGAAGGTTTCTTCCATGACAGAACGTAGATCGTCATCTGGATGCTCAACATGTTCAGCAACCGCATGTTCAAGATGTTCAACAGCAGACTCAGTGTGAGCAGTCGTTTGAGCTTCAATCACTGCTTCTGCAGTGTCTTCAGCAGCATCCATCGGCTCTGACACCGACACATCTGGCTCTACTGTAGCTTGTAGAGTTTCAGCTGAAATAGGAGCCGAAGCCAATGCAACAGGTTCTGAACGCTCTCCTGCCACAATTGACTGAATATTCCTTAGAATATCGATCACATTATTCGCAGGGTAGTCGATCCCTTGGTCACGAATGGTTTGAATACGATCTGAAATATCATCTTGCACCAAACGAATAATTTGAATTAACGCAGGAGTATTCGAAATTTGCTGACGAATAATGCGCTCATAAATTGATTCCAATTCATGCGAAATCAAACCCACATGAGACGCGGCAATCATATTTGCACCACCTTTTAAGGTATGCAAATAGCGCATTAAATTATTCAAAGCTGAAGTATTGGTTTGATCGCGCGTCCAAGTACTGAGGTCTTGGTCAATCCCCACCAATAATTCTTCAGCCTCTTCAATAAAGATCCCCAAAAGATCTTCATCAAAGTCATTATTCGCATCCGCCGCTTGCATCTGTTGATGATCAAGTTGAATACGCTGACTTAATTGAGCAAAGTCTACTGCTGTTGTATTTGGAACAGCGGCTTTATCTTCTACTGTGGCAACAGGTTCAGCAACTACATGGGCTTCTGGTGTTGTCGTCGCTGCAACTGCTTCAATGTCTTGTTGAACAAATGCAGTCAGCTCATTTAAGAAACGTTGAACCTCTTCACTTAACACTACACGCTGACCCGCAGCTAAGGTGTCAAATAAGTGAATAAACTCTTGATGTGCTTGCGCAAATAACTCATAGCCATAATCAGCATGGAGTAATTCAGGCTTTTCAACTAAAGACTGATACGCTGCACGCAATTGAGTTGTAAAATCATGGATTCCAACAGACGCACGATTATCCGTATGTTCAATCAACTCTAAAGCTTGCTGACTGAGCTGTTGAATATAGTCTGGGAATTCAGCAAGGGCACGTTTATCAAACTCAAATTCAGCATCTAATAACTGATCAATATTTAATTCGATTAGTTTAGAAACCAAACCTTGCGGATTATCTTCAGGCGCCAATTGATCTTGGCTAGCAAAACCATAATCATCCCAAGCAGCTTTGAAGGTTTCATAAATAGATGCAAGATTTGCCTTATCCCCTGAACGCAGCACGTGCAAATAATCACGAACAAATTCAGCATATTGAATCAATAAAGCAGTTTCTTTCGAGCTCGATACGATTTCGTCTTGTAATAAGGTTTTGAATAAGTTTTCAACTTTTGAACTGGCTTCAAAAATCTCTTCGATTTGCGCCATCGACGAACTACCACGCAAGGTGTGTAGCGCGCGAATCAAACCATTATAATCTTGTGATTTACTGTCATCAGATTGGAGGAACTGATCAATCGTTTGTAGATGTTCTTCAGCTTCTTCAATAAAAATGCTCACTGTCTCTTCGACCAGTGATGCATCTGCATCCACTTGTTCAGGAGCAGGTTCTGATTCAACAACCTCATTAATCGTGTTTTCAAGCACTTCTACAGGTGCTGTAGCTTCAACATCAGTCAGTTCTAAACCAGTGACACCATCTTCAGATTTTAATTGATCTGCCAGTTTTAATAATTCTTCGAGTGCAGGCTCAAGGCTAATATTTTGTTGTAATTGTTGCCCCATTAAAACCAATGGACGTAAGTCAACATCCAATTCGGCAACATTTTTAAACCGTGGATAGAGCTTATATTGATAAACATTTAAAACTGTTTGTGCAAACTTTTGAACGGTCGGCGTTAACTGTACTGAACCCGCAATGACACGGTTCAGCGTATCTTCAACTGCCCATGCAGTTTCACCCGCCGATTTTGCCCCGACCATACGACCTGAACCTTTCAGGGTATGGAAATGACGACGAATCGTCGTTAAAGTGTCTTTATCTTGTGGATTTTCCAACCAAGTTGTAAATAAACCCGCCAGTTCTTCAAAGATTTCTTCTATTTCTTCAACAAAAATCTCTAAAATTTCTGCATCTTGATCAAGATAACTATCTTCAGGAAGCGTAGTTGTTTCAACTAAATTTTTTAATATTTCTTTCATAGCTAAGGCTTCTTATGTTTTGCCACCAAGAAGGTTGCTCAAACTTAATTGTAACCATCACCTAAGACTTAACTGTGACGTTAAGTTCACCTTATCGATGTGTTATCTGTAATCGGTGCAGTACCCTAGCCGCAGCTAAGGTA
The DNA here is from genome assembly GCF_013418335.1 of Acinetobacter sp. YH12145. Lineage (NCBI taxonomy): Bacteria > Pseudomonadati > Pseudomonadota > Gammaproteobacteria > Moraxellales > Moraxellaceae > Acinetobacter > Acinetobacter sp. YH12145. The sequence continues at coordinate 101,862 of NZ_VPCE01000001.1, read as the reverse complement.
CTACAGGTTTGCGCCTGACTTACTCTGGGAGTTTAAAGTCAGATACAGATTCACGTAATGATTCAGCCATATTCGCCAATTCAGATACCGAACGTGCAGTATCAAATGTTGCACTGGTGGTTTGCGAGGTAATTTCTTGTACAACGTTCATCGTTGTCGCAATATGACCTGCTGAAGCAGACTGAAGTTTTGCAGCATCCGAAATGTTTGCAATCAGTTTCGCCAAGTTACCCGATACAGACTGAATTTCATCCAGTGCTACGCCGGCATCCTTAGACAAGTTCGCACCACGTACAACTTCCGAAGTCGTTTGTTCCATTGAAATTACGGCTTCGTTGGTATCCGTTTGAATGGTTTTTACCAAGCCTTCAATCTGTTTGGTTGCAGACGCTGAACGTTCCGCAAGACGCTGTACCTCATCCGCTACCACGGCGAAACCACGACCTGCTTCACCCGCCATCGACGCCTGAATTGCTGCGTTTAATGCCAAGATGTTTGTTTGGTCGGCAATATCGTTAATCAGTGCGACAATGTTACCAATCTCTTGAGAAGACTCACCCAAACGTTTAATACGTTTTGAAGTTTCCTGAATCTGTTCACGAATCGTGTCCATACCTTCAATTGAACGGTTTACGACATCTGCACCGTTTGCAGCAATTTGTACAGAACGTTCTGCTACAACAGCTGATTCTTCAGCGTTCGAAGATACTTGGTCAATCGACATTGCCATTTCGTTAATCGCGGCAGATGCACCAGCAATCTCTTGCGCCTGATGTTCAGAGGCTTCTGCAAGCTGGTTGGTAATACCCTGCGTATTCGCCGTATATTGCGCAACTTCTTGAGAAGTTTCTGTAATACGCGATACAAGGTCACGTAATTGGTCGATTGCGAAGTTAATCGAGTCGGCAATCGCACCAGTAAAGTCTTCAGATACCGTCGCATACGAACGTAAGTCACCGTCTGCAAGATCGGCAATTTCATCGAGTAAACGTAAAATCGCGTTCTGGTTACGGTCATATTCTTCTTGAAGACGGGTTACACGGAATTTATCCGATTGACCACGTAAAGAAAGAAGTTTGAACACACAGATCAAGAAGGCTGTTAAAGCAAGAATCAACATTACCGCAGGTAAAATGGTTTTCAGACCTGTGCTAGAAGACAATTGATTTAAGTTGTCCAATAATTTGTCTGACTCAGCAAAAATTTGTGAAGATGCTTTACGTACGTTCACAATTTGCGTTGAGTTTTTCAAAATTGTCGCAGCCGCTGATTTTAATACATCGTCATATTCAGCTTTAATACCTTCAAGAGACTCACGTAATTCAGGGCTTTCAATACGTTGTACACCAAGCTCTGTACTACCATCCAATTGGGCATTTAAGTACAAACCGAAGGTTTCAGTATCGGCACTAAAGTCATCCGCAGACTCACGTGAACTATCAGAACCGGAAAGCACCGAGCTGATCGAACGTAAAATACGTTCAGCAATGAATACCTGGTTTTTCGCAATAACCACCTGGTTCGAAGGCATGTCTTGACGTGCCATTTGGTCGACCATCAAGTTATATTCAGCCTGAATCCCCGGAATGGTTTCACCAATCGCGATGTTCGTGTCATATAACTTATTAATGATTTTTTGTTGCGAAGTAATCAAGTCAATACTTTTTGAAACCTCAGCCCACTGCGTATCTACAGATTTCAGCGCATCTGTATTTGCATGAATGTCTTTTACAGTTTCTAAGTTTTCTTTGAACGAATCTTGAGAGGCAATTAATTTTTTCATTGCATCTTCAGTACCTGATGCAGTTGCTTCAGTTGCTTGACGCGAAATTGTTTGCGAAAGAAGACGGAGTTCACCCAAACTTTGCGTTAATTGGTTACCGCGAGGAACGCTATAGAATAGGTATAATAAAATAATCGTTGCCAGTACTAATGAACCAATCGCACCATAAATAAATGGTTTGGATTTTTCACTATCACCAAAAACTCGAGATAATTGATCTGTCTGTGATTGCAGTTTTGCCAGAAAAGCATTACCGCCTTTACGACCACTGGTGCTTTCACCCGTATTTTTCTTTTTAAGTTTAAAGCCCATTCAGCTTCTCCCCGATTACGCCTTCTTTCGTTCGTGCGCGACAATTAATTTATAAATTTTATAGATGCGTTCATGTATTTTGGATTTTGCAGTAAACGACTGAAGAGAAATACATTCCACTGCTGGTTATGCTGGTGGAAATACCCCTGACAATATTCCTGCAAATTTCGATCCAACTCATTATGTTTAGAAAAATAACTTTTCTTATTAAAGTGTTGAATACCCAAAACTTGATCGACTACCAAACCGACATAATGGTCATTATGACTAATACATAAAACTTTTTGAGTGGGTGAAAAACTACTTCGATGACCGGTTATATATTGTGCTAGGTCAGACAAAGAAAGTAAGCGTCCCCGAATATTGGCTAATCCCATCACCCAAGGTTGGGTATTGGGAACTGGCGTATATTTTGGTGGGTAGATCACTTCAGCTACTTCACCTAAAGGAGCAACGTAATATTGCCCCATCATCTCAAAAGCAATGCCTGACCATCGGTTTACTTCATTTTCAGTGGAAACGTAGTTTTTGTTTCCTCGTTTTGCGATTCGAAGTAATTCGATAAATCCATTTGCTGCCATAGAGCTTTATCCTGCATTGAGGTGTTGCTTAATCACATCAATTAATTGTTTTTCGTCTACAGGTTTAGTCAGATAATCAGAAGCACCTTGGCGTTTACCCCAAACACGGTCAGTTGCCTGATCTTTGGTACTTACAATGACAATTGGGATATGTTTGGTGGTCGCACCACGTGCAATTTGACGTGTTGCTTGGAATCCATTCACACCCGGCATTACCACATCCATTAAGACCAAATCAGGTAACTCAGCTTGAGCCATTGTCACCCCATCTGCCCCATTTGAAGCTTCAATAACTTCAAATCCGTGTTTACTTAAAATTTCTTTAAAACGGAATGTTTCTGTTGGTGAATCATCAACGATTAGGATACGTGCCATGCTTTTTCCCCAAAAAATAAAAAATCTAATTAAGCTGTAACGTGATTACGAATTGCATTCAGCAATTCATCTTTACTGAATGGCTTAGTCAAGTATTCATCAGAACCTACAACACGACCCTTCGCCTGATCAAATAAACCATCTTTACTTGAAAGCATAATCACAGGAATATTTTGATAATTTTGAGAGTTTTTAATCAGGGCACAAGTTTGATAGCCATCTAGACGTGGCATCATTATATCGACAAATACGATATCTGGATTCGCATCTGCAATTTTTGAAAGTGCTTCAAAACCATCTACAGCAGTGACCACTTCACATCCTTCACGCTGAAGCAGCGTTTCGGCCGTACGACGAATGGTTTTTGAATCATCAATTACCATGACTTTTAGATTTTGGAATTTATCGTCCATTTATTGACCCTACCCATTGAGGATGTACAAACAATTAAGTTAGCAGCATTATTATTTACAAGTTGTGAACATTTTTAACATATCTTTACTTGCGTTTTCAATGAACATTTTCTGCGCAAACACACAAGATTTCTTGTTTTTATTAACTGCTTCACACTTTCCGATGACCAACGATTTTTTTTTAACTTGGAATAGTATTTAATTATCTTAATTAAGCATATTATAGCAAGATTATTACTTTAAAATAAGTAATTTAGTCAACTTTAAACTGGGGAGTACAAGGTTGAGTCCGCTTACAAAAAAAATTCACTTGATTGGCCTTAAACATTTCTCAAAAAAAATCATTCTGACGACTTGTTTACTGGCTTATACCCCGCTTTTATTTGCTGCACCAACCAATATACAGCAACCACAAAAGGCGACTTGGTATCGTTACTATGACAGTAAAGGTGTAGCAAACATCAGTACCAATGTGACACCAAATCACATCCGCTATGGTTATGAAGCACTTGATCAAAATATGCAAGTGATTAAACGTAACCGCCCCTACAATGCTGAAGCTGACATTAGACAAGCTCCTCAGCGTGCTGCCCAAGCACGTCAGCAAGCGTCAGATATCAAACTTAAAAAAGCCTATACCAATAGCCGAACTGCAGCCATTAAAAAACGTGATGCACTGACTGGTATACGTAAACAGATCGTGTTTGAACAAGAACAATTAAAACAATTACAAAATGATCGTGTATTATTTGTTCGTCAAGAACGTGAACATTTTCGAAAAGGTGAAACCGTTCCGGCAAAATTAAAAACAATGTTGGATAATAATCAAAAAAATATGGTAGCGAAAAAAGAATACATTCAATCGTTACAAACTCGCTATCGAAATACAGAAGCTGAATACGACAGAATTATTACGCGTTTAAAAGCGATGGAATAAACTTGTTATTCAATTGCTTTTGTAGACCGCTGATACAAGGACCATTATGCACTCTGCACAGCAATCATCCCCATTTTTAAAGCTTAGCCTGCTTTGCATAAGCCTGGCTTTGGCTGCATGTCAAAAAGAAGATCCGCAGCAAAGTGTTAAACCAGAAAATAAGATTGAATTGATTCAACAAGATCTGGTCACGATCGAACAAGGCAATGCCATTTCAAAAACAGTCTTTACAGGTACCATTCGGGCAGTCAATCAGAGCAGTATTCAAGCCCAAGTCACTGCGACTGCAACCAATGTTAATGCAGAAGTCGGACAACGTGTCAGCAAAGGCCAAGTGTTGGTGCGTTTAAATAATCAAGACAATGCCGCACGTCTTGCTCAATCTCAAGCAAACCTTGCATCAACGCAAGCTCAAGCCAATCAAGCCAAACTGATGATGGAACGTAAACAGCGTTTGCTGAATCAAGGCTTTATTTCCAAAGTAGAGTTTGAACAAAGTCGTGTCGATTACCAAGCTCAAATGGAAAATGTTCGTGCCCAACAAGCTAATGTCGATATTGCGCGAAAAGCCAGTCAAGATGGTACCATTTATAGCCCTATCCAAGGCGTGATTACCAAACGTGATGTTGAACCGGGACAAACGGTTGCTGCCGGACAAACCCTTTTTGAAATTGTCAATCCAGACCAATTAGAAATTCAAGCCAAATTACCAAGTGATCAGCAAGCTGCACTGAAAATTGGACAAAAGATTGAATATAGCATCCAAGGTAATAGCAATTTACTCACAGCACAAATCAGCCGGATTTCACCGATTGCCAATCAAGCCAGTCGTCAAATTGAATTTTTTGCAGCCCCAAATGAAACTATTACTTCATTAAGTATTGGTGCTTTTGTCGAAGGTCACATCTTAGGCACGGATAATATTTCAGGCCAAAAAATTCCACTCGATACCATTCAAAGTCTAAAAGACCAACCTTACGTCTGGGTCATTCGTCAAAATAAAATTGCCAAAGTACCTGTACAAATTTTGAATCAGAGTTATAGCAATAACACCGCGATTGTTCAGGGCTTACAAAATAGCGATCTGATCAGCCGAATTAAATTTAATGATTCAGATATCAAACAAGATGTAAGTATCAGCCAAAATTAAAAGAATAAGGCAGGACAGTTGTTATGTGGTTAACCCGAATTAGTGTGAAATATCCTGTTTTCACCATCATGATGATGTTCTGTCTGATGGTACTAGGACTCGCATCTTGGCAACGTATGGGTGTTGAAGAGTTTCCTGATGTCGACTTCCCTTTTGTTGTTGTCTACACCAACTATCCGGGTGCTTCTCCTGAGTCTGTCGAATCTGAAATCACCAAGAAACTTGAAGATCAGATCAATACCATTTCAGGCCTCAAGCAAGTCATTTCTCAATCCAGTGAAGGTTTATCCACGGTTATTGTCGAATTTAATCTAGATGTCTCGTCCTCTGTAGCTGCACAGGATATTCGAGATAAAATTGCACCAGTAACCGCACAATTTCGTGATGAAATTGATGACCCCATCGTAGAACGTTATGACCCTACTGCCAGTGCAATTATGTCGATTGTTTTTGAATCGAAGGACATGTCTTTACGTGATTTGAGTTCCTATCTGAATCAACGGATTGTGCCCCAGCTTAGAACGGTTCCCGGTGTCGGTACGGTCAATTTATTGGGTGATGCACAGCGTCAAATTCGTATTCAAGTAAATCCGCAAAAATTACAAAGTTTCGGGATTGGGATAGACCAAGTTATAAACACCCTAAAATCTGAAAATATTGAAGTTCCGGGAGGAACCTTAAAACAAAAGAATTCAGAATTGGTGGTCGAAATTAAATCTCGCGTTATTCACCCAAACTCATTCGGTGATTTAGTGGTTGCCAATAAAAATGGCGCGCCGATTTATCTCAAACAAATTGCCGAAATAGAAGATAGCCAAGCTGAAATGGAGTCGAGTGCTTATCTGAATGGTAAAACAGCCGTCGCTGTCGACATTCTGAGAAGTTCGGACTCTAATGTGATTGAGGTGGTTGATAATACCCGTAAAACCTTAAGTAAAATCCAAAAGCAATTGCCGCAAGGCACGACCGCAGAAATTGTGGTTGATTCTTCAAAAGGTATTCGTGGCAGCATTAAAGACGTGGCACGTACGATTATTGAAGGTGCAGTACTTGCGGTACTCATTGTATTGTTATTTCTCGGCTCATTTCGTTCGACAGCCATTACAGGTTTAACCCTACCGATTTCGCTACTAGGTACCCTCACCTTTGTTTGGATTTTTGGTTTTACCATCAACATGATGACCCTACTGGCTCTCTCACTAAGTATCGGTCTACTCATTGATGATGCCATTGTGGTTCGTGAAAATATTGTCCGCCATGCCGATATGGGCAAGGACCACGTCACCGCTGCACTCGACGGCACGAAAGAAATTGGTTTAGCCGTATTGGCCACAACATTGACCATTGTCGCGGTATTTTTACCTGTGGCATTTATGGGCGGCATTATTGGGCGTTTCTTCTATCAATTTGGTGTAACCGTCAGTACCGCTGTACTGATTTCAATGTTTGTGAGTTTCACCCTTGACCCCATGTTGTCTGCTCACTGGGCAGAGCGCCAAGATCCAAATAAAAAGCCGGGTAAAATCAAACGTTTTTTTAACTGGATTTCGAGCAAGCTCGACAACCTAAGCCATCATTATGAAAAATTACTCAAGCTTGCTTTAAGATTTAGGCTCATTACCCTTTTAATCGCCGTCGCGTCTTTATTTGGCGCATTAGCTTTATCCAAAATGATCGGAACTGAATTTGTACCCGTACCAGACAAAGGTGAAATTCGGATCAAATTTGAAACACCAGTTGATGCAACCCTTGAATATTCGCAGGCTAAGCTTAAGCAAGTAGATCGTATCATTCGCCAACATCCAGAAGTCAAAGCCACTTATGGTGCAATTAATAGTGCCACTGATCGGGGTAAAAACCATGCCAGCATTCGTGTCACCGTTTCACCACGTACAGAGCGTAGTCAAACCCTAACAGATCTCAACAATGAATTCCGTACCCGCTTAAAACATGTAGCAGGTATTACCATTACCTCGATTGCCTCAGCTGATGAAACAGTATCGGGCGGCCAAAAGCCGGTAATGATCTCGATTAAGGGACCAGACTTAGATGAGTTACAACGTATTTCTGACCGCTTCATGAAAGAAATTTCGAAAGTCGACGGTATTGTCGACTTAGAAAGCTCACTCAAAGAACCTAAACCGACCTTAGGTGTACATATCAATCGCGTTTTAGCCAGTGATTTAGGTTTATCCGTCAATCAAATCGCCAATGTATTACGCCCTCTTCTTGCGGGTGATAATGTAACAACGTGGAAGGATGATAAAGGCGAAACCTATGATGTAAATTTAAGACTCACTGAAGATCAGCGTCGACTGCCAACTGACATTCAAAGCATGTACATCACATCACAAAAAACCGATGCTGCAGGCTTACCTATTTTAGTTCCATTGGCAAGTGTGGCAAGCTTTGAAGAAACACTCGGTGCTTCACAAATTAACCGTCGTGATCTGGCACGTGAAGTGATGGTTGAAGCCAACACAGCAGGACGTCCTGCGGGTGATATTGGTGCCGAAATCAATGAGATAGAGAAAAACTTCGACTTGCCACCAGGTTATAGTTTTGTCACGCAAGGTGCCAATAAAGATATGGCTGAGTCTGCGGGTTATGCAATGACAGCGATTACCCTCTCTATTGTATTTATTTATATTGTTTTGGGTTCACAATTTAATAGCTTCATTCACCCTGCAGCCATTATGGCTTCATTGCCCTTATCATTGATTGGGGTTTTCTTAGCCCTATTCTTATTTAATTCAACCATGAACCTCTTTTCCATTATCGGGATTATTATGCTCATGGGCTTGGTGACAAAGAACGCAATTCTACTCATCGACTTTATTAAAAAAGCCATGGATCATGGTGTAGATCGTTATGAAGCGATTATTGAAGCAGGTAAAACCCGTTTACGTCCCATTTTAATGACTACCAGTGCAATGGTGATGGGTATGATTCCGCTTGCACTTGGTTTAGGTGAAGGCGGTGAACAAAGTGCACCAATGGCACATGCCGTGATTGGCGGGGTGATTACCTCTACCCTACTAACACTTGTGGTTGTGCCGGTGATTTTTACCTATTTGGATGATTTCCGAAACTTCCTTGCACGTCAGGCCAAAAAAATCATGTCATAATGACAAAATCTAAAATGAGGTGACTTTGGAAAATGTTCACCTCATTTTTTATTGTATACTCTCCACTTTAACGCTTAATTTTTTAGGACAGTTTCCATGCGCGCGAGTCGCTTTTTATTTGCAACGTTAAGAGAAACCCCAAACGATGCTGAAGTTATTTCACATCAGCTTATGCTTCGTGCCGGGATGATTCGTAAATTGGCTTCAGGTTTATACACTTGGCTGCCGATGGGCGTTCGCGTATTAAATAAAGTTGAAGCGATTATCCGCGAAGAGATGGATCGTGCTGGTTCACTTCAAGTCCTGATGCCTGTCACTCAACCCGCATCTTTATGGGAAGAATCAGGTCGTTTCGTACAATATGGTCCAGAACTTTTACGTTTTAAAGACCGTCATAACAATGACTTTGTACTTGGCCCTACACATGAAGAAGTGATTACAGATCTTGCTCGCAATGAATTGAAAAGCTATAAGCAATTGCCTGCAAACTTCTACCAAGTACAAACCAAATTCCGTGACGAAATCCGCCCTCGTTTCGGTGTGATGCGTTCACGTGAATTCATCATGAAAGATGCCTATTCTTTCCATGTTGACCAAGCTTCTTTACAAGAAACCTATGACAAGATGTATGCAGCTTACTGCAAGATTTTCACTCGTTTAGGTTTAAATTTCCGTCCAGTTCAAGCGGATACAGGTTCAATTGGTGGTTCTGGTTCACACGAATTCCACGTCCTTGCGTCTAGCGGCGAAGATGACATCGCATTCTCTACAGAGTCAGATTATGCTGCTAACGTAGAAATGGCGGAAGCAGTATTAGTAGGTGAACGTGCTGCTCCGACTAAAGCACTTGAGATTGTTGATACACCAAATCAGAAAACCATTGCTGAGGTTTCTGAATTCCTTAAATCAGACCCTACTCAATCTGTCAAAGCATTATTGGTTCAAGGTGTTGCTGAAGAAGGTAAAGCTGCACCAGTGGTTGCCTTATTCCTACGTGGCGACCATGAACTGAATGAAATTAAAGCAGAAAAACACCCATTAATTGCTGCTCCATTAACTTTTGCAACTGAAGCACAATTAGCTGACTTAGGCTTAACTGCTGGTTTCTGTGGCCCTCAAGGCTTAACCGAAAAAGGCATTACCGTTATTGTTGACCGTGCAGCGTCTGTACTTTCAGACTTTGTTGCTGGTGCAAACCAAGTTGATAAACATGCTGTAGGTGTAAACTGGGAACGTGATGCACAATACACCGAAGTTTATGACCTGCGTAATGTTGTTGAAGGTGACCCTTCTCCAGATGGTCGAGGTACAATCTTGATTAAACGTGGTATCGAAGTTGGTCATATCTTCCAGTTGGGTCAAAAATACTCTGAAGCGCTTGGCTGCAAAGTTTTAGGTGAAGATGGCAAACCTCTCGTTGTGACTATGGGTTGCTACGGTATTGGTGTAACTCGTGTTGTTGCTTCTGCGATTGAACAAAACTTCGATGACAAAGGTATTATTTGGCCGTCTGCAATTGCTCCTTTCGAAGTTGCTATCGTGCCAATGAATGCACATAAGTCACCACGTACAATGGAAGCAGCTGAAGCACTGTATGCAGAATTAACTGCTGCTGGTTATGATGTTCTTCTTGATGATCGTAATGAGCGTCCTGGTGTTAAATTCTCTGATATCGAGTTAACAGGTATTCCACACCGTATTGTCATTGGCGAGAAAGGTTTGGATGCTGGTACATTTGAGTACAAAGGTCGCCGTGATGAAGAATCAAGCAACCTCAGTAAAGAAGACCTTTTAGCGAAACTTGCAAAATAATTTACGCTAAACATAAAAAATCCCGCTAGGTGCGGGATTTTTTATATCAAATATTTTAAGCCTTAACAGAATTTCAGCCCCCCGAAGCAGTTAGAACGAAACTCCTGTCCAGACAATTTTAAATTGGTTAATGGGAAATCAATTAATGACGGGTTTTTAATCTCTTTAACATCTAAAGCAGAACCCGCAACACAACCAAAGATTAAATCTCCACAGTTACGAACATTGGTACTTAAGTCATGGTTAATTCCGGCGATCGTTTGTTTCAACACTTCATCTGTAATCGCCACTTTATCTGATGGTGTAATACTGCCCAAATCGACTTCATCTTCCATCGCCAGCCACCACCCTCTTTCTGCTGCGACTGCAGCACCAGGCCAGAGTATTTTTTGAGCTTGTAAAGATAGCGAAGCAGGGTTATTTAGATAAAGTGCGTGAATCAAACCTAAACTTTGATTTACCGTAATATCGGTTTTTAGCCCAGTAAGATACCCCGTCACATCTTTATCCAAATTAATGTTTAAACCGAGTAGAGAGATTTGAGCTACTAATGGACCACTAAAATCTAGACGATCAACAGTTCCTGTACCCTTTAACTGTACATCTGTCATTCGATTCCCACTTACAACAGTGGCTGGAATCGTAAAAGGAGCTGTGGTTGATTTTAAATTAAAGGAATAATTATCTGATTTGTAGTGAAGCGGTAGATCAACTTCAGCACCAAATAATGTCCCCTTAACAGCCCCTTCAATGTATTGCTGCGTAGAAGCATAGTCCATCACACGCTCGGCAGTTGTTGCAACACCCGCAGACGCTTTTGTTTTCATATAACCACTAAAGGTATTGATACCATTGGGTGTATTGCTATTTTCTGTACCTAATGTCATTAATCCAGAAATTTTTTCAGCGCTCAAACGAAAGCCCATCACTTCACGTGTTGCCGCTGATTTCGGATCTTTAATTGCAATTTCGATAAAAGGATTGGTCAGCAAAGCTGAAGTTGCCGCACGTTCATCCGACGTATAATTGCTATTTGCAGGCAAGCCACTCAGTGAAATATGATCAATATCAATATCACAAGCACCTGAGCCATTTGCACCACCACAACCCAATTGGAGCTTTTTAATATTGGCATTGAGCTCCATTTCAGCTTCCAAACCAAGTTTATAAAAGCCAACTTTGGATTGGTCAACGGCTTGTCCACTCTCATCCACAGAATTATACCCCTGCGTATATTCCATGGAGAGTAAAGCTTGACCATCAACTTTTGATAAGCTTTCATCATCTAAAGCCATCATTGCATGAGATAAGCTACTCATCGCAAATGTCGAGAATATCAAACCTCTGATTAACTTCTTTTTCATAACAAATTCCCTGTTCGTTATTTTATTTATTTGTTATTGCTTTAATTTTACTAGCGTGGAGTAATCCCCATCGTACTTCGCATTGTTCCACCGGTTAGGGCAATATCCGCCATCTTTTGCATATTGCCATTTGTTAACATCGAAACTTCTGCACGAAACGCTTTAGACATATTATTGGTTGGATTGAATTTTACCTGATTATCAAACTCTACCGAATCTTGTTTCATTTTAATTCGAGCATCAAAGCCTAGATCGCCCTGCATTTTATTAATATTGATACTTGAAGCTGAAACGACACCGCTGGCATTTACATCTTCATTCATCAAACTTAAATAGCTTCCCATAACTTTTTGATCTTTCTTTTCAGCATCAGTTAATGCTTTAAATTCAAAGCTCCCACGGAAAGATAAATAATTATTTTCTGCAGTGTCATTTAGACCCGGTACTATAAATAGCTCACCTTTACCATCAAGTTTAAACGCAATATTCGTCAACACATCATCACGTTTAGAGAAATTATCTAAAGGTACTGTGGTCCCACATTTGGCAGAAGCTGTAATCGCACAGTTATAGGTTGAACCCGGCAGTTGACCAATCGCTAACTCGGCATTGGCTGCAATCAATAAATTATCTGCACGTACATAGATGCCATCATTTTCATAGCCAATCACACCATCAGATTGAATAAGTGCATTGATGTTTCTTAAGCCTGCATAATAATTGACTTCTTGACCATTAATACCTTTTTTACCATCAATCAAAATAATGGATGTTGTACTTGGCGTTCCTGTTTTTTTATCAACACCATAACCATCTGTGCTCATCACAAGGTTATAGCCAATACCTGATTTTTCAGCCGCATTTTTATAACTGTATTTTTTCTCTGATAATGCAACGTTGGCATTCATATTATAAATCGGGATACCAATCCCCCAACTGTTGTCATTACTTGCAATTGCAGCAATTGAGTTATCCGAAATAAATCGTGCGGTACGCGCGATGGACTGAAAATCCATACCACGAATCGCCACAAGTGCAAAATTTCCACCCGCCGTTTGATTTGACAGATTTTGGGTTAAAACATTATTGGTTAAACCTAATGTCGCTTTTAATTTATCATTTACCAGAAAATCAAGGCTTTTTGCTTGAATGGTATTGATATAAATATCGCCAAAATCAATATAGGCATTTTTATCAGCAACTAAAGACGTTAAATTAGAAAATTCAATGGCATAACTACCAATACCCGTATGGCCAATTTCTAAGGTTGTCGGTGCTTGACCTGCAACAAGACTCGGATCATCTTTTGAAGTGAAATCCGCGCGCACACCTAAATGTAAACCACCTGAACCAACGGACTCATATCCTGAAGCTTTCGTTGCTAGACCAAAATCTTTAATTCCTTCTTGATTGGCATTTAAGGCAACTCGTGCATTAGTGACAGCACCCGATGCTCCCATACGAATTAAATTGCGCTGTGCACCACCATCGGTACCGTATCGTAAATCGATATTAACGCCGGGGTTTGTGGCATCGCTACGTGAGCTATGTACATCTGAAGTGTCCTTGACCCGCCCCAAATTGACCGTATGGTCTTTGCTCCCTGTAGATTTTGTAGTGAGAACAATGCCTTCATCAGCAGCCACATACATATAACCTGAACCCGCAAAGTTAAAGTTAAAGTCCTTTAAGGTTACGCTATGTCCATTCATACCATGACTAATACTGGCATTTTGCAATTGAAATTCCATATACGCCGTATCATTACGGTTAAATAGACCATTGCTGGTTTCAAGTAATACTTTTAAAGGTGAAGATGTTGCAATCGTAAGTGAACCTAAATTTTGCGTAGGCGTTTGGCACGTTGTGCCTTGACACAGCAGCATAATATTTTGCGCAACAGCCGTAAATGGACTGACACTTGCAGCTATACGCATGCCTACACCAGCATCCGTAGTCCCAACATCAAAATCTAATTTTGATGTAATGGTGCTTTGCCCAACGCCATCTATTTGTACATTGTGCAAACCCATTTTCATCTTATTTTGGTCAGTTGGGTCAACCCAATTTAACTGATCAACTTTGACTCTAGAAACTTCATGGGTAATCGAAATACCATCTTGGCCAGTAACTGCACCCAAGCTTTCATCGGTCATCGCTTCAAAAGCATATGCATGTTGAGCAAGTAAAATACTGGTTGCGAGTGCCGTTAAAGTTGTTATTTTTTTCATCACAATATCCTTATATTCAGTCACAGCTGATTAACAGCGACCTGCACCATTTCCAGTGCAGTTAAAACTGAAGATGTTTAACTTTCCACTCATGTGCATGTTGCCATGCACATTAACACCCATAAATCCTTGTTCTGAACCACGATCAAAATCAGGCACAGCTAAAGTTGAAGTTGTTCCATCAGCTTTCTTTTCGGTATAGGTCGTATAAGTACTGGTATTTTCATAACCTTCCTTACCTGTCGTCCCTGTTTCTACTGCCAACGTACCAAAACCTAAATTTCTAATTTTTAATGGCTTATCATCATAAAATGTCAACTGCATAGCCGTTTGTGGATTACCTTCACGATTGATAATCGTCACACCATCTAGTGAAAATTGATCGATCTGTAACGTTCCTTGAAACTGTTTAAACACCAACCATTTCTTATTACCATTTGCATCCACATGATTATTGGGTGCAAGTGCTAAGCGACAAAATTCATTGGATGAACATTGATATCCATAAAAAGCTTGAGTCGTTTTTCCATTCGCATCCATGATTGATATGTTGTTTTTTGACATATCATTGGCATATTGATGGTTTAATGAAAGTGTCCAACTGAGATCAGCACCGCCTTGACCGGTTGCAGCGGTAAGTTCGCTATTATCCATAGACACTAAACCTGCATGAGTTTGTGTCAGTGCCGCACACACAACAGCGCATAAAATTTTATACATGTAATTTCTCCTACAGCCCTGTTGTTCTTATTTTTAAGTGCTGAATCAAGACGCCATCTATGGCAACAGATCCTAAGTTCGTGCTTTGTCCATTAACACCTTTAAACACTACACCTGTCGCAGCATCCGTACTTTTTGCATTCAGCAGATTACCAGGCAAGCGTTCTACTGTACCGATTGCAATACTACTATGTGTTGCATCACGCCCTTGGTACAGTGCTGTAGTATCTGAAGCATTAGCTTTTAAGTCTGTGCCACAACTATAGACATTACAGGTTGAACCTTTAAAGTCAGCAGCAGTTAAGCCTGATGTACCTGTGGTATTTCCAGCGATATCTGTATAGTAAGTATAAATTTTACTGTATATAGAAGGCACGTTAGGAATACGTGTTACTTCCAAAATAATATTTCGACCTTCCGATCCCACAATAAAGGGTTGATACATATTGCCTAAAACTAAATTGATGTTTGGGCTATATAAATATAGACCTTCCGTTTCATGGAAAATCGGAGCGACAGAACGATCCATAGCGGGTGTCGCTGCAGTACCATCATCCAGTTCAGAACGTGCAGCTGTACTAATACGTATACCACGAGCATCTAAATCACCATCATTAATACTGAGTGATTCAGCACGATCATTGGTATTAATACGAATTAGGCTGGCTAAACCTAAGGTTTGGTTGTAATTTGTATTTGTAGATTTTAGGGTTTGAAAAATTCGAACTTGTGATCCATTAAAACTCAGGCCATTCGCAACAATTTGAGTACGTAAACGATAGTCTTTATCTAAGCCACTAGTCGGCGCACCGGTAATAGGATCAACAACATTACTTGAATTCAAAGATCGTGAAAATACGTCCATCCACAAACCAAGTTTGATGTTATTAGATGCATCATCTGCTGCAATTTTCTTTAATGGTGCCTCAATGGCTAAGTAACCAACATTCCCCTTATTATCTTTCGCAAATTGTTCAACATCTTGATTTCCCGCATGGAAAAGCCACGGATTTTCAGCTGTCCCCCAATTAAACCCTTGATCGGTATAGCGTGTTGCTAATGAACTTTTGCCATTTTTATCTTTACTGTTGGACAGGGCTAAGCCATACATAAATACATCTGCTTTCGATCTGAGACTCGATACCGTTGCAGTAGATGCAATTTGTTTGGCTGTAATCTCAGCATTTTTTTTCACAGTTGCTAATGCTGCATCGCTTGCCTTTTGAGCTTCAAGCTTGGCATAGTCCGTTGCCAACTGATTGAGGGTTTCTGCAGCTTTGGCATTCAACTGAGCATTTTTTGTTGTATCTATAATATTTGAACGTGTTATTTTTCCTGAGACATAATTTTTATAAAAAGTCGAAGTGGTTGGCAAGTTACCCGTACTATTGTTACCGTATAGTAACTCAATCATCTCATAGGTATTTTTTAAAGCGGCAGCTTGAGACTTTTCTTTTAAGAGCGGTGTAATTGATTCTTTCGTTGTGCCATCGTTTTCAAAAGATAAGCCAGCCGATGAACCATTATAATAATCTGCATAACGCTGATCGTAATATGCCTTCATCGTTGGTGATTCAAGATAAGACTGTACTAATCGGCCACGATATTCTGTTGAATATGTTGCGATGGTTTCATTGGTTACTCGTGTAGCATTATTGGTCTCATAAGTGCTTTTAGAACTTATAAAAGTTGAGTCATAAACACCGTTATAGCCCGTAACTCGGCCTTGCTGATAGGCATCAACATAAGCTGCTTTGTAGATTTTATCGTAAGCACGCTGCCCTAATTGTTCATAGTTTTCACCTGTAGGAATAATCCGAATAAAACCTGTATCGCTTTTCCCTGGATCAACCATACCTGACGCATAACTAGAAGCTGTAGAACGGTCATTTGGGCCTTGAAAGACCATTTTGAAATTTTCTAAAGTGAGTGCAACACCTTCACCAGTTGTGGCTGAAAGTGCTTCATCTGATAAATCTTGAAGCGCATATACAGATGGTGCAGCAAAAATGCTGACTGCGGCTGCTAAGCAACTCTGGCGGAATAACTTAGCCTGGGTGAATTGAGTCATCTCGACCTTCCTTTTATCAGATGCTCAGCATCTCTCTTATATTTATTCCTGAGAACTGGCTTTGATGTTATTGTCCATTTATTCCTTAAATGCAGACTTGTGATAGACCAGTCACTTAACTTTTTATTATGCTGAATAATTACTCAATTGCAAAAACTTCCCCACCGAATGGTCTATTTTCCGATGAATGACCCAACAAAAAAGCGGGCTAATTCGCCCGCTTTATTTAACTAAATCCGAAGGATTAAGCTTTCGGTAATGTCACACCAGTTTGACCTTGGTATTTACCGCCACGGTCTTTATAAGAGGTTTCACACACTTCGTCTGATTCGAAGAACAACATTTGTGCGACACCTTCACCCGCGTAAATACGTGCAGGTAAGTTGGTTGTATTCGAAAATTCTAAAGTCACGTGACCTTCCCACTCTGGTTCAAGAGGCGTCACATTGACAATTATACCGCAGCGCGCATAGGTCGATTTACCCAAACAAACGGTTAACACATTACGTGGAATACGGAAATATTCGACTGTCCGTGCTAGTGCAAACGAGTTCGGCGGAATGATACAAACGTCTGATTCGATATCAATAAAGCTTTTATCGTCAAAGTTTTTAGGGTCAACAATTGCTGAATGAACATTGGTAAAGACTTTAAATTCACGAGCACAACGCACGTCATAACCATAGCTAGACACGCCATACGAAATAAGCTTTTCGCCATTTTCATCATAACGGACTTGGTTTTCTGCATACGGTTCAATCATGCCGTGTTTTTCGCTCATTTCGCGAATCCAACGATCAGACTTAATAGCCATTTATCTCTATCCAAAAACTTAAATCAATTATTGCGTGGTACTTTAACTGAAATCCGACTTAATGAAAATAAGCTTTGCCGAACTAAGCGGATTTAGTCATTTTCAAATCAATTTAGAGTTTTAAAATCGCAGAATAACTCAGTGGAATCGAAAAACTGACCAAGACTAGCGATGCTGTTCGTTGTAGATTGGCTTGATTGAGCCAACTAATTTTATTCGATGCCAAAACGGAACCAAGAAAGGTCCAAAAGAATGCAATAGGAACAATCAACAACAGAAAGATCAGCATGTGAGCTACATAATACTGCGCATTTTGCCAAGCCAACGCAGGGAAAATCGCAGATGCAAATAATAATGCTTTGGGGTTTAATAAAGTCGCAACAAAGAGTTCGCGTGCACGAATGCCCTTTTGATTAAAATTTTCAGCAACAGTTGCTGTACGCCATAATCGCATAGCCAAAAATAGAATATAGCCAGCACTAAACAGTTTTAAAATGGTCGGTAGTAAAGGCAGATGTACGGAAATTTTACCAATGAGAAAACCCCATAGGCTAATCGAAATAAGATAACCAAAGGCTTCCGCTGGAATGAGTCGGAATGATTTACGTAGCCCAACTTGAATACCCGAAGATGCGAGTAAGGTATTGGTTGGTCCTGGCGTTAACAAAATACTGATAACTAGACCAATAAAAAACCATGAAATCATACTTTGACCTCAAACTTAATCCGCGAAGATTAATTCAGTTGTTTCGTATTAGCAAAATAAAAAATAGAAACGCTTATAAAAAACTCCTTATTTAATTATAAATTCAGTAACTTAAATAGAAAAACAAAACCTTAGCTGAACAGTCATTCAGAGCACCTTACAATTCAAAGAAATATCTTGAACTTATATTTATTAATAGAAATTTCACATGATTCCATGTATACCCTACAGTTTTTACACGTAACAAAATATTATTAAAATAAACAATACCGCCCCATGCCATTCTTACGCATAGCCATTATTTATTGGAAACTAAAAATCAAAAAAAATACTTTTCAAAAATAATTGATTAAGTTATGTTCAATTGAGTAGTGGAAATTAAAACTAAAATTCATCAAATCAATATTCAAAATTTATGTGTAAAAGGACGTTTCTATGAACCAATGGACAAAACTCACGTTACTCTCGGTCACTTTGGCATGTATTACTGCTTGCTCAAATGATCAATCTACTTCAAAAAATACCACGGAAGGAAAAAGCACAGAAACAGCTACATCTAACCAACTTCAAACTAAGTTCGTAACCATTGCAACTGGCGGAGCATCAGGACCTTACAATGTGATTGGGACGAGTCTTGCAGAAATTTATAACAAAACTTTTGGTGTAAATTCTAAGACTCAGACTACAGGTGCATCAGTCGAAAACTTAAACCTTCTCAAACAGAATAAAGTTGAAATGGCATTTGTTATGAGTGACAGCTTAACAGAAGCACTGAACGGAACAGGAAGTTTCGCAAATGGTAAAGTTGAGAATGTCAGCCAAGTCGCAGCGCTTTATCCCAACTACGTACAAATCGTAACCTCTAAAAAATCAGGGATCAAAAATATCGAAGATTTGAAAGGTAAACGTATCGCTGTAGGTGCACAAAATTCAGGTGTAGAAGTAAATGCACGTACACTGTTGAATGGTTTTGGAATCACCTATAAAGATATTAAAGTTGATTATTTAGGCTATGCTGAAGCCGCTGATGCTTTAAAAGGTGGCAAGCTTGATGCAGCATTCCTGACTAGTGGCATTCCAAATTCATCACTCATGGAACTTCAACAAAGCTTTGATCTACAGTTAGTTTCAATCAATGCAGATAAAGTCAAAGAAATAGCTAAAGATCAAAGTTATTTCTTACCGATGATTATTCCAAAAGGCACATATGGCAATACTGCGGACATTCAAACTGCCGCAATTAAAAATGCATTAGTTGTTCGCACAGATATATCGGATGATGATGTCTACAAACTAACAAAAACTTTCTTTGACAGTTTGCCTCAATTGGCAACTTCACACCAAGCAGCAACAGAAATCACGCTTGAAGGTGCTCAACAAGGCCTTGTAGCGCCTCTACATCCAGGCGCGAAACGCTACTATGATGAAGTGGCTAAAAAATAATAAGCTTCAAAAAAATGCAGTTTATACTGCATTTTTTATATTGTTCTTCTTAATCTATGCTAGCTATCCAACACTGTATACGCAGGTTAGAGTTGAAACTGATATATGCAAAATTTCAACTGATCAATTTGATTTACAGTGGAAGCATTCAGTAGAAAAGACGGCTTGGTCTGAACAATATCAGCGTCAAAAGAATAAGTTTTTACTGCGCCACACCGATTTGATTTCATTTGGTGCAGGTACACCCTCAAATTATCCCATTGAGTTTCAAAAAAATGGTGTGATTAGAATGCGGGTCAATCAAAATATAGATGAAATCAACTGGGTGATTTCTAGAAATATGCAAGGCACGATCCTCGCTGACCAAAAAATTTGGTCTATTTTTCAAAGTTACCCAGACTATAGTTTGGTCAACATCTCGGTTCAATATCAACCCAAATGGAAGTCTTGGTGGATTGGAGAATGCCTATGAATTCCAAAGAAGATAAAGTTGTATTAGAACAACTCGATGAGAAACAACAACAAGCCATATTAGAAAAATTTGATCGGGAATCTGTTACTCGAATCAATATGAGCAAATCTGTTACCTACTTTGTTGCATTTGTAGCGATCTTTTATTCATTATTTCATTTATTTATTACGTTTAATCCTTTACCTGAGTTAATACAGCGTGCAGCCCATGTCGCTATTGGCCTAGCACTCATTTTCTTACTCTATCCAGCTCGTCAAGCAAGCTCCCGGCAGCATATTTCACTTCTCGATTGGTTCTTGGCTTTGCTTTCCATCTTCAGTTTTTTATATTTATGGAAAGAATATCAATCTATTATGACCACTCGAGGTGGTATTCCAAATACCTTAGATATCGCGTTTGCAATTATGAGTGTGGTATTAGTCATAGAAGCAACTCGCCGGGTCATGGGGTGGATGCTGCCCATTTTAAGTTTAATTTTCCTGACCTATACATTTATCAGTCACTTTGATTGGTTGCCAGATCGATTAATTACTCGCCCTTATACCATCAGCGACATTTTCGGACATATGTATTTAAAAACCGAAGGCTTATATTCTTCGGCAATTGGTGCATCCGTCACTTTTATTTTCTTATTTATCCTTTTTGGTGCTTTTCTTGCAAAATCAGGTATGGGGAAATTGTTCAATGATCTTGCCATGGCATTGGCGGGTCATAAACAAGGTGGTCCTGCCAAAGTTGCTGTAATTTCAAGTGGATTTATGGGCAGTATTAATGGAACTGCTGTTGCCAATGTTGTTGGCACAGGCTCATTTACCATTCCATTGATGAAAAAAATTGGTTATCACAAGAATTTTGCTGGTGCCGTTGAAGCCAGTGCATCCGTCGGTGGACAAATTTTGCCGCCAGTCATGGGTGCGAGTGCCTTCATTATGGCCGAAACAACTGGCGTGAGTTATGGCACGATTGCACTAGCCGCATTATTACCTGCCTTATTGTATTACCTTGGCGTCATGGCTCAAGTTCATTTCCGTGCGGGTAAAGATGATCTGAAAGGCGTACCTAAAGCTGATTTACCTAAAGTAAAAGAAGTTCTAAAAGAGCGTGGACATTTACTTATTCCAATTTTGGCACTGGTCTTTTTCTTATTTCAGAATATTCCTGTGAGCTATGCTGCTGTCTACACCATCGTCCTGACCATCTTTGTAGCAGCTTTAAGAAAATCAACACGAATGGGTGTAAAAGATATTTTAGATGCGCTCGTTGATGGAGCCAAACAATCATTATCTGTGATGGCTGCTTGTGCTGTCGTTGGTATTATTATCGGCGTAGTAAGTCTGACAAGTTTTGGTTCAGTAATGACTTCTTCAATTATGAGTTTAGGTGCAGGTAGTCTCTTTCTCACTTTATTTTTAACCATGATTGCATCGATGATTTTAGGCATGGGGCTTCCATCTATTCCGGCCTATATCATTACTGCCACCATGGCAGCACCAGCACTCGCAAACTTTGATATCCCTGTATTAGTCGCGCATATGTTTGTGTTCTATTTTGGTTTATTTGCAAACATCACCCCACCAGTTGCCCTTGCCGCCTTTGCGGGCGCAGGAATTGCAGGCGGTGATCCAATGCGCACTGGGTTTCAGGCCTTAAAACTATCTCTTGCTGGTTTTATTGTTCCATTTTTATTCGTTTATAACCCTGCCATGCTGATGATTGATACCACCAATGTTGCAGTCAATGCTCGAGAATTTGCCTTTCCTGCATGGACAACTATAGTGAGTATTACTGTCACTTCAGTGATAGGAATTCTCGCTTTAGGCTCCGCAGTTGAAGGTTATTTCAAGACTTATCTCAACTGGTTCTGGCGTATTTTTTTAGGTGTGGGTGCGCTGTGTATGATTATTCCAGAAACCATTACAGATATTGTAGGCATTATCATGGTCATCATCGCAATTACGGTGAATATTATCACTGCTAAACGTAAAGCAAACCCGTCTCTTTCCTCCTAAAAAACCAATTAAAAAGCCCGGTAATTACCGGGCTTTTTAATTTCTTAGACTAAGGCGTACCCTCATTTGATGGGTGGGTTTTAATGACTTCAAATAATATTTAAAATTATTTGTTCCTCTATATTTTTTCAATGCTAAGCCCCTTGTAACAGAGGACATTTGGCAAAAAATCTAAGACACAATGCGTTTGTACAGTTACTGCCGTTCAAAGAATTGATCCTAGCCAAAATAATAGAAATATCGTGAAAGCTATTTTGTAAAAACTAAGTACAAACGCGACATCCTTTGATATGCCTCAAGAATTTTATCCTTGGCAGACGGCTTATAATCGCAGGAAAAATAAGAAATTGTGCAAATCGTTTTTTAGATGTGTAATTCATAGACATCGTTGAATGTCTAAAGTTCAGTACTCATAATTTTCAAACACTCCCAATACCACGTTATAAAAAATCTGGCACGAGGCCAGATTTTAATACGATCAACTTAAATTTCAGTTCACCCTTAGAAAATACGGTTTTTATCTTTTTCAGCCTGAGGCAATGCATCTGCAATTTTTTGCGCAATCGCCATATAGCTTTCAGCAGCATCATCACCTGCTATCACAGATGGTTTCCCTGCATCGGCATTTTCACGAATTTGTACGTTCAGCGGTAAACGGCCTAAGAGTGGAATGTCGTATTGGGCTGAAAGTTGGTCGCCACCACCTGTGCCAAAGATTTGCTCTTCATGTCCACAGCTCGAACAGATGTGGGTCGACATATTTTCAACCACGCCCATCACGGGAATGTGTACACGATTAAACAACTCAATGCCTTTGGTCGCATCCATTAATGCAACGTTCTGTGGTGTCGTCACAATCACAGCACCTGTCACCGGTATACGCTGTGCAAGCGTCAACTGAATATCACCTGTACCTGGTGGCATATCAATGACCAAGACATCAAGGTCTGGCCATAAGGTTTGATTAAACAACTGCATTAATGCGCCAGTCGCCTTTGGTCCGCGCCAAGCCACAGGGGTATTGTTATCACCTGTTAAATGGCCAATCGATAAGACTGCCAAACCATAAGCTTCAATTGGTACAAATTGTTCAGCTTCAATCATAGGCGTACGGCCAGCGTTACCGAGCATAGTTGGAATACTTGGACCATAGATATCCGCATCTAAAACGCCAACTTTTAGCCCCAATTGCTGTAATGCCAAAGCTAAGTTAACTGTCGTGGTTGACTTACCCACACCACCTTTGCCTGAAGACACTAAAATTACATTTTGAATGCGTGGATGTTTCGGTACATCACGCTGTTGTGGAGCGGCTTTTTGAATCGGTGGGTTATTCGGATCAACTTCGGCAGGTGCTTCGGGTGTTTTCGCAGACGCATCCACAACTGGAGGTAACTGGCTTTTTGCTGCTGAACTTTCAGCTTTTTCTTGGCTAGAACAGCTTTCGCCTTCTGCATGGTGATGACCGCAACCACCCGATGTATGTCCAGTCTTTTGCTGAATCACGTGCATATTTAATTCTGTGATGCCACATTTTTCCAATGCATCGGCCAAATCATCATGGATTTTTTGTAAGTCATCGGCTTCTGAAGGAAAGGTATTAATCGTGATCTGCAAGATCTGACCTTGCACATTTACCTGTGTAATACGGTCTTTTAAAGCATTATTTGAATTGGGAAGTACATAGTTTTGTAAAACCTGTTGGATTTCCTCTTCTTTCACCTCTTGGGAGGGTGAAAACACAGATTTTAGAGAAGAAAGCCACGACATTATGTTGTCTCCAAACAGGAAAATCAAAAGATAATAGCGATAGTTTACCTGTTCATCTGCCCCAGAGTAAGAGGGAGATGAATGACTTATCCCTATAAACTTATAAAGTTGATTAATTTAGTCAGCTTTCAAGCAAGTTTTCAAGCGTGTGCCACTTAAAATGCCCTTATAGTTGATCTATGCGGCTAAACTAAAGCCATTAAATTTTAAATTGATTACATATCAACCATACTTTTACAGCGTAATTTCAGTTTATATTTCAATCGTTTCAACAGAATAATCATTGCGATGGATGTGCAATCTAAAGGCACATTTTGTGCTTTTTAGTTTTTAAAATGGGGATGACGATGTATCAGAAGACTATCTATAAGAAGTCTGTGTATAAAACGAGTTTATGTGCCTTGATGCTCCTGACTTCAGCAGCCTATGCAGAAGTTATGACTGAAGCCATTCAAACACCTGACCGACAAACTGTGGCGATTGGTGATAGCCTCGATCTCATGCGCTCGCGTATGCAAGCTTCTCCGATGAAAATGCTGTCCTATCCGCTGCAAGAAAAAAATCTGCCTGCGAAACTAGCGGTAGATTACACCTATGAAATTGCTAATATGCGCTACGTGATTACCGTAGTAGATGATCAAGTCAAAAATATTAAGACTGAAAATTTAGATAGATTAAAACAATGAATCCTAAAAAAGCCGCTCTTGATAGAACGGCTTTTTTGATCAGCCCCAATTAAGCTTGATCATCTTTTTTAAACTTATTCAGTGTGTCAGTGGCTTTCTTTTTTAACTCGTCAAATTTCTCTGTCGCCTGCACTTTGAGTTCATCAAATTTTTCGACAGCCTCATGTTTAAGTTCGGAGGCTTTGACTTTGGCTTCATCTAATTTGTGACTGGCTTCTGCTTTTAACTGATCTAGACGATCTTTGGTTTCTGCATGCTGTTCTGCATGTTCATGTTTCGCATCATTTAAGGCTTTTTCGCCTTCGAGTTTTAACTCTTCAGCTTTATGCTTTGCACCATCGAGGGCTTTTTCACCTTCAAGCTGAGCTTCTTTGGCTTTGAGCTTTAGATCATCACCCAATTCTGACGCTTTATCTTTCAATTGATCAATTTTATTTTCAGTTGTCATCGTTCTCGCCTCTTCTCTGTTATTGTCTAACAATAGTTATAACGTGCTTTGACGGGATGACCTTAAAAATATGCATTTAGAAACAATTGAGCTACATGACGTTGCATTTATGCTTTTTGGCATAAGGTTAGGAGTTAAAATTGATCCGAGTTTAAATGTATTAAATCATTGAAAAATATAAAGGCTATTTTTATTGTATTGATATTCATCAATCTAAATTAAGCAAAAGGAATAACGGTAAAGCCCCTAATGACGCACTTTACCGCTACATAAAAAGATTATTTGCTGACCGTGCTCATAAAGCTTACTGCGGAAAACAGCCAAATAAATAGGATGAAACTCCGTCCCTGATTAAAATGCGCGACATCTGTACCATGCAAAATATTATGACGGGTCATGGCTACGGTAGAGCTGCTATCCATTTGATAGGCTGCCAATTCGGCAAAATATGGATTCAACTCATTAGCAATTTTAGATTTGTGCCACAGGCTTTTAATTTCACTGCCTTTTAGACCGGGAACAATTTTGTAGACATCGACAAACTTGGTACCGCTCTGCTTTAAAAAGCCCGTTTGAATCAGTACATCCGTTAAAATGCCTTCTAACTGTGCATACAAGACAGGGATACAACCGGCATGGATGTCTAATTTATACAGTTTAAACGCATCTAGAAGTACCTGACGGCGCTGTGCTTTATGTTCACCAATATTCAAAGCATCAAAGGCTTTCAACAATTCAGTTTGGAAAAACTCGCTATTGATGACATTCAGAAAATCAAAGTCTGCATCATTTTCATGTTGATGAAGCAGTTGCCAAAAATACAATAAATTTAAAGCATCATTCGCTACTTTCATTTCTACAGGCTGATCTAATTCATCGGCCAAAATATCGAAATAAGGCTCATCTTGTGCCAAATGACGCAGGGTTTGAATCAGTAAGGCATGCTCATCTGCAGAAATCTGTTCTAAATATTGCTGTGCATCTTTAATAATGTGATGCCCCAATTTATGACGCTGTTCATTTTGAGGAATACGAGTGATTGGCTGATCGTCATCATAGTCATCTTCATACATGGGCTTGTTACTCTTAGGCATCACAGTTATGCCCTATTATCACTGTAATTGTGTCAGCAATATAGATTTTTTTACTTTTGCAAAGATTTCACCTATTCCCTTGTGCAAGTACTGGCTATCTCATGTAAAATTACAGCCCATTGCATAAATACGAATGAGAGAGTCATATCCGTGCGTAATATTTTAGTTACTAACGCCCTTCCATACGCGAATGGCCCAATTCATATGGGTCATTTACTCGGTTATATCCAAGCTGATATTTGGGTTCGTGCCATGCGTGCAATGGGTCATAACGTGACTTATGTATGTGCAGATGATGCTCACGGCACAGCGATTATGCTACGTGCGGAAGCCAATGGTATTTCGCCTGAACAGCAAATTGCCAATGTGCAAAAAGAACATGAACGTGACTTTGCTGGCTTTAAAGTTGACTTCGATCATTACGACTCAACCAACAGCCCTGAAAACCAAGCGCGTGCTTCTGAGATTTATATTAAGAACCGTGAAGCGGACAACATTGCTGTACGCCCTGTGACGCAATTGTTTGACCCTGAAAAAGCAATGTTCTTGTCGGATCGTTTCATTAAAGGTACATGCCCGAAATGTAAAGCGGAAGACCAATACGGCGACTCATGTGAAGTGTGTGGTACAACATACAACGCAACTGAATTACTCAATCCAAAATCGACTTTGAGCGGTGCGACACCTGTAGAAAAATCTTCAGATCACTACTTCTTTAAACTGCCGAACTTTGGTGAATACCTGCAAAAATGGACACGTGACGAAGGTCGTCTGCCTGTGTCAATTGCCAACAAACTTGATGAATGGTTTGAAGCAGGTTTATCGGATTGGGATATTTCTCGTGATGCACCTTACTTTGGTTTTGAAATTCCAGATGCGCCAAACAAATATTTCTACGTTTGGGTAGATGCCCCAATCGGCTATATGTCGAGCTTTGAAAACTACATCAAGACTAAACGTCCTGACCTAAGCTTTGACGACTACTGGAAAAAAGATTCTAAAAATGAGGTGTATCACTTCATTGGCAAAGACATTGTTTATTTCCACGCATTATTCTGGCCTGCAATGCTTGAAGGTGCAAACTATCGCACACCGACAAGCCTGTTCGTCAACGGTTTCTTGACTGTAAATGGTCAGAAGATGTCTAAATCTCGTGGTACGTTTATTAAAGCGGAAACGTATCTTGAGCATTTAAACCCTGAATACTTACGTTACTACTTCGCGTCGAAGCTTTCTGACAAAGTTGAAGATTCTGACTTAAATCTTGATGATTTCGTTCAGAAAGTAAACTCTGACTTGGTTGGTAAAGTCGTGAACATCGCAAGTCGTTGTGCCAAGTTCATCAACACCAAGTTTGATAACAAACTTTCTGCAACGTGTGCAGAGCCTGAATTGGTACAAAGCTTTATTGATGCAGGTGCATCAATCGCTGCTCAATATGAAGCACGTGAATTCTCTGCTGCAATCCGTGAAATCATGGCGCTTGCTGACAAAGCCAACCAATATATCGACGAGAAAAAGCCTTGGGCACTTGCGAAAATTGAAGGTGAAGAACAACAAGTTCATGACGTATGTTCTGTCGGTATTAACTTGTTCCGTCAATTGGCTGTGTATCTTGCACCAGTACTTCCTACATTGGCAGCAGAAGTTCAAAGCTTCTTAAAATTAGAATCTTTCGACTTTGCGTCTGGTAAAACGATTTTGGTGGATCATGAAATTGCTCAATTCCAACCATTAATGCAGCGTGTAGATCCAAAAGCTGTTGCTGCTATGGTTGATGCGTCTAAAGACTCTTTAGCTGCACCTGCGGAAGCACCAAAAGCTGAGAAGAAAAAAGAGAAGAAAGCTGAAAAGAAACCTGAGCTTAAAGTTGGCGAAGCTGAAATTATCGGTATCGAAGACTTTATGAAAGTTGACTTGCGTGTGGCGGAAGTTTTAGAAGCTGCTCACGTTGAAGGTTCTGACAAACTGCTTCAATTGACTTTAAATGTCGGTGAAGCTGAACCACGTAACGTGTTTAGCGGTATTCGTGAGTTCTACCAACCTGAAGACCTTAAAGGCAAATTGGTGGTAATGGTGGCAAACCTTGCTCCACGTAAGATGCGTTTTGGTATTTCAAACGGTATGGTTTTAGCTGCGGGTAATGGCGAAGGTGTTTGGGTGATTTCACCTGAAACAGGTGCTAAAGCTGGCGATAAAGTTTCTTAATTTTTAGACACTTACGAGAAGCCCTGCTATATTCTTAGTAGGGCTTTTTATTTAAGTAAATCAAATGAAATTAGAATTAAAAAAAATCAATGAAGCAATAAATGCTATTTCTTATTCAATTGATATTGAACAATATGATGAAGCATTGTTAGGTTCGGAGATGATGTTAATTGAACTTGGAAAGTATGAAACTACCGAAACAGTATTACATTTATTATTTAATTTAGCAGGGCAATTTATAGATGTAGGTACATCTTTAAGAAATAAAAATGCCGTTTCTAAAGGAATCCAAATTTTAGAAAAAAACTCAGAGTATTATGAAATTCAATCTAATATGAACTATTATTATAATTTAGCAAATGGAAAATTATCCTTAGCAAATGACTGTGGCTATTCCGAAGAAAAAGTAACTTTTAATAATATAGATTTATACAATGATGTAAAAAACCTATATTGGAAAGCATATAAATTAATTAAAAAAGAAAATGACTACGATTTATATCAGCAAAATATAATTAATCTTGCAAATACTCTAAAACAACAATTTCGTTTTTCGGAAGCCTTACAACTCTATAATTCCGTAATTCAAAAAAATACTCCCTACCCTCAAGCATGGCTAAATCGAACATCATGTTTAGAGCAATTCGATCAATTATTAGATCATCGCACTGAAAAAATGATTATTGAAATATTAAAAGGATATAGATTTGCTAGCGAATCTCCGTTAATCCCTAAAGCTTGGATACCCTATTACAATCACAAGATAGATTATTTAACCAAACAATTAAGTTCCAAAAATTTAGATATTGACGAATTAGAGACATCTAAAGAAATTTCCTCAATGTCTGAATTCCGACAATGGTGTATCAAAGAAAATTTAACTTTGAATATTCACGGCATGTATTGTTCATGTATAGCCAATGAGCGAGATAGTTTGACATTACTTGAAGGAGTTATTTCTTCTCAAAAGATTCTCAAATACGAACAATACTTAAACCGAATTAAAGCTGAATTTTCATTGGTTAGAGTTCTCTACTATGAATCTAAATTCACCGAGAGTTCCAAGCTTGATTTTGAAAGCTGTTATTCAGAATTAGATGAACATGAAATCATAAATATAAGATCGGAGAAACTTAGAACTTGTTTTAGATTATGTTTTTCTATTCTAGATAAATTAGCAATTTTCCTTTGCCAATATTTTGGGTTAACAATTAATAAAAATACGGCTTTTAATAATTTTTGGCATACAAACAAATTAGAACTTGAAGAAAAAGAAAATTTTGCTTTGATTGCAATTAATAGTCTTATATACGATCTGAATGAAAAAAATGGACAATTTGGATTTTATAAAATTTGGAGAAATTCTCTAGAACATCATATTTTATTTTTAGTTCCAAACTCATTTGAGTTATCTAGTGATACGACACATACTTATGTAAAAATAAGTGAGTTTGAAAGTAGTCTTCAGAATTTACTTCAATTTACGAGATCTGCTATTTTTTCGACTGTATTCGCCATTGTTGAAGATTTACGCCAAAAACAACCATCTGATCGAGAGAATTCAATAGAAATTACGGTTC
Organism: Acinetobacter sp. YH12145; assembly: GCF_013418335.1. Lineage (NCBI taxonomy): Bacteria > Pseudomonadati > Pseudomonadota > Gammaproteobacteria > Moraxellales > Moraxellaceae > Acinetobacter > Acinetobacter sp. YH12145. The sequence goes on along the minus strand of NZ_VPCE01000001.1, from coordinate 71,755 downwards.
ACAAGAAAGATTTTGATCAAATTTACTAAAACCCATCCCCCCTTGCAAAGCAAGTGCTTCTCAGCTCCTAAAAGGAGAGAGAATTTCATGGTAAATTTAAAAATAAACCCAATAAAAAAGCCTCTATCAAAGAGGCTTTTTTGCTTCGTTCAATCACTTCATTCCAAAAATCAGCTTTAACCCAAGCACTGTCATCACTGCCCCAGCTGCCCGATCAAAACCCGCTTTAAACTTCAAATACACTTTGCGGGGTTTTTCTGCTGACAAAGCCACAGCGACCAATGAGCACCAGCCTGCATCGATAAAGAAACACAAAATAGGCAATACAAAGTAGAAATAAGTCGGAATCTCTTTCGGTAAAAGTGCCGTAAAAATACTGGCTAACACAATTGCAATTTTCGGATTCGACAACTGAGTAATTAAACCAGTGGTAAATGCACGACGGAGTGACATTTGCGAAATGCTCGAATTGCCTGCTTCGATGGGTTCTTTGGCATGTTTTATAATTTTAAATGCCATCCAAAGCAGGTATAAACCACCACAAATTTTCAAGGCCAAATATGCAGAAGGTACAGCCAATAAAAATGCCTGCAAACCTAATACCGCTAATAGGCCAAATATTGCAGCGCCCAAACCTGTACCAAGAGCGGTAAATAAACCGTGTTTACGTGAAATCGCAATGGAATTTTTCGCCACATAAATTGACGTTGGCCCCGGGCTCATTGCACCAAGTAATAGTGCTGCCGCAATCGAGCCTAATATCCAAAATGATTCCACTGTCACACCGTTTTCACTTAAATTCGTGGCAATTTTACAGATAGAATCTCTGAATTTCTCCCTATAATTTGCAGTGTTTATTTTAATTGACCAAATTTTTCACTATAAATAACTTGAATACCGCATTAATCCATCGCATGATCGCTAAAAGTACAAATTAATATCAAGACAATGAAATTAGCCGAAGCCCTACTTTTACGCAGTGACTTACAAACTAAATTGGCCTCGCTGCAACAACGAATCAATAACAACGTGCTCATTCAAGAAGGTGATGCACCCAGCGAAGAACCAAATGCTTTAATTCAAGAAGCATTTGCCGTAAATAAAGAACTTTATGGCTTAATTGAAAAGATTCACGCCACCAATGCACAAGCTAAAACCAGTTCTGGACGCTCCATGCTTTCAGTCCTCAATGAACGTGATTTGTTGACCCAACAGCATCGTATCTTGCAACAAGCGATTGACAGCTCACGCCGTGAAAATGGTCGTTATAGCTCGAGTGAAATCCGTTGGATTAAAACCATTGCAGTGGCAGATTTACAGAAACAGGCCGATAGCATTAGTCAGCAACTTAGACAAAATAACTTAGAAATTCAGGCATCTAATTGGCAAATAGACCTGATAGATTGACCTGATTTAGTCATTTGAACCACGGTTCATTCCAGTTCGGGCATACTGGGCGAGTACAGAGCCTTTTTAAATGTTTGTAAGGCTTTAATCCAACAAACTAAACTGCAGAAGTAAGACGTCTACTTCAAAATGTTCACACATCTGACGTAGCACACTGCATCTGTGACTCTTTACATGTCACGTCTCACTACCGTGTACTGACAGTATGTCCACCCTATTTTTTATGCACCTTTTATGCACCTATGTGCTAATCGTCATCTGCAGCGGCTTCATTGAGTGCAACATCTTCACGGGGCAATTTATAGTCATGGTCATTCACAGGGACACCGCCAATGATCATGGTGCGATGTTCATTTTGAGGACGATGCAATTCGTCAGTCGTATCACAGCCAACCATCCAAAAACTGCACAGGCACAGCATAGGCAGCACAGCCCGTCTTAATTTGCTCATTGGATGCCCTCCATTTTTATAATTATCTTGATTATAAAATCAGCATAGCATTTTTGTGCAGATATTCACCTTATTTATCTGCCGATTTAGGGTCAATTGTCAGGAATTATGTCTCGACTGTCTTACCAATGCGGATTAAGATTCATGCAGATATGATTTTTTTTCTTTAAAAATAAATAATTTATTCATTTTATTTGAACTACATAAAAGACAAGTTACAAAACTGCTATCGAATACGATTTTACTTCGGACACTTTTGTCCGTTTAATGGCTAGATAAATTTAGAATGATGATGTCAAAGAATAATGTCCACACGTCAACAACTCGCTGCGCAAAACCGAGAAGTGCTTTTAGAAGCTGCGATTGAGGTATTCCGTATTCACGGGATCAATGCGCCTTTACAACTCATCATGGATCAAGCTCAAGTTGGACGTGCGACGTTTTATCGTAATTTTAATGACCGTCGTGAGTTAGTACTCGCCTTAATGCAAGCTGCCTTAAACCGACTTGAACAACGTGCGCTTAATTATGCACAGTTCGATGATGGATTTATTCGCCTCATTCAAGACCATATTTATAATATTCCCTATCTCACGGCTTTAATGGAATATTGGCGTGTGATCGATCGGGATGATCCTGCCATGGTTGAAATATACCAACGACGTGATGCCATATTACAACCGATGATTGATCAGGCCATTCAAAATGGTCGCTGTCGAGCAGACTTTAAACCGGCGGACTATGCCATGGTCACCTCCATTTTACGTGCAGCATTGCAAGGCCATACCGAAGCAGATCAGGAAAAACTCGCCAAACGTGCCGTGGAGTTTTTACTACATGGTATTTGCGGGTAACACATCATGTCCAAATCACCGCGTTTATTGGAACCTGCTCCGGATTGGACACCTGAAGAAAAACCGACCCTGCCCGGCTCTCCGGCTGCGATTGCACATCCCACCTATAAGCGTTTTTTATACTTCTTTATCGGTTTATTTGTTGCGATCTCGGGGAGTTTAAGTAATGGATTTATCACGGCAAATTTACCCCTTCTACAAGGTGAATATGGCTTAACGCCTTCAGAAGCGGCATGGATTCCTGCGGCATTTGTTATGGCCAATGTCAGCTCCAACCTAATCTTATTTAAAGCCCGTCAACAATATGGACTTAGGCTATTTTCAGAAATTGGTTTGGTTTTATTTATCGCGGTGATGGTGCTGCATTTATTCGTCCATACCTATGAAATGGCAATTTTTGCACGGGTGATTAGCGGCTTACTTGCAGCTCCACTCAGTTCGCTTGGGATGTATTACATCATGCAAGCGTTTAAACGCGCCCATTTTGGTCGTGGGCTTTATCTAGCCTTGGGCTTTCAGCAGTTGGGGATTCCGCTGGCATGGATCATGTCTCCCTATTTGGTCGATGTCAACGATTGGTCTATTTTCTATACCTTTGAATTAGGTTTAGCCTTATGTTGTTTGGCGATGGTGGTCTCGCTCAAACTGCCACGAAGTCTAAGAATCGAAGTGTTTGAAAAGCAGGATTTATTCACCTTTGCATTATTGGCACCCGGCTTTGCTTTGCTATGTATCGTGCTAACTCAAGGCCCGATTCTTTGGTGGTTTGAGGCTGAATGGTTGGCCTATTTACTCATCGCGGCTTTGATTCTTTTAGTTGTCGGTCTGACCTATGAACATTTTCGGGTCAACCCCCTGATTGTCACACGCTGGCTCGGAACATCGTCTACCGTAAGTTTTATTATCGGTGCCTTTGCCATTCGCTTCCTCATGTCAGAACAAAGCTATGCGGCCGTGAATTTTTTGAAAACCATGGGCATGGGACCCGACCAATTTGTTTCCTTTTATACCGTCGTGCTGATCGGGATTGTCTTAGGTACAGTGTTTAGTGCCCTGACCTTTTCCAAAGAAAAAATCGTGCTTCATCTGCTTGGTGCAGCAGGTCTCGTGCTCTTTGCCTGTGCGCTGGACTACCACCTGACCAGTGATGTTCGACCGCATGATTTTTATTGGAGTCAGTTTTTGGTGGGCTTTGCCAGTGGCATGTTTATTGGCCCACTTTTGCTTACAGGCATTATCAGTGCTTTGCAAAAAGGCCCATCTCACATGGTGACGTTTATCGTGCTGTTTTCTGCAACGCAAACCTTTGGGGGATTGGTCGGATCCTCGTTCTTTTCGACCTACCAGCAAATGCGTACCCAAACCTATCAGGCACAGATTTATAATGATTTATCGCAAACCTCACCTATAGTGGAACAGCGCCTACAACTATTGGCTCAAATTGCGCATCAATATTCTTTAGACCCCAATTTAGACCAACAACAAGCCATACGTAGCCTTAATCAAACCATCACTCGAGAAGCCCAAGTTCGAGCCTATAACGATGTGATTTTTTTAAATGGCATATTCGCCGTTTTATTGTTGCTTTGGGGTTTATTGCTGATGGGCAAAAATAAATATCAATTACGCCAACAGCAACGCACGGATAGTAGTTAAAATTTTCCCGACTTAAACAACATAAGCAACCGCCAAATGACCTAATTGATATTGAGAACAACATGACCGAAGACCATAAACCCACTGAGCAAGCAGCACCGCAGCAACCACAAACAGCAACCGCTATGCCTGCGCCATCGAGCAAGCTTATTTCTACGCCGCAGCGTACCTTGATTTTTATGTTGATCATCCTCTTGTTGGGAATTGCGCTGATCTTATGGGCGTGGCGGATTGGTCCATTTCATAACAGTATCGAGTCGACTGAAAATAGCTATGTCAAAGGCAAAACCACGGTGCTTTCATCACAAATTAATGGTTATGTGAAAGATGTTTTGGTGACGGATTTTGATCATGTGAAAAAAGGTCAAGTGCTTATGCATATCGATGCAACGACCTATGATCAAAAAGTCACACAGGCTGAATCTGGGGTGGAACAAGCACAGAACTCGCTTGCCAATCAAAGCCAGGCCATTGAACAACGCAGAGCAGATATTACGGCAGCCGAAGCGAAAGTGGACCAATCACGTGCGGCCTATGAATTAGCTCTTGCACAAATGACGCGCTACCAACAACTCGGCAATACTGGCGCTGCATCGAAATCAGAACAAAATAAAGCGATTGCAGACGCTAAAAATAGTTTGGCCCAACTTCATCAAGCAGAAGCCAATTTGCTGGTTGCCAAAGAATCATTCAAAACTGCACAAGTTGCAGCGACAGGGCTTAAAGCGCAAGTGAATAGTGCCAAAGCACAATTTGATCAGGCAGTGACCACTAAAGACTACAGCACGATTGTGGCACCTATGGATGGTCAGCTTGGCGAAGTCAGCCCGCGTATTGGTCAATATGTTGCGGCAGGCTCTCAACTGATGTATTTAATTCCACAGCAGCGCTGGGTGACTGCTAACTTTAAAGAAACGCAAATTGCAGATATGCATATTGGTCAAAAAGCTTGGTTCAGCGTCGATGGCATGAAACATCAAAAATTTTACGGCAAAGTTGAGCAAATCTCCCCTGCGGCTGGTTCTGAATTTAGTGTATTGAAACCTGACAATGCCACAGGAAATTTCACTAAAGTCGTGCAACGCATTGCCGTGAAAATTGCAATTGATCCCAATCAACAAGGTTTGGAAAACTTAAGACCCGGTATGTCTGTCGTCACCTCCGTTGATGTTGCTAGTTAGCAGATATCAGCAGTGAAGTGCTATAAGCAGAGTTGAACTGACCAAGATGCAAAGGATTTTATCTTCTGCACCTCCCGTTTTACAATGCCTACCTATTTGAACTCTAACGACCAAGATAACGATTACCAACATGTTTGAATCTATCGCCCACGCCATTCCTCAGCAGACTATTCAATATCAAGGGGTTGATTTATGTATTAAGCGTTTGGACTTGGTACACCCACAAATATCAGGCAATAAATTTTATAAACTCAAATATAATTTTATTGAGGCGCAGAAATTAGGGTTTAAACAGGTGCTTAGCTTTGGCGGTGCTTATTCAAATCACATTGCAGCCACTGCATATGCTGCACATTTATTCGGATTCGGCAGTTTAGGCATCATCCGTGGGGAGGAATTACAACATCAAGCCCGAAATCCTACTTTAGCCACCGCCCAACAGTTTGGTATGCAGCTCAGTTTTGTCACACGCCAACAGTATCGGGAAATGAAACAAGTTGACGCTTTAGCGCAATTACAACAGCAATATCCCGAACATTATGTCATTCCTGAAGGTGGAACCAATGCCTTGGCTATCCGTGGCTGTACGGAAATCTTAAGCCATGAAAATCAACAAAATTTTGATCTCATCTGCTGTGCCGTCGGTACAGGTGGAACCATAACGGGCTTGATCGAAGCCAGTGCGGAACATCAACATGTACTTGGTTTTTCAGCGCTCAAAGGCAATTTTCTTTGCGACGATGTTGCTCAGTTGACGCAGAAAACCAATTGGAACATCAGTGATGAATTTTGCTGTGGCGGCTATGCCAAAATAACGCCGGAACTATTACAGTTTATGCATGACTTTGAACAACGCTATGCGATCCCATTAGAACAAGTTTATACGGCTAAAATGCTGCGAGGTATTTTCAGCATGATTGAGCGGGGTCAAATTACAAACCATCAACGTGTTTTAGTGATCCATACTGGTGGCCTACAAGGTCGCCTGAAAGGTTCAACCGAAGCACTAAAAAGCGTATAATCCTGCGTCCTTTCTTCCATGCGGAAACTTACCATGTCGCAAAATCAATATGATGTCCTTGTTTTAGGTGCTGGTGCATCAGGCTTAATGACGGCATATAAAGCGGCGCAGCGTGGACGCAAAGTTTTGGTGGTTGAAAAAGCCAATAAAGTTGGCAAAAAGATCCTGATGTCTGGTGGTGGTAAATGTAATTTCACCAATTTGTATGTCGAACCAGAAAATTATATTTCACATAATCCGCACTTTGTTATTTCGGCATTAACTCGCTATACCAACTGGGACTTCATTGGTATGGTCTGCGAATATGGCATTGAGTACGAAGAGCGCAAACATGGGCAGTTATTTACCCAAAATGGTGCAAAAGAAATTCTCGCCATGCTATTGGCAGAATGTGACAAAACAGGCTTGGTAGATATTAAAACCAACTGTGAAGTAAAAGCAGTCAATGCCTTACCTGAACAAGGCTTTCAAGTGGCAACCAATCTAGGCTTTTTTGAAGCAGAATCGGTGGTTATTGCCACTGGTGGTCTGTCCATTCCAACGTTAGGTGGTTCAGGAATTGGCTATGAGATTGCCAAACAATTTGGTCATTTTGTCTACCCCACTCGTGCAGGCTTAGTACCCTTCACTTTCTCCGATAGTTTTAAAGAAGTAACCACTCGCTTGAGCGGCAATGCTGTTGAAGCGACGTTATCGAATGAGTTAAATAGTTTTACTGAGGCTTTACTCTTTACTCACCGTGGTTTAAGTGGCCCAAGCTCATTGCAGCTTTCAAACTACTGGGATGTCGGTCAACGTTTTAATATCAATTTCCTGCCTGCTTTAGATGTTTTAGATTTCCTCAAATCTAAAAAGTCTAGTCAGCCCAAAGTACTACTGCGCACACTGTTCAATGAACACTTACCGAAAAGTGTAGTTATAGAATTACAAAATCTGATTTGGCCTGAACAAGCTGAATTAGCCATTGGCAATATCAGTGATGAAAAACTAGAACTCATTGCAAGCCGTTTAGAAAGCTTTGAAGTAAAACCATCAGGCACTGAAGGTTACCGTACTGCTGAGGTTACACTCGGTGGTGTGGATACCACAGAAGTCTCATCAAAAACCATGGAAAGTAAAAAACAGAAAGGTTTGTACTTTATTGGCGAAGTACTTGATGTAACAGGTCATTTAGGTGGATACAACTTCCAATGGGCATGGGCTTCTGCGCATGCAGCTTCCGAATACGTCTGATCTCGACAAGAATTAATTAAACATAACCTGCAGATGATCTCTGCATAAAAAAGGGCTGATTCATTCAGCCCTTTTTCTTATCCGATCTGATTTATTCAAGATAGTCGGTTTTAAATAATGATACTGACGACGTCGAAGTTCGTTGAATTGTCAGATCCATTTTTTCAACGGCAACTGAAATATGTTGTGGTTGCACGCTTGCGGTTTGTTTGAGTGTCGATACTAAAGTATTGAGCATTGAAATTACCCCCATTTTGCCATTCCTTTGCACAGATCATAAGTGTCATTCATGACAGCAATATGAATCCTAAGTTTTTATATTTTAAGTAATATTCCATATATCACTATTACTTAAAATACCAATTTTCGGGTAAATTTCAATCATTATTTTTGGACTGATTGGTATCTTTATTTTCACTGTTTAGCGGTGATTGTTCTGTCTGCTCCAAATCAGTGCGTTTTGATTTTGCAAAAATAAAGCGTCGTGCACTCGCCAAAAAACCAACTGTGATCCCTGCAATAATCACTGGGGCTAAAAATTTATTCGGTGCTTTTGCCATACAAATATTCCTTATAAATCATTAAAATCGACCACATAAACGTGGCCGATTTTTTTAAAGACAGAATAGTTTAATTTGGATCATCTGGTTTTGGCGGGGTTAAAGGTGCCGAAGGTGCATCGACCTCTTTTTCAGCCTCACCAGTTGAACCAAATGGATTATTTTGTGGTTGATCACTTGGGTTTACATCCAACTGATCTGGCGTGGCCGTTTCTTTTTCACTGACACCGGGAGCAGCCTGTTGAATGTTTGGATAGCCATCATCGGTTTTCACTTCAGAAGTCATCACAGATGTTGATGGCGTTGGACTCGCTACAGACGATGTAGGTGTATTAAAGGTGGTTTTCGCCTTTGCCTGCTCCTGTACTGGATTCGGTTCATTGGCTTCGCGTTTCGCTTTATCGATAAGATCTGATAACAATCGTTCCGCCGGATTGCGACCACCTAGACCAAAGGCCAAAGCGAAAGCAACTGCAACCGCACCGAGGGTTAAACCAAAGGCCAAATTCACGATCGAGTCAGCAATACCCATGGCACGCAAGCCCATGGCTACAACCAAGCCCATAATCAGCACACGGACCAAATTACCTAACCAACGTGAACTGTTATATTCCCCTCGTTGCACCACATTTGCCACAATATTGGCAAGCCAGAAACCCACCACCAAGATTACAGCACCAAGTAAAATACTTGCACCGAACTGGATAAACATAGCAATAAGGGCACTGATTTGCTCAAAGCCTAAACGGTTAGCAGCTTCAGATACCGCAAATAACATGGTGAAAAATACAATGAGGCAACCGACAACATCCGACACTTTGGTTTTGCCCAAAAAGCGTTGAATGTCTAATTTTTCTGGCACAGTATCAACACCTGTACCCGAGATCACATCCACCACTAGACGCGCTACAAAGCGTGACACCACATAGGCCAAGATTAAGATTAAACCTGCGGCAATGATGTTCGGTATCGCATACATGATCTCATGTAACATGGCTGTTGCAGGCTGAGAAATCGCCTCGATACCAAGTGCTTCGAAAGCCACAATTAATGCAGTGATAATGACTATAGCAAAGACAAAATTACCCAAAACTTGAGCAAGTTTTGCGTTTTTAAACATGCCCACTTTTTCGACTTGCTGCTGCAGACTTAAACTGTTCACCAAGCCTTCCACGATGCCTCGTACAATCTTCGCTAAGATATAACCCACAAAGACGATGACACCAGCAATAAAGATATTGGGAAGATAAGAAACAACTTCAGTGACCATATTTTGGATTGGGAACAATAGACCGTTCAAACCCAAGATCGATAAAACAATCGGTAGGAAAAGTAACAAGATTAGCCAATACACTATTTCACTGATATTTTGACTGATTGGGCTGACGCCAACCTCAGAACTGAGTTTTTCATCGAGTTGGGTTTTATCCAGCAGTTTCTTTGAACCGACTTTGACCAAACTTGCCACGATCCAACCAATAAAACCTACAGCTACCGCAGCCAAAAGCTGTGGAATAAATAACAAGAACTGCTGAATCATATTACTGAATGGGCCGCTGACACTGGTCAAATTCAGCACATTGAGTGCACCAATGACAGCAATGATCAAAATAATCCAGAACACAACTCTGGAGACTATATTTTCAACATTGGAACGGTGCCCAGTTGCATTTGAAAGTTTTTGATTTGTACCTAATTTTTGCAAAACTTTTTTGACGCCAGCAGCAATCAATAAGGCAATGACCCAACCTATCAGGAGAATTGCTACTGCACTTAAAATGGGGTGAAACTGTTCCCAATAATACATGGCATCAAAACGGCCACGCGGACCACCCAGATAATCATTCATATGTTCGCCCTCATTGTTATACATGATCTGTTGTTATGTGCATTTTTACGTATGCCGCGTATCACACAGCATTAGTGCTTTGAACTTAAGCTTTCTTTTCCACCTTAGTTTTTGCATATTTTTTAATCAACCAAAGTATGCATAACTCCAACAAAAGCTCACAATTGAATGTAAAAAAGCCTTGGAACAACCAAGGCTTTATTTATGTCACTCTGAAGAGATACTTAAGGTTCAGATCTTGCACTCATGTAACTCTGACTCATGTTTATCATCAATTATTATCAACGATCTGTCGCAGTTGCGGTATTTGAGTCATTAGCAACAGCTTCATCTCCCGCTGTACCGCTAGTCGTATCATTGGCTGTCGCAGTTTGTGCATTGGGTGCAGGATGATCAGGCGGTGCATCCGAAGCAGAAGGTTTCATATCTGCAAACATATAAAATAATAATGCGATTAAAAAGATACCCACTAAAATCAGTATGTACACAGGGATACGTTTTTTTTGTGTTGTTTCTTCCGTACTGGTGGTATGGGGTGGTTTATTAAAATCGTGTGTCATATTCCCCTCGCTATTTTGTTGTTCATAGTTGAATTTTTATACTAGCAATACAATATCCTGTATTGTGTGAAGAACAATTACAATCAGTGAAAACGTGTAACTTGAAAGATCAATTCAATTTATATCCGTTTTTCTGTTTAGATAATTCCCTTAATTTTAGATTTAAAATCAATCGCTAAGGTATAAATATCGGACAATGAACTGAATACTACATTTCAATCGTATTCATTTTCAGAGTGATAAGTTTTTCGAAAATAACTGCTTTTTTGAGCCCGGTGGAATTATCTGCTTTTGATGAATGAAATGAGCTATAATCATGCACCTTATTTTTCACCTGTTATCAAATCTATGGCGTACCATCAACAAGGTGTAACGCTTGATCTTGACACTGACGTCACTCATCAATGTTCCCTTCATTACACTCGTGATCAGCATCTTATTGGCATTATTGAATTTAGTAAGCCGAGTTATGTGTTGAAATGGGGTGATTTGGAATATTTCCGCCGACGTACTGAAGAGTTTTCAGTGATGCCATTCCCTGAATGCATCAATGCGATGGTGATTGATATTCGAAATATTGCGGCTTTTTTAGATAATGAAGTGCCTATTATTCCTTGGCGCTTGCTCGAAGAAGAATGTCCGATTCGCTTAGTTGTTCCCCAAGATCGACTGGAGCATTATGCTGGCTTTTTTGAACCGACTTGGTTGACTGCTGACGTAGACACAGCGATTCAAGAAATTCGTGAATTTATGGATATGTTTGTGCATTAATACAGAGATTAAACTAAAGTTTAATCCCGAAAACCTCCATTTGGAGGTTTTTTTATGCCCTTTTATTTTAATTATTTATTTCACAATAAAATTAAATTATTTTATATTTAATGACTTATAGCAAACCTTCTTATAAAAAATGTTCATAACTTATCTCATTTCTTAGTAACAATTCGGCAATAAATTTTGCTTGAGCCTTGCTCAATTTATCACCTAAGATGTAGAAAATGATCTCTTTTTTATTGTTGAAACATTCTTAAAAACAAAGCAATAAAATCTAACGAGAAACAAGATCATAAAAAGTGGATATTAAATCAGGGTAAAAGGAGTTTTAACGATGACGTCAAAAAAACATTTAGCAACTTTGTTCTGTGCAAGTGCGCTCACTTTAGGGCTTAGCGCATGTAGTGACAATAAAGCACCTACAACGGATAAAGCTGCAGGAAGTGAAGCTGCTGTTTCTGACTCAGGGACTTTAGATAAGATCAAAAAATCCGGCACGATTGTATTAGGCTATCGCGATTCATCGATTCCATTTTCATATATCGCAGATAATCCAAACCAACCTGTAGGTTATGCACACGATCTTCAATTAAAAGTCGTTGAGGCGGTTAAAAAGCAATTAAATCTTCCCGAATTAAAAGTCCGTTATAACTTAGTGACTAGCCAAAACCGTATTCCATTGGTTTCTAATGGCACCGTCGACTTAGAGTGTGGTTCAACCACAAACAATAAAGAACGCCAACAACAAGTAGATTTCTCAACAGGTTTCTTTGAGGTCGGTTCACGCTTACTTACAGCAAAAGACTCTGGGGTTAAAGACTTTGCTGACCTAAAAGGCAAAAAGTTAGTCACCACGGCAGGAACGACATCTGAGCGTTATATTCGTCAACATGAAAAAGAATTAGGTATTGGTGAAGTCATTTCTGCCAAAGACCATGCTGAGTCTTTCCTCATGCTACAAAATGGTCGTGCAGCGGCATTTATGATGGATGATATTTTGCTGGCGGGTGAAAAATCGAAAGCCAAAGATCCAAATAAATGGGAAATCGTGGGTACAGCGCCGATTCATGAAATCTATGGTTGTATGCTGCGTAAAGGCGATACTGGCTTTAAACAAGTGGTTGATGATGCAATCAAAGCGACCTATAGCTCTGGTGAAATCAATGACATGTATAAAAAATGGTTCCAAACGCCAATTCCACCAAAAAATATCAATTTGAATTTCCCGATGTCTGATCAATTAAAAGCATTGATTAGCAATCCACATGACCGTGACGAATAACTTTCCCTAAACATTCTAAAGATGCTTAAGCCAAACGGATTTTGGCTTAAGCTCATTATAGGGAGTTCCTATGAATTATAGCTGGAATTGGGGTGTGCTGTTCCAATCTACAGGTGTAGGTGATTCGACCTACCTGAATTGGATTTTAATTGGGATCGGCTGGCTGTTTGTCATCGCTTTGGTGGCATGGAGCATTGCGATGGTGCTCGGCAGCATCTTGGGTATTATGCGTACCCTACCGAGTCCTGTAGCACGAGGTATTGGTACGGCCTACGTGACTATTTTCCGAAATGTACCCTTATTGATTCAACTATTTATATGGTTCTATGTTGTACCCAACTTCCTCCCTGCTGCGATTAAAAGCTGGTGGATGAATGACCTTGGGGCAAATACGACCGCCTTAATTTCCGCAAGTGTCGGCTTGGGTCTTTTTACAGCTGCACGGGTCTGTGAGCAAGTCAGGACTGGTATTGAAGCGCTTCCTTTGGGGCAAACCAATGCTGGTTATGCCATGGGATTTAGCACGACTCAACTTTATCGCTATGTGATCTTACCTCAGTCGTTCCGTACGATTTTGCCACCACTGAGCTCTGAGTTGACCAACTGTGTCAAAAACACCTCAGTTGCGTCTTTGGTCGGTGTTGCAGAAATCATTTCACAGATGAAAACCATCAGTGAATACACGCAAAACACTATCGAAATTTATACCTACGTCACCATTATTTTCATCGTGATCAACATCTGTTTAATTGGTTTAATGAATTTTCTGGAAAAACGCCTACGCGTTCCTGGCTTAATTGCAGGAGATAAATAATGGAATGGCTCAGTTCTTTTATTCAAGACCTTCAAGCGTCTGGCCCTGCGCTATGGCATGGTTTCAGCATCACACTCAAAGTGGTGATCACGGCAACCATTGGTGGTGTCTTTATTGGGACTTTATTGGCGTTGATGCGCCTGTCCTCGATTAAGGCTTTAAATATTTTTGCTAAAGGCTATGTGAACCTCTTTCGTTCTATTCCTTTGCTCTTGGTGCTGATGTGGTTCTACTTTGCAGTACCCTTTATCTACACAGGGATCACCGGTAACTATCTAACGATTGATACTGCCCTCGTTTCGAGTATCGTGGCCTTCATGCTATTTGAAGCGGCTTACTTTTCAGAGATTGTCCGTGCCGGTATTCAATCAATTCCTAAAGGTCAAACTTCTGCAGCTTATGCTCTCGGTATGAGTTATAGCCAAGCAATGCGCTTAATTATTTTGCCGCAATCTTTTCGCAAAATGACGCCACTTCTCTTACAACAAACCATCATTCTGTTCCAAGATTCAACCATGGTTTATGCCATCGGACTGTTAGACTTTTTCCGCACCAACTATGTTCGAGGCGACCTTATGTCATTGTTAACTCAATACATTCTGTTTGCTGGTTTGGTGTATTTCACTATTAGTATGATCGCTACCTATGCAGTTAAAAAATTACAACGGAGGTTAAGTGTATGACCGATCAAAAAACGATGATTGACCTCCAAAATGTCAGTAAATGGTATAAAGATTTTCAAGTGCTTACCGATTGCACGACTCAAATTAAACAAGGTGAAGTGGTTGTGGTGTGTGGGCCTTCAGGTTCAGGGAAATCAACACTCATTAAAACCGTTAATGGGCTTGAGCCTTTTCAGGCCGGGACGATTTTAGTCGACGGTATTTCCATTAATGACCCAAAAACCGATTTAAATAAATTGCGTAGTCGTGTCGGCATGGTATTCCAGCACTTTGAATTGTTTCCACATTTATCCATTACCGAAAACCTGACTATTGCGCAGGTTAAAGTCTTGGGTCGATCAGAAGCCGAAGCCAAGAAAAAAGGTTTGGCTTATTTAGACCGTGTGGGTTTAAGTGCGCATGCCGCTAAATTCCCTGCACAGTTATCAGGTGGACAACAACAACGTGTTGCGATTGCACGTGCGCTCAGTATGGACCCGATTGCCATGCTGTTTGATGAACCGACTTCGGCACTTGATCCAGAGATGATTAACGAAGTGCTTGATGTGATGGTGGGTCTTGCCAAAGAAGGTATGACCATGATGTGTGTAACCCATGAGATGGGTTTCGCGCGTCAGGTTGCGGACCGTGTGATCTTTATGGATCAAGGAAAAATTGTGGAAGACTGCAGTAAAGATGATTTCTTTAATGCCCCTCGTGGTGAACGAGCGCAGCAGTTCTTAAATAAAATTCTGCATTAATATCAAAACGTTTATTTAACTGATTTTACGCAGTAACATCAGAAGCGTAATTTGATTCAAATAAAAGTACGATATGCGGTAACGTCATCCGCAAGTGTTTGAGATAGGACTTCTTCTAATCAAAAATGTTTTTGCGATACTTTAGATAATTAGATGCTAGTGAACGAGTTTTGTCGGTGAGTGCATTGCACCGCAAGATGGTTTCCTTGCGAAGCACGCTTCTCATTTTGCCTAATGAGAAGCGTGCTTCGTAAGAGTACCTCCAGCCGAAGGCTAATCACTTTATTCATTCCCTTGATGTAAGACTCCATCGAATTGGCTTAACAATCATTTTAAAAATGCAAAATTACTTTTGCATGCATAACATCAGTTATTTAATTTCCGAAAATAAAAAAGCTCATCCATCGATGAGCTTTTTTTCATGGCAGATTACCAATAATTTTCTACAGCAATATTTCCTTCACCACGACGGTTCATAGTCAAACCACGCGCTTTTAAGGCCGCCTTGGTGTCATCAACCATTTGTGGATTACCACACAGCATGACATGCGTCGTATCAACATTAAACGCTAAGCCTGCCGCCTGTTCTAACTCGCCATTTTCAATTAAAACTGGTAAACGGTCATGCAATGGTGCATTTGGATCACGTGTCACAATAGGAATAAATTTGAAGCCCGTATGCCCTTCACCAAAGGTCTCAGCGATTTCTTGAATCCGCTCTACATAAGCCAGTTCTGATACGGTGCGCACACTGTAGACTAGATTAATTTTTTCGTATTTAGACCACGTTTCAAAGTCTTGTAACATTGATAAAAACGGTGCAAGACCCGTTCCTGTCCCCAACAGCCATAAGTCCTTGGGCAATGGCAACTGATAACGCGCCAAGGTGAGGAATCCATAAGGGACTTTTTCTAAATACAGCTCATCGCCCACTTGTAGATGCTGCAAATTTGAAGTAAACGCACCATCTGGAACAACGATAGAAAAAAACTCTAAAGTTTCATCAAAAGGGGACGACACCACAGAATAGGCACGAACCACCAATTCATCGCCCACTTTCAAGCCGATTCGTGCGAACTGACCAGCGGTAAATTTAAAATGCGCAGGGCGTGTCATGGTAAAACTGAACAAAGTATTGGTCCAACGGTGTACAGATAAAACCTTTTCTAAGCTAAATTTTTCAATTGACATGATTTGAACGTGGCGTGACAGACTGTGCTCATGTTAGCATGACAGCATAATTTATTAATATTTTTTAAATGTTAAGGCCCGATTCATGCGCATGACTTTACGCCAGTTGGCTGTTTTTGTAGCAGTCGCTCAAGAAGGTACCGTTACCAAAGCCAGTGATGCTGTCAAACTTACTCAAAGTGCAGCAAGTATGGCATTGGCAGACCTCGAAGATGGTCTCGGTGCTCCACTGTTTGACCGACTTGGTAAACGCTTGCAATTGAATGACTTGGGTCGTTTTTTATTGCCACAAGCTTTGGAAATTTTAGGGCGCTGCGAAGCTTTTGAACAAGCAGCCAAAGGCGAACTACAAAGCATTGATCTGCGTTTAGGTGCGACCCTAACCATCAGTGACTACTTGATGCCAGACCTCATGGCAGATTTCTTACAAATTCAGCCTCAAGCACATTTACAACTTCAAGTCGGCAATACCCGCCAAATGATTGAAGCGGTGAACCAATTTCAGTTGGATTTGGCCTTAATTGAAGGTTCATGCCATCTGCCACAGTTGCAATGTATTCACTGGCGTGACGATGAACTTGCCGTGTGCTGTTCACCAGAGCACCCTTTAGCGAAGTTGGATCGTGCACTCACTGCAGCTGACTTTGATAACGTAGAATGGATCTTACGTGAAGAAGGTTCAGGCACACGTGAAGTATTTGACAACGCAATTTTAAAAGACCTGCCAGATGCCAATATACGTTTAACCTTGGGTCATAACGAAGCCATTTTAAAAATCGTGGCAGGTGGTCTTGGTATGTCATGTATTTCTAAACTGGCAATTGAGCCTTTACGTGAAAAAGGGCAATTGGTGGTTTTAGATACGCCGTTTTGGCAACTTGCCCGTCCATTATTTATGTTGGTACATCGTCAGAAATACCAAGGACCGGGTCTCAAAGCCTTTATGCAATTTTGTGAAAAATAAAAAAAGCGCCTTAAGGCGCTTTTTTATCTATTTTTAAATTGGCGTTCACATGGTTCGCCATCATTATTGCCGTCCATTTTCGTATTTGGACAATTATTATTAAAGAACACTGCTTCTTCGTATGAACGCATCTGACTACAATGCGTACGCCCATCACAACTAAACTGTGCTTTATCTACTACCCTTGGCGTATCACTTGAAGAAGGTGCCTGCGCAGTGTATTGAACAACAGACTGAGCTTGCGTTGAAGCTGTGCCGTATAGATTTTTTTCACCTTGCTCAGTCAGCACCCGATCGGGTAAATCCCCCTGAGCTTTACGTTGTTCTTTTACAATGTTTTCATTTTCTTGCATGAGCTGTTGTAAATGTAGCTGCTTCTGTTCTTGGTACTGCTGATATTTCCCATAAACAGCCACAGCTAATACTAGAATTACAATGAGTCCAATCATGCTGAAGATTTTACTGCCCCAAACTGTGCCTTTGGCTGTATCGTGAGGAGTAGCTTGGTCATTCACTCGATCCGACCTTGATTCAAATGACGGATTTATCTGTTCATGAGTGGACTGCTCTTTTTTCAAATCTAAACGGATGATATTTACCGCTTTAAATTTACCTCGATCTGCTTCAATCCTGTATTTGAGATTTTCTCCAACACGTGGTTCGATGTGTCGGCTAGGAAAATCACTAATATGAAAAAATAAATCCTGTGCTTGATCTTGTTGTATAAATCCAAAGCCGCGCTCAACGTTATAGCTTTTGATTTTCCCCTCTTTAAACATAAAAATTGTCTCTCATCTTTTCTTTTAATACTCTTATGATAATAAAAAAAGAGGCCCTATAGACCTCTTTTTCAATTTCAAAGATTTCAATGAAATCTTACAATCACATTATTTACGCAAATTCGAAAGCAAAGCTGAAGTAATTGACTGGTTATTTGCCACTACTTTAGATTTTTTAGCTTTTGCAGATTTGTCTTCTTCACGCTCAATGTTTATGGCTTTATAACGATCACCATTTTTCACCACATTAAATTTCACACGATCATTACGTTTTGGCTCGACACCATCTGCGGGAAAGTCAGAGATATGGAAAAATACATCACCTTCTTCACATGAAAGAAAGCCAAAGCCCTTTTCAGGATTGTACTGCTTCACTTTACCTTTATATTGTTCGGACTTCATAAAGTACCCTATTCCATTTATTCCAATGTCTTTAGTATATAAAAAAGAGGCTATAAAAGCCCCTTTTCTGTTCATGATGCAAAAATTAGTCTTTTTGAACTGAACCGAAAATTTTATCGCCTGCATCGCCAAGACCAGGAACGATATAACCGTTTTCATTTAAACCTTGGTCTACAGATGCTGTGTAAATGATCACATCTGGGTGAGCTTCATTTACACGTTTAATGCCTTCTGGAGCGGCAACAAGCACCATGACACGAATATCTTTACAACCACTGGCTTTTAGAACGTCAATAGCAGCAACGAGCGATGAACCTGTTGCAAGCATTGGGTCAATAATCATCGCTAAACGGTTTTGTACGTCTGGTACTAATTTTTTGTAGTAAGTACGCGCTTCTAAAGTTTCTTCATCACGCTCTAAACCCAATACAGATACTTTCGCACTTGGAATCAGGTTTAAGAAACCATCCAACATACCAATACCTGCACGTAAAATCGGTACGACTGTTATTTTTTTACCGGCAATACGATCTACAGTTACTTTACCATTCCAACCATCAATTTCATGATCGACCATCGGTAAATCTTTCGTTGCTTCATAAGTCAGAAGCATAGTCACTTCTTGAGCAAGCTCACGGAAGTTTTTAGTACTAATATCTGCACGACGAAGTAAGCCGAGTTTATGTCGAATAAGCGGATGACGGATTTCATGGATAGCCACGGGAGAACACCTAAAAGGTTAAGATAAAATTTCAACCATTATAAAGCTATTTAACAAATGATAAAAATAAAAAAGCCCCCTTTACAGGAGGCTTTTTTGTAATAAGCAAATTAATTGCTTAATTCATTAGTTAAAACCACTTTGAATTAAGCTAAAAATGAACTGTTGTAATTCAGGTGAGATCGCAAAGTATGCCACTTGAGAAACTGCAATGATTGGATCTGGATATACACCGATCAACAACACAAGAGCAGCTGCACCAAGCACCATAATACCACCCACTTTTTGACCCCAATGATCGACAGCGTCGATACGTGGGTTTTCCGGTGGAGTCATGTACATCACAACCATCACACGTAGGTAGTAGTACAAACCGATACCTGAACCAAGGATCACCATTGCAGCTAAGAACCATGAACCACCAGCAACTGCTGTTTTGATCACAAGGAACTTACCAATAAAGCCCGCTGTTAATGGGATACCTGCAAGAGATAACATCATGACAGTGAGTGTTGCAGTCAACACTGGACGACGCCAGAACAAACCACGGTACTCAGCAAGACTACCTGCTTCGTCTTTGTTGTTGTAAGGGCTAGACATCAGTGTCACAACACCGAACGCACCAATCGTTGTTAATACATAAGTAATCACATAAACGTTGACGCTGCTGAATGTTGCAAAGCCTTGTACTTGAACAAAGTCAGTATTACGTGCACTGACAATCGCAACAAGTAAGTAACCAAAGTGAGCGATTGAAGAGTATGCAAGGATACGTTTCAAGTTCACTTGACGTACTGCTAGTAAGTTACCCGCAAGGATAGACAATACTGCAATGATGGTCACGATCGTGATGAAGCTGTCAGAAAGGATTAAGCCAGAAGCCAAGAAGTAACGAACGAATAGACCGATCATTGCCACTTTAGCCACAGTCGCTAAGAATGTCGCGATTGGCGCTGGCGCACCTGCATACACGTCTGGTGTCCATTTGTGGAATGGCGCAAGAGACAATTTAAATGCAACAGCAAATACAATCAGTGCAAGACCAAGGACTACACCCGGTTGGCTGAATGTTGTGAACATTTTGCCTGGTTCAGCAACGAATGCCATTGTACCTGTATACGCATATACATAAGCCATACCCATCAACAACATCGCAGAAGCGGTTGCTGAAAGCACCAAGTATTTCACACCCGCTTCAAGCGACTGTGAACGTTGGTGTGTATAAGCCAATAGGCCGTATACAGGAATCGACATTAACTCAAGGCTGATAAAGAATGACGCATAGTGAGAACTTGCAACCATTAACAATGCACCTGTTACAGAGCACAGCATCAAGATATAAAGTTCTTCACGGTTATCTTTATAGGTTTCGATATACGCATGTGACAATGTGCAGCAAGCAAGTGCTGCAATCAAAATCACGAATTGGTACAACATCGTAAATGGATCTACGATGAACAAATTCATTACGTTTGCAGGTGCATACTGCCCTGCAACGAAAACAAAAATAATATAAAAGGCTGCAAGGTTCAGACCGATAACGGAAGTCGTTGCAACTAAATTGTGGTTACGCTTGATTGCAATTAGCAACATCACGACGATCGCAGTTAAAGCCACGATCATCACAGGAGCTAATGGCATAAGCTCAGAAAATGACATTGTGAAGTCCATGGCTTATTGCATCTCCACATTTTCAGGTTGTACAGCAATCTGCTGCACAACATCAACGACTTCTTGAACTGGGATATAGCTATTTGCAATCCACGCCATGCTTGAATTTGAAATATCAAGGAAGCTTTGTGGGAATAGACCAAGCCATACTAGACCAAGAGCACAGATTAAAAGAATCACAACTTCACGCGCATTTAAGTCTTTCAACGGATTTGCGTAATGCTGTTTTTGTTCTTCGTTTGGTGTACCAAACAACGCTTTGTGGATCAGGATTAAACCGTAAAGACCGGCAAATACTAAGCTTACTGCAGCAAGGATTGTATACACAGGGAACTTGTCATAAGAACCCATCAAGATCAGGAATTCACCGATGAAGTTACCTAGACCCGGAATACCTACAAGTGCCGCAACAAAGAACATTAAGAAGAATGAAAGGTATTGGAACTGACCACGAATACCGCCCATCAAACGCATGTCACGTGTATGCAGACGTTCGTAAACCTGACCACACATAATGAACAATGCAGCAGAAGATAGACCGTGAGCCAGCATCATAATCATCAAGCCTTGGAATGTCAGGATGTTACCTGCATACAAGGCAAGAAGTACGAAGCCCATGTGCGAAATAGATGTGTACGCAAGCAGACGTTTCATGTCTGTTTGTTGGAATGCACACCATGCACCGTAGAAAATACCGATTAGACCAAGAATGATCGCGATGTCAGCAAACTGAGCAGATGCTACTGGGAAGAATGGTATTACGAAACGTAAAAGACCATAAGCCGCAGTTTTAATCAAGATACCTGCAAGGTCGACAGAACCCGCTGTAGGTGCTTGCGCATGTGCATCTGGTAACCAGCCGTGTAATGGGAAAACTGGAAGTTTTACCGCAAAACCAATGAACATACAGATCATGAATGCATAGGCAAGTGCTGGAGCTTTCGCCTCAACAGTGTGTGCAACACTCATCAAGAAGTCATAGTTAAAGCTGATTTGACCGTGAAGTTGGAAGCCAACAACCACTAGACCCAAGATACCGATCAACATGATCAGACCCGCAACCTGAGTATAGATAAAGAATTTAGTTGCAGCGTAAACGCGTGACTTACCTTCTGCCCCTTTATGACCCCAAAGTGCGATCAAGAAGTAGATTGGTACCAACATCATCTCCCAGAAGAAGAAGAATAGGAACATGTCAATCGCTAAGAATACACCGATCACACCACCTAAAGACCACAGTAGGTTTAAGTGGAAGAAACCAACGTTCTTTTGAATCTCACCCCATGAACAGCCGACCGCAAGTACACCCAGTAATGCAGTTAAACCTACCATAAGCAGTGAAAGACCATCCACTGCAAGGTGAATGTTAATCCCTAAAGTGGTAATCCACGGTAGGTTAAATTGAGCGGCCCACTGTGGAGCTTGTGTACCCAACTCGTAGTTATAAGTACCGCTTTGCCATAAAACGACGGTTAACACCAACGTTAATAGCATACCAATTAAGGCAATATAGCGTGGTAAGTGCTTGTCGAGTTTATCGACAAGCCAGCATACAAAACCTGCAATGAACGGAATAAGGATCAGAGCGGGTAGAATTAAATTGTTTGGAGTTTCCATTTTATTTCCCCACGACCTGAATCACGACCAGGATCAATAGTAATGCAAACGTACCGAATGCCATACTAGATGCGTATTCACGCAATGAACCTGTTTGACGTGAACTTGTAAAGCTATTACCGCCTTTAACAAGTGCAGGCAATACAAGCCATAAGCCGTCAATTGGATCACGACCAAAGATTTTAGCCAGTAGCAAATAAGGCTTAACGAAAACAATGTTATACAAAGCATCGAAACCAAGTGCATTACGACAGATATTTGCAAGACCCGCGCCCAGTGAAGTTTTCGCGAACGATTTCACTGCACCATAAGCAAATGCAAATAAAACAACACCGACTACAAGACCTGCAAGTGCAATACCAACAGCTGTGTATTCAGCGCTATGCATACCATGTTCTAGCGCTTCTGGAATATTAAACGCTGGGATTTGTGCAGCATTTAAAATATTCGTTACTGGTGCTTTTAATACATAAGCTAAACCAGTTGAAAGCACTGCAAGAATCGCCAATGGCCCCCAGTAAGTAACACCTTTGATTTCATGGTAAGGCGTGTTTTCTTTACCAAAGAATACAACCCAAATAAGACGGAATGTATAAATTGAAGTTAAGAACGCACCTGCTACACCAGTCCAGTACAAGCAGTCATAAACTGCTATTGCTTGACCTTTCACCCATACCGCACCAAGAATCGCATCTTTCGAGAAGAAGCCGATCGTGATGAATGGAATCGCAGCCAATGCACCGCCACCAATCGCGAAACAAGCAAACAAGAATTTGTTTTTGTGGAATAGACCACCCATCTTGAAGATGTTTTGTTCATGATGGTAAGCCAAAATCACTGCACCAGAAGACAAGAATAATAATGCCTTGAAGAATGCGTGAGTCAGCATGTGGAATAGACCAGCTTGGTAAGCTTCAGCACCTACAGCCATAAACATATAACCCAACTGACTCATAGTTGAGTAAGCAAGAATACGTTTGATGTCTGTTTGTACCAATGCAGCAAAGCCTGCTACCAACAATGTCACTGCACCCGTGATTGAGATGAACATCATCACTTCTGGCGCTTGTTCAAACACGCTGAACATACGGCTACATAGGTAAACACCCGCTGTTACCATTGTTGCTGCGTGGATCAATGCAGATACTGGTGTAGGACCAGCCATCGCATCTGCCAACCATGTTTGTAATGGGATCTGAGCAGATTTACCTGCAGCCCCCAAGAACAACATCAATGCAGTCCAAATCGCAATTGAAGAACTCTGAGCCAAAACTGTTGGCGCAGCAGCTACAACTTCTGCAATGTTTAAAGTGCCGAATTGTTGGTAGATCAAGAACAATGCGATCAGTAAGAATACGTCACCCACACGTGTCACGGTGAATGCTTTAATTGCAGCAAAACCGTTTGCAGGTGTTTGGTAGTAGTAACCAATCAATAGGTATGAACATAGACCTACACCTTCCCAACCCAAGAATAACAACGCTAAGTTGTCACCCAACACTAAAAGCAGCATGCTTGCTACGAATAGGTTGAAGTATGAGAAGAAACGTGCAAAGTCTTCTTCGCCACGCATGTACCATGTTGCAAAGATGTGAATTAAGAAACCCACACCTGTGATCATGCCCATCATCAATAATGATAAGCCATCTAAATGAAGCGTGAAGCCCGGTGCTAAGTTACCTGCACTGAACCAAGTCCAAAGATGCTGAGTTGTTGCAACTGAACCATTATTAACAAAGTCGATACCGGCAATTAATGCAAATAAAGCTGAAAGACCAACTGAACCTGCACCAATAATTGCAGCAACTGATTCAGGAAGATTTTTACGACCTGCCGCCAACAGGATAAAACCAATTAGCGGGAATAGTACTGTTAAATATAAATAACTCATCCGCGCATCTCACTAGCAGCATCCACATCCAGATGATGGAAGCGATGATAGAACTGAAGGACGATCGCAAGACCGATACAAGCCTCTGCTGCAGCAAGCGTTAAGATCAAGATAAACATCACTTGACCATCTGGCTGTGCCCATGCGCTTCCTGCCAAAACGAACGCTAAAGCAGCTGCGTTCATCATGATTTCAAGGCTCATTAAAATAAATAGTAGGTTGCGTCGAACCATCACACCGTAAAAACCCAGTGCAAAAAGAATGGTTGCAACGATCAAACCATGTTCTAAAGGGATGTTGCCCATTATTCTTTGTCCTCTTCTGCACCTGGCTCACGTTTGCCAAGATGGAATGCAGCGACAAGTGCGCCAAGCAATAACATCGCAGCAACTTCAACCAGCAATAAGTACTGAGTAAAGAGTGAAGTACCCACTTCTTTCGGACCGACAACTTGAGCACCCATGACAGTGCCAGCAGTTGTGTAGTCTGACTTCAACATCCAAACAAGGATTAGACCCATTAAGAAGCTCATCAACGCAGGATATGCCCACGCTGAAGAAGTCAGCCATTTGCTTTCTTGTTCAACTGTATTTTGACCAAGATTCAGCATCATCACGACGAATACGAATAGCACCATGATTGCGCCAGCGTAAACGATAATTTCGAGGGCACCGGCAAACGGCGCACCCACGATCATGAAGATACCTGCAACTGCAAGTAAAGAGATAATCAAGCTTAATAAAGCGTGTACTGGGTTCGTGTTAGTTACAACACGAACGGTAGAGACGATGGCCACAAGCGCCATCAAATAAAATGGCCACATCATGGTAATAGACTCCGTACATCAACTGGTGTGCTTTCGCGTTGAGCCTGACCTTTATCTTTACCAGCAACAGCCATACCTGTTACGCGGTAGAAGTTATAGTCTGGGTATTTACCAGGACCTGAGATAAGAAGGTTTTCTTTCTCATATACTAAGTCCTGACGAACATACTCACCTAACTCAAAGTCAGGTGTCATTTGAATCGCAGTCGTAGGACATGCTTCTTCACACATACCGCAGAAAATACAACGTGAGAAGTTGATACGGAAAAATTCCGGATACCAACGACCATCTTCTTTTTCAGCTTTTTGTAGTGAAATACAGCCGACTGGACATGCAACCGCACAAAGGTTACATGCAACGCAGCGCTCTTCACCATCAGGGTCACGCGTTAACACGATACGACCACGGAAACGTGGTGGTACGATGTCTTCCGCTTTAACCTCTGGATATAAAATAGTGTCACGTTTACGTGTCGCGTGTGAGAATACCATCCACAACGAACGTACAATTGACCCAAATCCAGCTAGAAATTTAAACATTTTATTCTCCCTGCTGTCTTAGGCCTGATTCATCAGAATCACAGCACCAGTTACCAGAAGGTTAACCAACGCCAATGGCAAGCAAATTTTCCAACCAAAGTTCATGACTTGGTCATAACGTGGACGCATTAAAGAGCCACGAGCCAAGACAAACATCATTACAAAGAATGCTGTTTTAATAATGAACCAGAACGCAGCTGGAATGAATGGAATATCTAGGTTGAAAGGCGCTAACCAACCACCGAAGAATAAAGTCACGATTAATGCAGAAATCAGTACGACGTTGACGTATTCCGCAACGAAGAACATACCCCATTTCATACCGCCGTATTCGACATGGTAACCTTCCGCCAATTCTTGTTCTGCTTCTGGTTGGTCAAATGGATGACGGTGAGTTACCGCAACACCCGCAACTACGAAGATCAAGAAACCTAAGAACTGAGGAATAACAAACCAAACATCACGTTGAGCTTCAACAATTTCACGCATGTTGAATGAGCCTGCAATCGCAACCACACCCATTAGTGAAATACCCAAGAACACTTCATAAGAAATGGTTTGAGCAGCAGAACGTAAACCACCAAGTAATGCGTATTTGTTATTTGATGACCAACCACCGAACAATACTGCGTATACCGCAATACCAGCCATTGCCATAAAGAACAATAGACCGATGCTCATGTCTGAAACACCTAAATAAGGTGAAACAGGAATAACCATGAACGATAGCACCGCAGTTGCCATCGCAACTGCTGGAGCCATACGGAAAGTCAATTTGTCAGCAAATTTTGGTGTCCAGTCTTCTTTGAACATGATTTTCAGCATGTCGGCAACAATCTGGAACATACCGCCCGGACCTACACGGTTCGGACCGTAACGGTCTTGCCACAAGCCGAGTAAACGACGTTCAATAAAAGACATCAACGCAGCGATCAATACCACAACCAGTAAGATCACAATTGCTTGAAGAACTGAATAGGCGATTGGCCAGTTTTCAGCCCACAGCGGCGTTTGACGGATTAATTCTTGTTCCATGAATTACACTCCTACCGCGACTGAAACAGGTTCTGCAAGCGATACTGTAGGTGCTAGACCCACTGGGTAACCGATATAACCTGTAGGTAAGTATTCAATCACTTGAACTGGAAGGACGATTTCAACATCCCCTGCTTTCACAGCGATACGTTGACCATCTTGAACATTTAAGCGTGCTGCATCTTGTTCACCCACAGCAAACATTGCTTCAGGAATACGTGATTCCATCGCAGGTGTTTTCACTGTAAATTCACCAGAAGCGAAGATGTGATGCATCGGTACAAGACGGAAGCTTTCACCATTAACCGCAACAGGTGCAGGTGCAACGAATGTACGTGCTGGACGTTTCGCTAAACGATCAAATAAACGAACGCCTGCATCACCACCTTTTAAGTGACCACCCACGTTGTCTTGGAATTTGTTCCAAGCTTGTGGTGAGTTCCAACCTGCAGACCAAGCAAATGGTACAAGTGAAGCTGGAGTTTGGTTACCTACATAACCTTCCATAGAGAACGTCAACGCAGAGTCTTTATCGACTGGTTGTTTTGGTTCATGAATAGAAAGTGGTGCGCGCATCGCAGTACGACCTGAGTAACGACGTGGTTCACGTGCCACTTTCAGACCATGTACACGGAAGCCAGCATCTGGTGCTACATCTTGAATTGCTTCAAGTGCAGGAACGTTTTTCGCTACTGACTCAATCACGTCATCAAGAACTGTCCAAGAAATCGCTTTGCCTTTCACGCCAGTTTCAATGGCATGTAACCAGCGCCAAGATTCTTTGATCGCAAGTTCTGGTTTGTAGTAGCTTGGGTCATACACTTGGTAGAAACGTTGTGCACGGCCTTCCTGAGAGACAACAGTACCATCACCTTCAGCAAATGAAGCAGCAGAAAGTACGATGTTGGCTTTTTTCACAGTTTCAGTTTCAGAATGATCAAGTACGATCACTTCTTTACCAGAAAGTGCAGCATTCACCTGCGCGGCTGGTAAACGACGATAAAGGTCATTTTCTACCACGATCACGGTATCGTAATCTTGTGCGAATGCTTGTTCTAAACTTTGACCACCAAAGATCGCTAAGCCCATTGAGTTCACTTCAGGAACAGTCAATGTTAAGCCCGCATTACCAAGGTTCTGTGCAACTTGTGCAGCAGCTTCCATGATTGATGCGTCTTGCAAGCTTGTACCAGAGATGATTAATGGTTTTTTCGCAGCTTTTAAAGTGTCAGCAATGGTTTGTGCAAATGCTTTTGCATCGTCATCCAAACCTAAGATCACTTCACCTTTGACAGCAGCTGCGACCGCAAAACCTAAACGTGCAATGTCGTTAGGTGATGCAACAACTTCACCTGTTGCAACATCAGCTAAACGTGTTTGAGTTGCAGCAAGGATGTAAATCGGAGATTTCGCATCTTGAGCAATACGTTGTACAGGCTCAGCCAACCACTCTTGCGTACGGCGCTCTGCAGCCATTTCTTTGGCTTTATTTTTCGCAGCTTGGCGAACAGATAGAGCCATACGTGGTGCAGTTTGAGTTAAGTCTTCACCCAAAATCAACACAGCATCGTAGCTTTCGATTTCACGCATACCTGGGTTATAAACACCTTCGGTTTGCATGATAGAAGCTGCAAGCTCAACAAGTTTTTGCTCTTTTTGAGACATACCTGTTGAGAAGTTGTCTTGACCTACAAGTTCGCGAAGCGCGAAGTTTGATTCAAGTGACGCACGTGGTGAACCGATACCCAATACTTTTTTGCCTTGGATATTTTCAATTACGGTATCCAATGCTTGGTCTACAGAAACTGTAGTCACATTTGCACCAGAGCGGAATTGTGGTTGACGTGGACGATCTTCACGGTTCACATAACCTGTACCGAAACGACCTTTATCGCAAAGGAAGTATTGGTTCACGTCACCGTTAAAGCGGTTTTCTACACGACGTAGTTCGCCATAACGTTCACCCGGAGAGATGTTACAACCTGAAGAACAGCCTTGGCATACGCT
Source organism: Acinetobacter sp. YH12145 (assembly GCF_013418335.1). Taxonomy (NCBI): domain Bacteria; kingdom Pseudomonadati; phylum Pseudomonadota; class Gammaproteobacteria; order Moraxellales; family Moraxellaceae; genus Acinetobacter; species Acinetobacter sp. YH12145. The sequence continues at coordinate 43,047 of NZ_VPCE01000001.1, read as the reverse complement.
TGGCGCATACTGCATGTCCCATTTACGGTTATAGCGTTCAGAGTGTGTTTTATCTGTGAATACACCTGTTGGGCAAACTTCAGTCAAGTTTCCAGAGAATTCAGATTCTAAAGTACCTGATTCTGGACGACCAAAGTAAACACGCGAAGCGTTTGCATACACACCAAAGTCCGTACCACCTGCATAATCTTTGTAGTAACGCACACAACGGTAGCACGCAATACAACGGTTCATTTCATGAGAAATGAAAGAGCCTAGCTCTTGGTTATAATGCGTACGTTTTGTGAAGCGGTAACGACGACGGTCATGCTGAGTCATTACAGTCATATCTTGTAAATGACAGTGACCACCCTCTTCACACACTGGACAGTCGTGTGGGTGGTTGGTCATCAAGAATTCAACAACAGAAGCACGGAAATTTTTTGCTTCGTCATCTTCAATCGAGATGTAGGTATTGTCAGATGCAGGCGTCATACATGACATAACTAAACGACCGCGAGTATCTTCAGGATTCGCGTATTGAGTCACAGCACATTGACGGCAAGAACCGACAGAACCTAAGGATGGATGCCAACAAAAGTATGGGATGTCGATGCCAAGGCTAAGACATGCTTGTAGCAAGTTCTCTGAGCCGTTGACTTCATACGATTTTCCATCGACATGAATTGTAGCCATAGTCGAATTCCTTAAGCTTGTTCTACGTTGCTAGTTTGAGCTGCCGCATTTACGACTTTAGCTTCAAACTCGCCACGGAAATGTTTGAGTGCGCCCATTAACGGTTCCATCGCACCTGGAGCATGCGCACAGAAAGTTTTACCAATCCAAAGCTTACGAGTAAGTTCTTGTAAGTGATCGATATCTTCTTTCTTACCTGTGCCATCTTCCAAGGCTTTAAGCGCTTTAACCGCCCAAGGTAAGCCATCACGGCATGGTGTACACCAACCGCAAGATTCACGCGCAAAGAATTCTTCTAAGTTACGTGTCGCAGAAACCATACACTGAGTTTCATCGACTACCATGAGCAAACACGTACCTAAACGTGAACCTGCTTTCATGATGTTTTCCGCATCCATAGGAAGGTCAATATGTTCAGCAGCAAGGAAGTCTGTAGAAGCACCACCCGGTAACCATGCTTTGAGTTTTAAACCATCACGCATACCACCCGCATGATCTTCAATCACTTCACGCGCAGTTGTACCAAATGGAAGCTCCCAAAGACCTGGGAATTTTACTTTGCCTGAAGCGCCATAAATTTTAGTACCTGGATCTTTCGACTTACCTTCAGATAAACCGATATACCATTCAGGACCACGAAGCATAATTGCGGGTAAGTTGTTGTAAGTCTCTACGTTGTTAACAATCGTAGGACGACCCCAAGCACCTGCAACTTGTGGGAATGGCGGTTTAGTACGAGGGTTCGCACGGCGACCTTCAAGCGAGTTAATCAATGCAGTTTCTTCACCACAGATATAACGACCCGCACCAGTATGCACGTGTAACTCGAAGTTCCAACCTGTACCTAAGATGTTTTCACCCAAGTAACCTTTGGCACGAATTTGGTCCAATGCTTCATTTAAGTATTGAGCCGCTTCGATGTATTCACCACGGATGAAGATATAACCCTGTGTTGCTTCTAATGTATAAGCAGCAATCAACATACCTTCGATCAACTGATGAGGAAGTTTTTCCATCAACAGACGGTCTTTAAAGGTACCTGGTTCCATTTCATCGGCATTACAGATGAGGTAACGAGGGCCTGAGTTATCATTTGGCGCCATAAGCGACCATTTAATCCCTGCAGGGAAGCCCGCACCACCACGACCTTTTACAGTCGCAGCTTTGATTACTTCAAGCACTTCTTTCGGTTGCATGCCAACAGCTTTCTTAAAGCCTGCATAACCTTCAAGTGCTTCGTAATCATCTGCACTGCGAACGTGTTCCTGTTTGCTCAAACGCCAAGTTAATGGGTGAGTTTCTGGGTTACCGTCGCCATAAATTGGTTTTGGTTCAGTATTCATACATACTTCTCCAATAACTGTTTAATTGAAGTCACTTCAACTAGACCGTGAGTGTCTTCGTCAATCATTAACGTCGGACCTTTGTCACAGTTACCTAGGCAGCAAATTGGCAATAAAGTAAAGCGACCATCTGCAGTCGTTTGACCAAATGAAATGCCTAATTCACGCTGGAATGCTTCAGCAAGTGTTTCCGCACCCATCAAGAAACAAGCAATCGAGTCACATAATAAAATTACGTGGCGACCAACTGGTTGACGGTAAATACGGTTATAGAAAGTTGCAACACCTTCTAGGTCTGCAAGGCTCATGCTAAGCAATTGCGCAATAGCATTCATCTGTGCATCATCTACCCAGCCATTACGGCGTTGTACACACTTCAAAGCATCAAGACATGCTGCGCGTGGGTACGGATAGTGACCAATGTGATGTTCGATATCGTGGATTTCTTCCGCAGTTAAAATCCCTTCAACATTCACACGTGGTTTTTTGTCAGTCAAAATCATCATAATGCGATTACCCCTTAGCGATCCACGTCAGCCATTACGACGTCAATTGTCGCTAAATAAATGATTAAGTCAGACATTAAGCTGCCGTTAATCACAGAAGGCATTTGCTGTAAGTGCGTGAAGGTTGGTGTACGGATACGTGTACGGTAACTCATCGTTGACTTGTCTGAAGTCAAGTAGTAGTTCGACGCACCTTTTACCACTTCCGCCATTACAGAGCTTTCGCCTGCTGGCATTACAGGACCCCATGACACGCTCAAGAAGTGCGTAATCAATGTTTCGATGTCTTGTAAAGTTTTATCTTTTGGTGGTGGAACAGCCAGTGGATGGTCTGCTTTGTATGCACCAGAAGGCATGTTGTCTAAACATTGCTTGATGATTTTCAGCGATTCTTCAATTTCACGGAAGTGAACAAGAACTCGTGCATAAGCATCGCCTTCGTACTCTAAAGGCACATCAAAGTCGTAGTTTTCGTAGCCGCTATAAGGACGGTATTTACGAACGTCGAAATCAATACCTGTAGCACGTAGACCAGTACCCGTTACACCCCAAGCCAATGCAGATTTAGCATCATACTGAGCAACATTACGGGTACGACCGATAAACACTGAGTTTTTAAGTGCTGCAGTGTAGTACTCGTTCATACGCTTCGGCATCCAATCTAGGATTTCGCGAATGAGGTGCTGCCAGTTGTTTGGCAAGTCGTGCGCTGTACCACCGATACGGAACCATGCTGGGTGCATACGGTAACCCGTGATCGCTTCGATCGCGTCATAGATTTTTTGACGGTCAGCGAACATATAGAATACTGGGGTCATACCGCCGGCATCCTGAATCGCAGTACCAATGAACAATAAGTGGTTATTGATACGGAACAATTCAGACATCATGACACGGATACATTGTGCACGATCAGGAACGGTAATCCCTGCCATTTGCTCTACGCCAAGAACGTAAGGCATGTTTTGCGCACAACCACCTAAGTAGTCAACACGGTCTGTATACGGGATGAATGAGTGCCATGTTTGACGCTCAGCCATTTTTTCCACGCCACGGTGGTGATAGCCGATGTCAGGAACACAGTCTTTCACTTCTTCGCCGTCCAACTGCAAGATCACACGGAATGCACCGTGCGCAGATGGATGGTTAGGACCCAAGTTTAGGAACATGAAGTCTTCATCATCGTTCCCACGCTTCATACCCCAATCTTCAGGTACGAAACGAAGATGTTCTTGTTCGTAATCCTGTTTCGCTTGGTTTTGGCGATAAGGCGTGTATTCAGTCGCACGTGCAGAATATTCTTTACGTAACGGGTGACCTTCCCAATATGTTGGCAACAAGATACGACGGAGCATTGGATGCCCTTCGAAGTTGATACCAAACATGTCGTAAGCTTCACGTTCGTACCAGTTGGCATTTGGCCAAATGTTGGTTGCCGTTGGAATGTTCAAATCTGACTCATTCAATGCAACTTTAATACGAATATCACTGTTACGCTCAAGCGATAACAGATGATAGAACACAGTGAAGTCAGATGCAGGCAGACCATCGCGGTGTGTACGTAAACGCTCATCAACCGCAGACAAGTCAAACAGCATCACGTATGGACGTGACACCGTACGCAAGAACATTAAAACTTCTTGTACACGTGCGCGCTCAACCCAGACTGTTGGAAAGTCTTCAAAAGTCGTTTGCACGTAGAAGTTCTCACCAAATTTGGTTTTGAGCTCTTCTACAATTGCAAATGCAGGGCGGGAATCAACTGGAGTTGATTCTGGCATAGCAATGTCAGTTTCAGCCATTGGCTTGGCTTCCTATTTAATACAAATTCAGTCAATCAAAACGACAATTACACCCAGTCCGGGTGTATCAATATTTCGTCGTAGTGATTATTTAATTTCATCCATTGAGCGTAAGTTTTTCACTGCAATACGCTGTGCGTTCTTACGGTCACGTTCTGGCATCATCTTTGGCTTATACACTGGCTTAAGATCATCACCAATCACGGCCGATAAAGGACGGCGCTCAAGTTGAATCTGGTCTTGCAATAACATCAATGCCTGAATTAAAGCTTCAGGACGTGGTGGGCAACCCGGGATATACACATCGACAGGGATGATTTTATCCACACCTTGTACAACTGAATAAATGTCGTACATACCACCAGAGTTTGCACATGCGCCCATTGAGATTACCCATTTAGGCTCAAGCATTTGCTCGTACAAACGTTGAATTACAGGCGCCATTTTCATGAAGCATGTACCTGCAACAATCATCAAGTCAGCCTGACGTGGTGAAGCACGAATAACCTCGGCACCGAAACGTGACAAGTCATGCACGCCTGTTAAAGTCGTTGCATACTCTACGTAGCAGCAAGATGTACCAAAGTTGAACGGCCAAACTGAGTTTTTACGACCCCAGTTTACTGCTGTATGTGCAACATCCTCTAAACGAGTCATGAACACATTTTTATTCACTTCTTCTTCAAGCGGATCGGTGACGATTTGACGCTCTTGAAGTGGATATTGATCAGCATCCGGATTCGCACGGGTTAATGTATATTTCATCCCGTCTTACTCCTTGTCAGATGATGCAGTCGGTGACTTAGATTTCACACGACCAGATGATTGCGCTGGAATTTGACCTGTAGGGTCCATAACCAACTCTTCAATAGAGTTAAAGCGTGTGATTTCTGCGATATCCATATTTGGCGAACCAATTTTAGGTTTAATTCCCGCCGCTTTACGCTTGTCAGAAGGTGACCAATTCAAACCACCAGAAGACAATTCATAAACCAAACCAGCAAGTAAAACTAAAATAAAGACTGCTGCAGCTGCAAAACCAACCCACCCAGTTTCACGAACAGAAGATGCCCATGCATAAAGGTAAAGTGCTTCGATATCGAACACCACGAAGAAGATCGCAACTAAATAGAATTTCGCAGACAAGCGAATACGTGCACCACCAGCACCTACTACACCTGACTCAAACTGCTCTTGCTTAGCACGACCCCATGATTTACCCCCAAGGAGTAAAGGGACGGTCAGCATAAAGACGCAAAGGAATGTAACGCCGATCACGAAGGCAATAATTGCCCAATCGTATGGAGTAATGGCACTCATGCGGGGATAACTCCTGGCAGGCCTATTTATTAACAAAGAATGTATGTATTGGCCTTCAAATACACCAAACACAAAATTAATCCCGCCAATTGTACCTGATTGAGGAGGCTTCTTGCTAGCTTATCGATATTCGTCTTTAGGATGATTTTTTAATCATTTCAGCATTTAAATTGGGTTTACTCCCTTAAATTTAGGATTAATCGTTTAATTAGATTAGTTCTTATTTTTTTATTAATTATTACATTTATGCGATTTTAACAGAAAATTATGACTGTTCAGTTTCATGCACATATCCTTCAACTTTTAGCTCATGTATTAAATTTTCATGGTCGTATCATTTATTAAATAAATTCCATCTTGTTTCAAATTGGTTGCCTGTTTGATTCCATCTATTAGCTTTGATCTTACCCCTAAAATGAAAAACAAGTTGAATTAGCACAAAGAAAAAAGTCTTTTTTTAGCTTCTTGTGACTTTTTTGCAATTCTTTGACACGACCCACAAAGAGTGTGATATTTGTAGTTAAAACACAAAAAGCAATCACAACGGAGAGACAATAATGACTTTAGAATTTACGCATAAACCTGATTATTTTCTATCTGCGCAATTGGTGATTCACCATATTAAAAGCTACTTAGATAAGCATCCTGATGCTCAAAATGCCATTTTTGATTTACGTGATATCTATGAGTTGTTACGACAAGATTTAGCTTCTGCAACAACCAACCTTAACGGGATTATGAATATTGCAGATGAATATAAACTTGAAACTTTAAACGGTGATCAAAAACTTATTAGCAATTATTCTATCGATGCTAAAAACAACTCCTTACTCATCGATTTTAATGCAGATGCTCTTGCCGCATTAAAAAATGGCAAACCTATTATTGAACCCGATGCAACAATTACGGAATAAGTAGAAAACTGATATCAAAAAGCCATTCAAATTGAATGGCTTTTATACTTATCATTCACTAAAATCAGCTCAGCTACATATCTAAGCTTACTTAATTTTCATTGGTACTCGGCTCTTTAACATCTAACTTCGGTTTATTTTTCTTAAATCGAGTTGCAGGCCATGTCATGGTGAAACGCGCCCCGCCTAATATTGGACTTTCATCAATATCAATAGTCCCGCCAAACCAATATGCAATGCGACTAACAATTGACAAACCTAAACCATAGCCCCCTGAGGCACGAGTGCGACTATCATCTAAACGTGCAAAAGCATCAAAGATACGTTTACGATCTTCTTCTGGAATACCGGGGCCATCATCTTCAACACAAATATAAGCCATACCTTCATCATTCACACCACCACTAATCAGCACTTTATCATCACAATATCGCACTGCATTCCCCACCAAGTTTTGTACAACACGGTGTAAATAGCGACGCTCGGTTTCCACAACCACTCCAATTGGTGGTGCTTGCAATTCCAAGTTTTTCCCAGTCTTTAAGGCTTCGGTTTCAATCAAAACCTGATCTAAAACTTCAAACAAGCTGACATCTTCAAACTCCAAAGATGGCATACCCTGTTCGAGCTTAGCATAGGTCATGATTTCATCAATCAAGGTATTGAGGGCTTCGATATCTTTGTCAATTTGTTCAACTTGTTGCTGACGGTAATCGTAGTCGTCTTCATCCGCCATCATTTCAACACCAAAGCGAATACGTGCCACGGGTGTCCGCAGTTCATGCGATACCGCGCGCATTAACTCACGCTGAGCTTCAATTAAACGCTCAATATGATCTGACATTGAGTTATAGCTCGATGCTAAAGTACCAAATTCATCGGTACTTTCGACAGGCAGACGTACAGATAAGTCCCCGCCCTTCATTTTATTTAACGCATAATTTACAGCACGCAGCTTACGTTGCATCGGCACCAATAGACCATAAACACCCAAGCTCAAGACAAACAAACTTAGTAATGTAATACCCGCTGCCAACTGGAATGGCATCCAATTAAATAATGGTACCGGCCCCATTACCAAGACTTCTGAAGTTGAGCTTGGAATTGGTGATACGATCGAAATAGTTGTGCCGCGCTCAGTCGCACTATCACGATACAAAATAATGCTGTGATCTAAACGTAGTCGGCCGATTTGCTCAGAGTCTAAAGGTAAACTTTGAACATTTTGAATTGAAATTGGATAAGAAAAATGATGTTGGATTTTTTCAAGATATTGTTTTTCTTGACCTGGGTAATACACCAAATAATCCAGTATAAATACAGGCAATGCTTTCATTTGGCGTTCTGAAATATTATCAGCTTTTATATACAGTAGATGTGCAGGGTCATCTTTTAAGCCAATAATAATATAAGCTGCTGTGGTTTGTGCGTCCCAACGCACTACAGCTTTACGCTCTTCTATACGTTTTGTTTCCGCTCGGGTTAAATCAACCTGATTAGCTTTTACATAATAAATAGGCAACTCAAGTAGATCGGATGCATCTGACACCCAATCTGACTTTTGTTGTTCATTTGGCTGACGTGCAATACCTTCACTTATAATGAAAGCCAAACCGTCAGTAAGCGATTCACGATATTCTTGCGCGCGCTGGTAGTTTATGATTTGCACCAGCAAATAGCCAAATGTAGCGACTAAAAAGACTAAAATCAGTAGCCCCGCATAAACGCGCAAAAATATACTGTGTTTAAACACGTAAAAGTGTCCTACTTTGCCAAACTAAGGGACGGTATTTTACATTAAATGCCGTTGGTTTCTTTTACGAATAAATAACCTTTACTACGTACGGTCTTAATGCGTTTCGGGTTTTCTGGATCATCACCAATTTTTGGACGAATTCGCGAGATACGCACGTCAATTGAACGATCTTGACCATCGTATTCAATACCACGCAGACGCTCAAAAATATCTTCACGAGAAAGAATGCGACCTGCATTAGATGCCAACAACCATAAAAGGTCATATTCTGCACTGGTAAAGTCAACCAACTCATTATTGAGTGTGACAGAACGACCACCATTATCAATTACAAGATCATCAAATTCGATGCGCTGTGCAACCTCATCTTCTGGTGCTTTGTCTGTACGACGTAATAATGCACGAATACGCGCAAGTAAAACGCGAGGTTGAACAGGTTTTGCAACATAGTCATCTGCACCCATTTCTAGACCCAACACTTGGTCCATGTCTTCGGTACGTGCAGTCAACATTAAAATTGGTTGATGGTAGTGTGGACGAACTTCACGACAAATGGTTAAACCATCTGCACCCGGAAGCATCACGTCGAGTAATACCATATCTGGTTGTTCAGCGATAATACGGCGAATCGCACGATTACCGTCTGGTTCTACCCCAACTTCAAGTCCGTTACGGATTAAGTATTCTTGAGTTAAACGAGCAAGACGCTCATCGTCTTCAACAATTAAAATTTTAGGTAACTTTTCTTCTTGGCTCATTGATTGCCCCTTATTTGATTGGGCGTATCCTATTTGAAATCCGATAGATACGCTTAAACATAGTTTGCAATATACACACGTTTACATTGTAAACAAGATGGCATTCACCAAACTGATACATCAATATCGTATTTTGTAATAAATTTTAACCTGCTACATTTTTGCAGCCGTATTTACCAATCATTTCCATGCCCTATTGCTCACAATAGCAACAATTATAAATTTGGATACATTTTCATCGAATAAAAACTGACTGATTAATTCACAACTTTTTAGGCTTTCTGAAGTTATCCACAATGTTATCTATAAGCACTCTTTTTCGACTTTGCTATGCTATGCCCTTGTCGGATAAGGCATATATAACAAAGATAAAAAATAGGGATTTTTTGAGATGGATTTCTGCCAGAAAAGTTCAAAGCATTTAGTAAAATGTCAATATTGATATACCCTGAATTTTCCCGTATCTTGTGTTCAATAAATTTTTAAACCACTAGGTCTTGTGTTTAAACCTCAAACACTGTGGCATAAAAATTGCCCAGTTCAAACGGTCCTAACATAAAAATAGATGACAAATGGAGCTATGCTAGCATGAGCGTAACGAATTCAACCCCTGGTCAAATTCAGGTGATTAAACGCACCGGTGACGTTGCACCTTTTGATGCAGAAAAAATCTCTGTGGCGATTGGTAAAGCGTTCTTGGCCGTTGAAGGCCAGCAAAGCGCTGACTCCAGCCGTATTCATGACCGTATCTCTCAATTAACTGAGATGGTATTGAATACCTTTAACCGTCGTTTACCTTCTGGCGGTACCATTCATATTGAAGAAATTCAGGATCAGGTTGAACTTGCGCTTATGCGTACAGGTGAGCAAAAAGTTGCTCGCTCTTACGTGATTTACCGCGAACAACGTGCCGAAGCTCGTAAACAAACTGGTGCTCACCACCACCCTACGTTACAAGTAACGGGTTCAAACGGTCAGCTTAAACCGCTTGATCTTGGCGCGCTTGAGGCAAATATTGTTAAAGCAGCTGAAGGTTTAGAAGGCATCGATGTTCGAGCGATTATCGATGAGACTGTAAAAAACCTTTATAACGGCGTAAAAGAGTCAGACATCTCAACGACCATGATGATGGCTACTCGTACACGTATCGAACAAGAACCAAACTATACATATGTGACTGCGCGTTTATTGCGTAACGACCTTGTTGCTACAGGGTTAGAGTTCTTAGGTTTAGATAGTGACACGAATGAAGGCGACGCTTTAGAAACTTTCTTGAAGAAAGGTATCGAGCTTGATCTTCTTTCTCCAGAACTTCTTAACTTTGACCTTGCAAAATTGGCTGCTGCGATTCAACCAGAACGCTCAAACCAATTTACTTATTTAGGTCTACAAACTTTATTTGACCGTTACTTCATCCACTCAGATGGTGTACGTTTCGAATTACCACAATTATTCTTCATGCGTGTTTCAATGGGTCTTTCATTGAACGAAGCAAACCGTGAAGAACGTGCAATCGAATTCTATAACTTATTGTCTAGCTTCGATTACATGGCGTCTACGCCTACTCTATTTAACTCTGGTACTTTACGTCCACAGTTATCTAGCTGTTACTTAACAACGATTTCAGATGACCTTTACAACATTTATGGCGCAATGCGTGATAACGCAATGTTGTCTAAATGGGCGGGTGGTTTAGGTAATGACTGGACACCAGTTCGTGCGCTTAACTCGTACATCAAAGGTACAAATGGTAAGTCACAAGGTGTTGTACCGTTCCTTAAAGTTGCCAACGATACTGCTGTTGCAGTCAACCAAGGTGGTAAACGTAAAGGTGCAGTATGTGCATACCTTGAAACTTGGCACTTGGACATCGAAGAATTCCTAGAACTTCGTAAGAACACAGGTGATGACCGTCGTCGTACACACGACATGAACACAGCGAACTGGGTTCCTGACTTGTTTATGCAACGTGTATTCGAAGATGCTGAATGGACTCTGTTCACACCATCTGAAACACCTGATTTGCATGACCTAACAGGTGCAGAATTTGCTGAACGCTATGCTTACTATGAAGGCATTGCGAAAGAAACCAACATGCTACATAAGAAAGTCCGTGCGAAAGACTTATGGCGCAAAATGTTGTCTATGTTGTTTGAAACTGGTCACCCTTGGATCACATTCAAAGACGTATGTAACTTACGTTCACCACAACAACACGTTGGTGTAGTTCACTCTTCTAACTTGTGTACAGAAATTACGCTGAACACTAACGAAGATGAAATCGCAGTATGTAACTTAGGTTCAATCAACCTTGTACAACACGTTCAAGGTGGTGTGTTAGATCGTGAAAAGCTTGCTCGTACAGTTAAAACTGCTGTTCGAATGCTCGACAACGTAATTGACATCAACTACTACGCTGTTCCACAAGCTCGTAACTCGAACTTGAAACACCGTCCAGTGGGTATGGGTATCATGGGCTTCCAAGATGCTTTATACGAAATGAAATTGGCTTATGGTTCTGATGCTGCGGTTGAGTTCGCTGATGAATCGATGGAAGTGATTTCTTACTACGCGATTCAAACATCTAGCGACTTGGCACTTGAACGTGGTACTTACGAGACATTTAAAGGTTCACTTTGGGATCAAGGTATCTTGCCAATTGACTCTTTAGATATCGTACAAAAAGCACGTCCTGACCGTATGTTCGAAGTTGACCGTACAACACGTTTGGACTGGGATACTTTACGTACTAAAGTTCAAAAAGACGGTATGCGTAACTCAAACGTGATGGCGATTGCACCGACTGCAACCATTTCGAACATTTGTGGCGTATCACAGTCAATCGAACCAACTTTCCAAAACTTGTATGTGAAATCTAACCTTTCTGGTGAATTCACAGTGATCAACCCGTACCTAGTACGTGCGTTAAAAGATCGCGGTCTTTGGGATTCTGTAATGGTGAACGACCTTAAACACTTCGAAGGTTCGGTTCAAAAAATCGCACGTATTCCTGAAGAGCTTAAAGCAATCTTCGCGACTGCGTTCGAAGTTGAGCCACGTTGGATTGTTGATGCTGCATCACGTCGTCAAAAATGGATCGACCAAGCTCAGTCTCTTAACCTTTACATCTCTGGTGCAAACGGTAAGAAACTTGATATGACGTACAAAATGGCATGGTTACGTGGTCTAAAAACCACTTACTACCTACGTGCATTGGGTGCGACTTCTGCTGAGAAATCAACCATTAACACAGGTGCGTTAAATGCAGTTAAACCTGCAACTGTAGCAGCTCCTGTTGCCGCGGTCGCAGCACCTGAAGCAAAACCAGAAGTTCCTGCAGAGGAAGACGGTTTTGCAAATGCAGCGCCAGTGCCACAAGCATGTTCAATTGATAATCCTGATTGTGAGGCTTGTCAGTAATGAATGTCTCAGTTTTCTTTGTTATTGGCCTAGTCTTCCTTATTTTAGCAATACTATTTATGGCTGTACTTACAGCTCTAATTACCGCTATCAAAGCTGACAGTGACTAATCTGATTTTTTTCAGAAAGCCATGCTTAGTTGAACCTATGCATGGCTTTAGCACAGAAACTGAAATATTTATTTGAAGTAAAAAAAGGACACCACCATGCCACATATGACGCATAACTATCAGTTAGGGCTTATTGCTTTGGTGGTTTCCTTTATTTTGACTTTTTATGTCCCGATCGCCTATTTCTGGTTCAAGGCATATAAATCGCGTAATCAAAATAAGTAGTGGGGATATTTGCTCTACCGAACACTTTTAGAGCAGTGATCGACAAAACTTAATTTTGCTTACACAAATTGAGCGTATAGTAGGACATCTCAGCGACGCTGGATGTCTATAAAAGATATAAAGCAACGAAGAGAGAACTGTTATGTCTATCCTAAGTTGGGACGATTTCGAAGATGATGAACCGAAACAAGCTGCACAAGCTCACCAGCCTGCGCCCGTCGAACCGCAAAAAACGACTGATTCGCAAGTGGTATCTAATGCACAGCACTCATCGCCGAATTTGGCAGCTGCACAACCCGCTCGAACCAGTACAAATCGACCAACAGATCCAACCGATCCGTTGGCAAGAGCATCTAACGCTCTAGAAAATCTAGACGTTGCACCGGGCTTAGAAGAGCTAGAAATGGGTGCTCAGCGTGTTCAAGTTGATGATAAAGCGATGATCAACTGCCGCGCTGACTTAAACCAACTTGTACCGTTCAAATACGAATGGGCTTGGCAAAAATATCTAGACGGTTGTGCAAACCACTGGATGCCGCAAGAAGTGAACATGAACCATGACATCGCACTTTGGAAGTCTGAAAATGGCTTAACCGAAGATGAGCGTACCATTGTTATGCGTTCTTTAGGTTTCTTCTCGACTGCGGATTCATTGGTTGCAAACAACTTGGTTCTTGCAATCTACCGTCACATTACCAACCCTGAATGCCGTCAGTACATCTTACGTCAATCATTTGAAGAAGCGATTCACACGCACGCTTACCAATACTGTATCGAATCTTTAGGTATGGACGAAGGCGAAGTCTTCAACATGTACCGTGAAATTCCTTCAGTGGCTCGTAAAGCAGCTTGGGGTCTGAAATATACACAATCTTTAAGTGATCCTACGTTCAAAACAGGTACACCTGAAAACGACCAAATCTTGCTTCGCAACTTGATCGCGTTCTACTGCGTACTTGAAGGTATCTTCTTCTACTGTGGTTTCAGCCAAATCTTGTCTATGGGTCGTCGTAACAAGATGAATGGTGTTGCTGAGCAATTCCAATACATCTTACGTGATGAATCTATGCACTTGAACTTTGGTATCGACATGATCAACCAAATCAAGATCGAGAACCCTCACCTATGGACTGCTGAGTTCCAAGAAGAAATCATTCAAATGATTCTTGAAGGTACAATGCTTGAAATCGAATATGCACGTGACACGATGCCACGCGGTGTATTGGGTATGAATGCAGGCATGATGGAAGAATACTTGAAGTTCATCTGTAACCGTCGTTTAAGCCAATTGGGCTTGCCTGAACAATTTGCTGGCGTGAATAACCCATTCCAGTGGATGTCAGAAATGATGGACTTACGTAAAGAGAAGAACTTCTTTGAAACTCGCGTAACTGACTACCAAACTGGTGGTGCATTAAGCTGGTAATAAATTTTTCAGCGAAATATCAAAAGCGGAACCAAAGTGTTCCGCTTTTTTTATGAAGAATTTCATTCACCCAAGCAAATCTATGCATTTAATTTAATTCATATTCTGCTAATATAAAACGGTATAAAAATACATCAATTAATAAAAATCACATAATAAAAGAGGACAGAATGAAAGGTCAGATATTAGATTATTCAGTACAAACTAATTCAGGCATCATCAGTGGAGATGATCAAAACCGTTATGAGTTTACAGGTGCAGAATGGCGTGGCCAAAATACACCTAAACGCGGCGATCATGTAGATTTCGATATCAGTCCAGAAGGTCAAGCTGTTCAAGTATTCAATGCACTTGGCAGCAGCAATCATATTCAACAAATTTCACAGCAACTCGATAAAATTTCAAACCAAGACCAAGCTGAATCACAATTCAACATGATTGATTGGTTTGTCAAATGTCTAAAAAATTATGCCAACTTTACTGGACGTGCACGCCGTAAAGAATATTGGTATTTTGTATTGGTCTATCTTATCGCAATGATTATTACTCTGATTGTCGATTCAGTGCTTAGGACCAAAGGAATATTCACTGGTATTTTCATCTTAGCAATGGTTATTCCGTCCCTTTCTGTTGCAGTACGTCGTTTACATGATATTAATAAATCCGGTTGGTATTGGTTAATACAAATGATTCCACTCGTTGGACCGATTTTAGTCCTAATTTGGCTTGCAACGGAAACTAAACCTGAAGTAAACCAATGGGGACAACCTGCAAAATAAATAAAAAATCGTGGCTACTATTTATGTAGCCACCCTATCAACAGCACATTAACTCAGGAAAAATATGAAAGGACAAATACTAGATTTTTCGATTCAAACTAATACTGGGGTGATTAGTGCTGAAGATGGAAAACACTATCAATTTGCTGGTCATGAATGGCGAGGTCAAAGACCACCTACACGTGGAGAACAGGTTGATTTTGCTTTGGATGAAAGTGGGCAAGCGATTCAAGTCTATATTGCATTACGCCAACAAAGTTTTTCCACCAATACGCGAACAAACTACAGTGAAGAAGAGGAAAACTATGACTTTTTCGCGTGGTCATTCAAACCACTGAAAAAGTTTGCTGAATTTGAAGGACGTGCTCGACGTAAAGAGTTCTGGTTCTTTTGGCTATTTTGTATATTGGTCATTATACTTGCCTCTGTTTGCGATTTCGTTATTGGCAGTGAACCTTGGCTAGAAAATATTACTAATATCGTTTTACTCATTCCTAGCTTAGCTGTTGGCGCACGTCGACTACATGACACAGGACGTTCAGGTTGGTGGCAACTTTTAATGCTCACAATCATTGGGATCATCCCACTGATTATCTGGTGGGCTACAGACACCAAAGCCGAGAACAACCAATGGGGTCAACCCGCTAGAGATCTGCAACAATAAAATAAGGCGCACAATGCGCCTTATCTTTTAACACAAAAATTTAGCCATATTTACGTGCAAAATCTTCATCTGAAGTGCATAGATAAATAATAAATTCAATAAAAGCAACAATGGATGGAATAAAGGTCCAACAGAATAGTAGATACACAATCCCCCATCCAATACGACCCAAATAGAATTTATGGATACCAAATCCACCAAGGAAGAATGCTAAGAGTGCAGCAACAATTCGACTCTTTTGACCGTATTGCGTGCCTAAAGCATTCGGCACAGCGACTAAGTAAATATCGGTTGCGTAACCCATTCCACTTGTCTCAAAATCAACAAATTGTCCACGAGCAGGAACAGTTTGTCCTTTCCAATCGCTTCCAGAAAATTGATAACGATTCTGATCATCTCCGCTGATGATGCCTGTATTATTTTGAACAGAAAAATCTAGTATTTGCCCTTTCATATAATCCTCTATGTTTTATCTTTATTTGATGATTCTTGGACGTTATTTTCATCAGCAATATAACGAATTATTGATGAATATCATATCATTAACTTATCTTGCCAAATAGCATTTTGTAAACATCAACCTCAATGCATATACCACTGCCATCGCAAATATTGCATAACCTGCGGGTGTGATAAACAACGGAATACACAAAACAATCACCACGGTAAAAGGATATAAAAGTTTTCTAAAACCACTTTGATGATGCAATTCATGGAGTAAATATAAACTTGTCGTATAAATCACAAGGCTGATCGCCACAAAGTAGCTTTCTTTTTCAGAACTAATCAGTGCCTCATGCGAAACCACATCGACTGCGGCAGCCAAACTAGCACCAATCGCCGCGATACTAATAAAGACAAAGAAATGTCCATACCCCCCAAGTAAATGCCATTTTGCGGCTATTTAAACGCTCTGCAATACTGGTATCAAAATAAGACCACCACATAGTGAACATCATCATCAGGCCGCCCACCATCAAAAAGATCAGTTCAGTACTAAAACGCTGATTTGTTAATGCATCGGTTATGGCAATCGAGCATCCGACAATAGATTCGCCTAAAACGATAATGGTGAGCAGTGAATATCGCTCAGCAATATGATGCGCATGCCAAGGTGTACGGCTTGCAGCCTCTGCAAAAACTGGCACAGACAGTTCAGCAATTGCGAGCAAAATGAAAAGATAAACGGTGAAATGCAGCGGCGAAAAATGAAAGAGCAGCCACCCGACTTGTACCAGTATGATGCCAAAAGCATAACGTAATGCAGTTTTCCGACGGGACAGATCATGCTTTGCAACGCGAAACCACTGCGTAACTAAGCCTAGACGCATAATGGCATAACCAATCACAATTACGTCAAAATCCTGCTTTTGAAATGCGCTTGGAATACCAGCAGCAATGACCAAAGAACCAATAATCTGTACAAAAGTTAAGATTCGATAGAGCGCATCATCATTATCATATGCCGAGGCAAACCAACTAAAGTTCATCCACGCCCACCACAAAGCAAAAAACACCATGCCATACAGCGTTAAACCCTGAGCCAAATGATTTTCAACAATGGCATGATGCAGTTGCTGCCCTGCTGTTGCGATCGCGACCACAAAGATCAAGTCAAAAAGCAATTCTAAAGAGGTCGCGACACGATGATGCTCATGTGGATCACGTGGGTGCAAAGGTTTGAGCCACTGAGTAAGGAATAAAAATGATTTGGACATAGCATTCAGCTTTATTGTTTTCTGTCTGAATTTTTTCAAAAGCCTGAAATAGTTACAAGGTCGATTACATAAATCAGATGAGAAACAGTTTTCTAGAAAAGGGATAATGGCTTTAAAAACCTACTTAAGCGTTAGATATTTCAATTATGGAAGTAAAAATTTAAAGTAATAAAACTGCGAAAGACGTTTAAGATAAAAACTCGATAGATCGATGTGTTTTTTATATCTCAGCTATATTTTTCTCTAAATTTTAATGACATAATGCTATCCACTAAAATAATAATGAAATCTAAAAGTGATGTTAAAAGAAAAATTAGCGTCTTTTCCTGACGCAGTTTGGGTACAGATCCATTATGATCAAATGCAAGTTTTAACGCGTGATCATCAAATTGTAGCCGAACAAAACTGCCCTTTAGCTTTTATAGAACGCGGAAGTTTTGTCCGAAACTATCATGTTGCAGAACAGTGCTTCAACCAACTCATACAACAGATCCACTTCAAGTGGTATGAGTTTGGACAGCCGGTTATTTTTATTCAGTTAAAAGAACGCTTAAGTGAAGAAGTCAGCGCACTCGAGCTACAAGCCATTCAAGAAATGGCTCTAAGCGCAAATGCACATTTTGTATTTGTTTACGACAAACATGGCATCGCACTCGAAGCAGAAACCATCCAAAATGATGAGTCTCCTTTGCTCAAATGGTTTTTCTGTGGGGTGATCTTTCTCATTTTGCTGATTATCTTTAAATAATCAGCTTCATTCGCAAGGGTAAATCAAACTACGATACTTTCTGCTGCTGCAATTGCTCAATACTCGAAATCAAATCGTTAAAACGATCAATCACCAGAGCCGGTGCAGCCGTTTGAATTTCTTCTGCACTACCATAACCATAGCTCACAGCAATACTTGCCACTGCATTACGGCGTGCGCCTAAAATATCGTACTCACGGTCTCCCACCATCACACATTCTTTTGCATCTAACTGTTCTTGCTGCAAGATGTATTCAATTAAATCGCCTTTGTTGGTGCGCTCGCCATTTAGTTCACTGCCATAGATCATAGTAAAATATTGAGCTAAATCAAAATGTTCTAAAATTTGGCGGGCATAGACCGTCGGCTTTGCTGTAGCAACATACAAGCGAAAACCTTGCTGTTGTAAAGTTGCTAGAGTGTCGGCAACCGCAGGATACACTTTATTTTCAAATAAGCCGGTCACTGCAAAGCGCTCGCGATAACCAAGTAAAGCCTGATCTGCAAGTACATTATGCACATCGACATTGAGGATTTTGGCCAAAGAGGCTTTCAAAGGTGGTCCAATGATCCAATCGATATTGGTCTCATCCGAAATGGGATGTCCAATTTTCGCCAGTCCATAGCGTGCTGAAGTGGTAATGCCAACTTTTGGATCTGTTAATGTTCCATCGAGATCGATCAATATATTCTTAATCACAGCTTTTACCTTATCCATTCACTTCTGCAAAAATACTATCGAGTGTTCGCTCAAAGTTGCCTATACTATCGCAAATTTTGTTTAATAAGGACATCATTGTGCGCCCTACTGTACTGTGCTTTTCAGGTCTTGACCCTTCAGGTGGTGCAGGACTGCAAGCGGACATTGAAGCCATTGGTCAAAGTGGTGCACATGCTGCCATTGCGTGTACAGCATTAACCGTTCAAAACTCACAACAAGTGTATTCATTTGAAGCAACCTCTCGCGAGTTATTGTTGGCTCAAGCACATGCTGTCGTCGGTGACCTCCCTATTCGCTGTGTAAAATCAGGAATGTTAGGAACGACTGAAAATATCGCGGCTCTCGCTGAGTTTTTACGTGAACATCCCGAATATCATTATGTTCTCGACCCCGTTTTAGTTGCCAATAGTGGTGGTTCTTTGGGCGATCAAGCAACTTTGGTCAAAGCCTTTGCGGAATTGATTCCGCTTGCCACTGTGCTTACACCCAATACAGTAGAATTACGCGCACTCACAGGTGAAGACGACATATCTAAAGCTACAGCAAAACTTTTTGCGATGGGCGCTCAAGCGGTATTAGTAAAAGGTGGGCATGAAAATACGCCAGACTATATACAAAACTCGTTGTACATTCAGGGTGAATTAGTCTCTGAAACCCGTTGTCCACGACTAGATGGGGAATATCACGGTTCTGGCTGCTCATTGGCGAGTTTTATTGCTGGGCGATTAGCCTTAGGTGATGAGCTCAAAGCGGCTGTTCATCATGCCGAAACATGGCTATTTGGTGTGTTGAAAATCGCTGAATCACCTGTTGTGGGCGGACAAAAAATTCCAAAACGTTTTTAGTATTGTTGGTTATTCATGTTAAGCCGATAAAAACTACTTTATATGATTTAAAAGCCCTGTATATCAGGGCTTTTTGTAATTAAGAGTCGAGTTGAACCCAATATACTAAGGTTGGAATTTCCCATGCACCGCCAGCAAATCCTTTGCACTGTGTAGTTTTTGCCATATAAGTTTGGATAAAGCGCTGACCGTTCCACGACCATTCCCCTTTACTTTGACAATCGCCAATCCCTCTTCCACGTTGGTTGGAGAAAATTTGTCCTTCACTAAACCCACTTCCAGAAAAGGTCACGGATTGTTTGATTTGCTTTAAGTTACGATCCATCAGCCAATAGCCATTACCACTGTTATATGCCCCACGCCAACATGGCACTTCGACCAAGGCATTTTTTCCATTGATTGGAAACACCACGACTCGATCATCCTCTAAGAAATTTGCATCAAAGAGTTGAGGACAATCTTCCACTATGGTTTTTTTCTTAATCAAGCCAAATAATTGTTTGGCTGTGGGCGCATTGACGGCATACCGTGTTTGTAAGCCCTTACTATAATTTTGAATATACACTTTCGGAATACTTTTCGGTTTGAGTACATTGGCCGAACTGCTATTAGCTTTACGCAATAATGCCGAATTTGTCCCTATGCGCTTTTGAAAATCATCCATACGGAGCAAAACCGCACTAGCGCCCTGCACAGACAATAACCATGTTTTGTTGTTGCCTTTCCACACAATCGGTTGATTGGCTTGTAAGGCTTGAATCAGTTTTTGAGTTTGAGCTGCACTTAACTGACCTTCCGCAGTTTTGGCATCAAGCTGCACAGTTCCCTGATTTTTACCTAAAGTGTAAAGTTGAAGTGGTTTATTTGCCGCACTTAACGTTTCAGGATCGAGTTTCACTCGTGCGCTGACTTGCGCTTGAGCGCCCGCAGCACGTTGTAATAATACAGAAATAGTGGGCTGATTGCCCTCCGCCTGATAACCTGCAACGCGACAAGTCCCCGTATTATCACAAGCGATTTCCCAATCCTTATGTGAAAAATAATTTCCTTGAATTTGAGCAAAACTCACACTACAACCCAATGCAGCAACGTAGCCCAATAAAAGTTGCCAGATGACATTATTTTTGTTCATGTCTTTGGCTCAAAATAATTATATTAGAGCCATCTTAGAATGCTTTTCACTGAAACTCCAGTTTAAATGGATCTGCTACATGATTTAAATTTATAGAGATGAATCATTCAGTTGCTGTATCTCTTCACATTTTTTTCGTTTCGCATTTTCATCACTGAGCGTATTCATCAAATCTGCCGCTAGGTCTTTTAAAAGACTCATATCATCATCGGTCATTTGATTCGGCTGCCGATCTAAAACACAGAAACTTCCCAGGGCCACCCCATTACGGTCTCTAAGTGCAACGCCTGCATAAAAGCGAATGCGGTTATGCATCAATTCAGGTAAATGCGCAAAGCGTGGGTCACGTTGTAAGTCTTCAATAATCAAGCGTTCATTTTGATAGACCAAATGGCTGCAGATTGAGTCTTGCTTCGACTGGCGCACCTGCATCGGTTGCTCGGTAGCCTCAGCCAAAGGGCTACCTGGGGTATAGACCCAGTCTTGCTTGACCCAAGAAATTTGTGCATATTTCACATCGAAGGCTTGTCGGGCTTCTTCAATATATTGTTCATAAATCGGTAAATTCCGATCATCCAAAACATTCAGTTCTTCTAATGCTTTTAAGCGCTGCGCTTCAACGCTAGGATTAGGCTCATCCAACCAAGATTCACCCTGCTTCAATTGAAAAGCTTCAATGGTTAATATCAAATCATTCATATTATTGACTACAGCATCGACGGTGAAATTTTCTTTGATCGCATCTAATTGCTTTACTTCATCACAGCTCCACAGTGCAAAAATCAGTTTTTTATCTGGAAACTGCGCCTTAAAAAAATGGCTTAATAGACGAATTTGAGCTTCTGGTGCTGTATGAAAAATCGAAATACATACGATCTGAATATCCTCTTTGATATCACCTATACTTTGATGCTGATTTTGAATTAAGACGTCGCTAAAAGCCTGAGCCTGAATACCGCTTAAGCTTAGGCCATGCGCCAACATAGCCGATACTTGAACATCAATTTCCCAACGTGCGCCGATACACAAAACCTCAGTTTTCTGATCCTGCTGTGCCACTGGATATGCCCTTTGAAAACTATGATTAAACAGTTTTAATCCCTGATGTAAACGTAGTCGATGTTCAGCACTGGCCTCGGTGTTGTGGCCTCTCGAAAAAATCCGTATGGCTGGAATCGCGACTTTGGCATAAAACGCATTAACCCGACGTGCCTTGATTTCATCCGTCGCATCCTTCGGTAACTTTTCAGCAATAAAATTTTGTGCGACATCCACGGCATCTTGCACATCATCAGCGACTAATCTCTGATAGAAGCGCTCATGCGGTGCCAATGCAGGTGTACTACCGATCAGGGTTTTAATAAAACCTAAGGATGGTACATAGCTCGAAAGCACCAATAAACATGCGGTTAAAGGCGTCGATAAAATTAAACCAATCGGCCCCCACACAGCCGTCCAAAACATGGCGGCAATAATAATGGCTAAGGTTGAAAGTCCGGTACTTTCCCCATATAACCAAGGCTCAATAATATTATTACTGACCAATTCCAAGAGCAAAATTAAACCCACTGTCCATAGCACCATATTCCATGTGGGATCTACCGCAAAAGCCAATGCAATGGGGAAAATCGCAGAAATCATTGGGCCGACATAGGGAACAAAGCGCATCACTATCGCCACCATTCCCCACATAATTGCTGCCGGCACCCCAATAAACCAAAGTCCCAAGGCCATCGGAATACCATAGGTCACATTAACCATCAGCTGCATACGTAAATATTTACCGATACGATTGGCCGCTTCATCTAGTGCATCTGTACCGATATTTAAATTGCCGCCCAGCAGCTTAAGGAAACGGTCATGCAAATCTTTCCGATTGACCAAAATCAGAATCACAAACAAAAATACAATACCTGCGGTTGCCAAGGGATTGAGCACCCGCTCGCTCCAAGCCATAACCGCTTCAGCCGTGGTTTGTTGTTGCCCCACTACTTCAACTTGCTGAACTTTAGGATTTTTCTCTTCAGGCACCACATCATCTATCGAGTTTTCAACAGTATCTATGGTGGTTTTTGCGCCATCCCAAACACTCGGGCCGCGTGCAAATTGACGAATAGAATCCATTTTCTTTTGAATCGTACCGTGATATTGCGGTAACTCTTGGCTTAATTGCCCCAGTTGATAACCCAAATAAGAGGCCGCGCCGGACAAAATCGCCAAAGCCAAACCGACCACAATAAATATCGATGGCATCTGTGGTAGTCCCCAACCTCGGAGTTTCATCACCAAAGGGTCAACTAAAAAAGCCGATAAGATTGCGAGTGCCAATGGAATAAAAATATCTTTACCAAGATATAAGGCCGCAATCAGCAAACTGCAGATGATGAATCCTGCCGTGATTCGAATCACTTTATGTAAATCTGCGGGAGGCATTTGCTTCGAGGCGTTCAGGTCTTGTAAGCCTTGCTTTTGACCTGATGGTGATGATTCAAAATCTTGCGCTAATTTATTATTTTTATGATCCATTTTCTTATCCTGAACGATGGTCATTATTTTTTAATTTAGGCTGAAGTTTTAGAACTGCATACGCATTTCATGTAATGATTTGCAAAGAAAAAAAACAGAGCGACATGGCTCTGTTTTCATACTGCTTTTTGAGAAGAATTAAAAGGTAATCACTTTACTTTGATGAGTCACAATATCCACTGGAACAGAAATATGTTGATGAACGATCTTCCATTGAGTCTGTGTTTTTTTCATCCCAATGGTGTTACGACACCATGAGATCCCTGGCGTCGGTATCCCACTCTTATCATCAATTTTGGAATAACAGTGCAGAAAGGCAATATCAGGTTCTGCATGGATGACCAGTTCCCGCCTAAACACCTTTAAACCTTCACGAAAATACTCTCTATAAAATTCCCACATTTTTTGATATGCCATTAAGCCGCGCATTTCACAACTGGCATCAAAAAAATTCACATCTGCTGCGCAGGATTCAGCAATATTCTCAATTTTCAATTGGCAGATAACCTCATCCCAATTGGCTAAAAATTGCAGAATTTCGTCAGCGGCCTGTTGGTCACCAACTATTTTGATTTTATCTTGCATCTCTGGCACCTATTTCCTTTATTTTTTATGAAGCATTGTTCTGGGAGGCGTTTGGAAGTTGAATTTCAACGATCTTCCAGCTCCAACCGCGGCGTTGCATCCTAAATACGGTATATTCTGCTTCGCTTAGGCCTTGGAGCGGCACATACAGATCAAATCGATTCCAAGCGCTGTAGCTTGCTTTGGGTTTAAGTGATTGGCTTTGTTTTAAAGCGACAGTAGTTGGAGTTGCATCCTTTTTGGATGATGTTGATGTATGAGGTTGTTCTGCGACCTTATTTTCAGCATGAGTGAATAGTTCAATCCCTGAGCTAATCATGCTCGGATTGGTTAGTTGGGTTATTTCTGGTAATTGGATCGACTCTTTTAATGCTTTGCCTTGTAAAAGCAGCATGATACTGTTTGGATTGACCAGACTGTCGACCAGCGTTGCACTGAGGACTGTGCTGAGCTGCCCACCCCACGACTGAGCGAATTCGGGTAAATGCTGTAGCCCAGATTTCTGTTGAATGAGGTCTTTAACTTGTGGTTTTAGACTCGATTTGACTGCGGCAAAATCGATATATTGAGCAATTTTTTCAGGTTGATTGTGCTCATAGGCTTGACGTATTTGGTACAGCACCCAATACGGAGACGCAATCATCCAACCCAAGACGATGATCAAGATCGCAATGAGCCCATAATACAAAATATGATTCTGCTTATTCATCGTTCACCACTCTAGCCAGTGAAGTTGTGGTACTTCCTTGTACCGTTAAATAAGCCTGATCTAGATTGAATAGCATCCAACCTAACAGCGCTTATCTGAGAACCATATAGCTTTTGATCTTGTGATTTTGACGAGCCTTCAGGTTTGTTCATCTCGCTTTGGCTGTCTTAATCAGGTTGTTTCAAATTTAAGCTGTTAATTCTCTAATTCGGGTATTCGCACCATGGGTTTTAACTGACTAAATGCCTTTATCGCGCGATTGCTCACTGGCATAAAATTGGCTGATCCCAATAATATGATGGTTTGCCGCTTTCAGATTGAAATATGGTTTACCATTATTAACATTCAGTCGTTCAAAGCGACTATCATCTGCACTGTTGTTTTGTACAGACTCAATCCCGTTTTGTGATGATGCTTACACTTTATATAATTCACTCGTTAAAATGATTTCACCGTTCCATGCTTTTAATAGAAAACGAAACTGCTGATCATTAGAATGAGTGATCTGTTACCATTCCGACATATGTTACCCCATCATTTTCATTTTTTATCTATTATTCGATCAGGATTTATTATTGGAAATTGAACCTGATCTACAAAATATAAATGAACCCAGTCACATTTTTCAATGTCTTTTTTGATCAGAGTAAAGGCTTAAAATTTAATCACTAAGAAAATGATTTTTAATAAATAATTCCAATCAAAAAAACCGACCGAAGTCGGATTTCATCATTCTTTCATCATGATGTATTTGTGAATAGAGGCGCATTACTCAACGCATTGAATAAAGGCCTTAAGGACTGACGATCTGCTTTGAATATGTTGCTTTATTCATTTCTAAAATTTCAACACAAAGTTGCACTTCTATTGCTGGAGCTGTGACATGTTGTTTCAACACGTCCAATAACAACAATGAAATTTGCTTTTGAACTTCAACCGTTCTACCCGTCAATAATGAAACTTTGGCATGCATATACGCATGTTGAGCGTGTTCATCCAAACCCACAACAAAATCTTCCTGAGCGACAGCTCGGCTCTTAATATCATTAATGGCACTGACATGACCCGATTCAAATAAGGCAGTGTTTAGCGCTTTAAGTAAAGGACGAGCCTCAAGCTCAAGGTTATTGGAATATTCCAAATGAATATGCGGCATAGTAAAGACATTTCAAACCCGTAATGCGTCTATTATGCAGGCTGAAAAATAAAATCTATAGCGGATTAGTTATCTATTTCATCTTTAAGTAGACATCCCAAGCCAAGTGTGGCCTTCGCTTAGGATGATTGAAGATTGCTTTAAAGCGAACAATAACGAAACTTAAACTTTTTTCACGTATTCAGATTTGAGTTTCATTGCTCCGATACCATCAATTTTACAATCAATGTCATGACCATCTGTTGCATCAGCTAAAAGACGGATATTTTTAACTTTTGTGCCAACTTTCACCACTGAAGATGAACCTTTAATTTTAAGGTCTTTCACCACAGTAACCGTGTCACCATCGATCAATACATTGCCATTGGCATCTTTAATCACTATCTGTTCATCTGCAGCACTTTCGCCTTCACGCCATTCATGTGAACATTCAGGACAAATCAGTAAATCGCCATCATTATAGGTATATTCAGAATTACATTGGGGACAATTGGGTAAAGACATACAAGACCTCAAAAAAAGATGGATGTAAAAATCCACAGAAACTTAATATAACATTTTTATGTATTTCATAAACTTAAAAACCATAAATTTCGTATGGTTTAATCACCTTGTGAAGGTCGTAAATTTCACAACGCTACAGCACTTGAAGGTTTAAATTTTAGATCTCTAATGAGGTATTTAATATTAAAGCTTTTAAGATATGCGCATGATTTTTATCCATATGTTTGGCCGCTGTGAGTAAGGTCAGGGGCTCCTCTTTTTCCCATGCGCGCAGTTGTTCTAACTCGGCTTGATTGGGTTGTATTTCTTGTAAATAGCGCTGCTTAAACTCGACCCATCGAGAAGCCATTGCCTCATCTTGATGATACCAACGACGTAAATCTGTCGATGGAGTCAATGCCTTCGGCCACAAATCTAGCTCTGCGCTCACTTTACTGATACCACGCGGCCACAAGCGATCGACCAATATGCGTTTACCGTCATCTGGGCTTATCTCATCATAAATACGTTTAATGTGTACAGTCATTAAGCCCTCCTTCGCCTATTTGCAGTTTTTCGATCATTCGTCAGATTATTCATCCGGAATCGCTGGATTCACTAAAAAAGCCAGTAACTGTAAAGACTCCTGCCAACCCAAATAACAGGCATCAGGTGGAATAACGCTCGGCAACCCTGCCTGTACAATCGTCACTTCGGTTCCTACTGATACCGCTTTAAACTCAACAGTGACCTCGATTTCACCGGCCAACTCTGGCATATCAAATTGGTCTGT
Source organism: Acinetobacter sp. YH12145 (assembly GCF_013418335.1). NCBI lineage: Bacteria > Pseudomonadati > Pseudomonadota > Gammaproteobacteria > Moraxellales > Moraxellaceae > Acinetobacter > Acinetobacter sp. YH12145. The sequence goes on along the minus strand of NZ_VPCE01000001.1, from coordinate 15,933 downwards.
ATAGTGCAGTAAATGATTCGGCACGACTTCATGATAATCACCATGAAAAGCGTGTGTGGTTCCCGTTGAAAAATTTTGAAACGACATGCGGTACGAGCCACCTACACGCACATCAGAATGCTCCACATGGGCAGTAAATCCATGCGGTGCCATCCATTTAACCAAAGCATCTGGCTCCACAAAGGCACGATAAACGCGCTCTACAGGCGCACTAAAAACACGATGTAATCGAACAGTATTGCTCATGATGATGTCCTTTTGTCATTGTTTTCACTGAATCATCCACATGCATTCACCCTCGCTTTATCGTCAATTTTTATCACACTGAAACGTTCTAAATGAGACAGCTTTGAGACGTGCGAGAAAGGTTATTGCTGTTCAATACTATAGCGAATCCTACAGATTGATCCCATCACTTTAACGCAATGCCGTGTTATGTTTTGTGAGCTGCATTCATATCGAATTGGATAGAAAATTCTAAAAAAATCAAAACTTAATCCAATTTTTCTAAAATTTAAATAATAAAAAACCCAGTTAAATCACTGAGTTCTTATTGCTAACGATACAATAGTGAGACTTAGCTCAATTGTGCTTCATCTTCATCCAGATCATCATCTTCATAGATATAAGCCATACAACCCCAGCCGTCATATTCGCCCGAATGTTGTTCCGCAATTTTAATAAACCACTGCTCTAAATCAACGATATCTTCATAATCAGGCTCCATATAAACATAGACCGTGATAATCCATTCCACGCGATCTGATTCTTCATCTTGGAACAATGAAATTTTTTGCTCTTCTTTCAATAAGTACAATGCACACTGTTCAGCCTGCTCTTGAGTCGAAAAGGCAATTGAATATTCGATTTCGTGCGGCACAGATAGATCGTCACCATCTTGCTGCATCTGCCACAGCACATTGCCATTATCATCATCTGGAAATTGTTTAAAATCACGAGTCATTGTACTTTCCCTTATCGTTTATGAATTTTATTCTGTTGACTTAGATTAACGGATAATTGTTGCAATTTGCATTAGCTAAATCTCTTTAATCAGAAATAGACCGCCGAAGTGATCTTTCTGATAACAATTCAAATTAAACCACAACATCCATGTGGGCCTGAGTTTCTTTAAGATGTAAAACCAAAGCTGCCATTTTCAATTCTTCTAAGCGTAATTGTAGATAACTGTCGAGTACCCGTGCCTGACTAAAATGTACACCATGCGCATTGAGCAAGGTGAAATCATCCACCAAAGCCTGCAATAGCTCACCTAAGTTTTTGGTATTTAATTGGGCTAAATACAAATCAGCACGACTATTAAACACCAATGTAAATAATTGCATCGCAGCCAAACGACGTTCTTCATCAACATAATTACATTTTGCAGTCGATTGCTGCTCCATTGCATCAATCATTTTGCAACGTACCGCAGTCAAATTTTGCTTTGCCGCAGATTCATTCATGCCATCCATCAGCTGATCTAAAATACTCTGTAAAGGTAAAAAGAATGCTGACTGATAGCCCCGTATTTTGTTGTCCAAAGCACGGTTGATGTTTTCCAAATGCTGCTGATCCAGCGCTTGGCTATACAAACCCTTTAACTCGGCACGGGCTTGTTCCTGTATTTGTGATTTAGCTTTTTCTTGATATTTGCTCAAATACTGACGCACTTGTTCGATCTGTGCGCGAATATCATTCAACATGATATCGGCATTGGTTTTGGTGACTTCCACCAAACCATCAGCCTGTAAAGTTCGATACTCAACATATTGTTCAATCTCTACAATATGTTGATATTTTGCTACTTTATCGACTTGGATTTTGAGCCCACAGTTTTGAATACGTAATTGACTGATTGCATAATTCAATTCATCTTGCTGAGACTCTGTTTCAGCCAGTTTTAACCGCGCACGATCGAAGTTTTCCTGCAGTGAACGTAGGGTTTTATCATTTTTCAATTTGCGGTTATATACAAAAAGGAGAGCCACAATTAATAGGATGATAAGGACGATTAAAGCAATATTGATCATTTGCTAATCCTCAAAATAAGCTTCAATAATTTAAGTTTATTCCCCAAAACAAACCTAAGTTACAAAAGTTAAAATCTATAATTCATTTCATATTAGCAGAACAAATGCAAAAAACCGTATTTATCTGACCAAATACACACTTGCACACAATTCAACTAAAATACTGTTTTAAATCAATTTAATAAAAAATTTTCATATTAAAAAATAATCAATCAATATTCTTTAGAAAATATAATAAAACTTTAGAAATGGTATTTATTTACTAAAAGATACAAAGAAACTTAATATTAATCTTTGTAAATATTTCATACATTTTATAGAGATATTTGGAGTAATTATAAATCCCCAGAATTGGGGATTTAGTGTATATCATGATTCATTTTTAAGCAGAAAAACCTATTTAAAGCTGTAAATATTCTTAGCTTGCTAAGCTGCCTAAAAATTTCAATGCAACACAGCAGATTTTATGAACAGTGAGCATTCACATGAATACGCTTTAAAATTCTGCCGCGCAATGAATATGAACAGCTTGCTGCGTTAAAGGCTGAGTAAATGCCAGATCGCAAGCATGTAACGCCATCCGTCCGAGTGAGCTTTGCTTTGCATTCGGGTGATACAGTTGATCCCCTGTAATGGGGTGCCCAATATGCATCATGTGTACACGTAACTGATGTGAACGCCCTGTCACTGGTGTTAATAATACTCGGCTAATGTCTTTGCTTGCGTCATAGCTAATGGCTTGATACAAGGTTTTTGAAGGTTTGCCTAATTCAAAATGCACCATCTGACGTGGGCGATTTTCCCAGTCCGTAATGAGGGGCACTTCAACACTACCCTCACCTTCAAGTTTGCCTTGAACCAAAGCCACATATTGCTTTTGAACCGTCCTCGCTTGGAACATTTTACTCACTGCCACTTCTGCATCGCGGTGTTTCGCAAACATCAAAATGCCTGATGTTGCCATGTCTAAACGATGGGTAATCTTTGCTGCTGGATACTGTTGCAAAACTCGAAGATAGGCACTGTCATGATGCTCAGGCAAACGTCCCGGAACCGACAGCAATTCCGCTGGTTTTTCGATAACAACCAAGTCTGCATCTTCATACAAAATACGTAGAGGACCTTGAGGCGGCGCATAGACAAAGTTGGGATCTAAAGGCATGGACAGACTGTGTACTGGGAGAATGTCGGCAAAATAACAACTGACTAATTCGCTGTCAATCGACTTTAACCGATCAGGTCTAACCCTAACGATTATTGGTCCCCAATTTACCAAAGGCTGGTGCTAATGAATGAGACAAATCATCCTCCAGTAACTGTAAGATGCTTGCACTCGTGGTTAAAGGATACTGATGTAGTGTGATGCGATATTCGCCCTGAAACCACTGCGATAAATGCAAGGCATAGGTTCGTTTAGGCCCAAAACCTAAATGTTGTGTTAAACGATTCTTTATACCTGTCCGTGATGATCCAACATACAGAATGTGATTGGGTTGATTTAACTTGGCACAGGCATGGGTTTTCAATGCCTTAAATGCAGCATAGTCCTGATATGTCTGCTGTATATCGCCACCAACCTGCTCTATCACATAAATATAATGTGCGTGTAGAGCAAGATCATCAAAACTTGAAAACTCAAATATACGCTCAGCTTTAGTCTGCTGTGCCTGCAGACAATCCTGTATCAATTGGTTCAGATAACCCATATCAAAATTATTTAAGATTTAGATAGTTAAGCATAACAACTTTGTGAAAAAGGACAATCCGAAGCTTAGATTAAGTTTGAGTTGTTCTGCGTGATATTCTTTACATCAGCAATGATCAAAGTTTGTCTGGAATGAATGCGAAGTTTGGAATTTTGAAAAAGATGGAAAAATTTATTATTGATTGAATTCTTAAAAATTTTTTAGGGTGTAAGAGAAAACAGTATTGTTTACTTCAACTATCATCACTTTGTAAGTCATGATCTTATAGCCTATAAACTTCTGGTTTATAGCGTCCTAAGCTGAATCGAGACCTTTTGGGTGAGTACTGTACACGTGTTTTGCACCACTGACAGCATGCTACTCTTTTCAATCTCTATCACACCCTTGAGATATATAGTAGTGGTATCGATGAGGGATTGTTTCCCTGAAAATTACTATTTTTGACTTATTTTAAAAATATTTTTCACATTTAAAGATATATTGAAAATATTTTCTTCTTGTATGATGTTTTAGCATTTTTTCCATCTGATAAATGACTTTTACCGAGAATTTTCGCCATAGCTTAACACTCAAACCATCGGGATCATTTGAATTCTAGACAGGACTTTTAACCAATGAGAACTTGTATTGAAATGAGTTCTCCAACTGGATTAAGAGTCAATAATGCATACCACAGCGAGATTTGAAAATTGAGGTGTGCTTAAAAAAAGTAGCAAAAAGCACAGAGGCTATTCAATGCGATGAAAATGTGATGAAAATGAAATTCGTTCAGATTTAACACTTGGCTTAGGACTATTTTTACGGGAGATGCCTGATGATCTTTAAGCTTATGTTGACTAAACTGGTGTCGTTTGTTTTATGCGGATTAAAGGAGTAATGATTCATTATTCTTTTTTATTTTGGTTTAAATTTTTGGGGTGGTATAAGAGAAAACAATATTGTTTACTTCAACTATCATCACTTTGTAAGTCATGATCTTATAGCCTATAAACTTCTGGTTTATAGCGTCCTAAGCTGAATCGAGACCTTTTGGGTGAGTACTGTACACGTGTTTTGCACCACTGACAGCATGCTACTCTTTTCAATCTCTATCACACCCTTGAGATATACTTTAACCAAAGAGGATCGGGATTAATTTCCTAAGTTTTTCTAATTTTCTGCAAATTCAGCAAATTTTTTCAGCCATTTTAGGTTTAGCAGGATATTTTATCTTTTCAGCTCATTTCAGCGTTTTTTATCTGCAGATTTGCCCAATTATAAGAAAATTTTCTTTTACAACAGACAAAACGTCCAAACACAGCGTCAAATTTAAAAATATATCGCCGCTGAACATTCATCCATTAACTTCATACAAAACTCCGCCCTTTGAGTAGAGATCTAAGCCTATCCATGTTCTGCAGATATTAGGGTTGATCTTTTCAACGTGGTGTTGGTCAATGAACTAAATAGCTTTGTACCCACTGTGCGCTAAACCACCAACCACTACATGCCGCCATACCACAAAGTAAATTGGCCAAAATTTTATTCATTCAGCTGAGGTCTGATGCATATATTTTGAGATTGATCAGATATGCAATCACGGCATATACCAGTCCAATCGCACCACCAATGATAATCAGGATCAAAGGCCATGCTGCATAGGCTTGCGCCTCTGCTGGATATTTTGTAGAACGGATGGTTTCTGTGGTCATGCCGTATATCCTATTCATAACGCGATTACCTGTTTTAGTTAGCAATTTCTGCGCCATTTTTCTTGGATATACAGCATTATTTCAAAGTTAATGCATGTTGAATTTCTAGCTTTGACTACAGCATTTATCGCAACCAACAACTTTTTCTGTTGGCCAGCTCATTCGTGCACGCTTATAAGCGAGTTCGAAATTGGCAAAATAACCAATCAATATTTGCTGGTCAAACTGCGGCATGTCTACGCATCCTTGCGTACCATTGTGAATTAAATGTGAGCCATTCATTAAGGCATTTTCATCGACTATAAATTTAATCATCTACCATTCCCCTCATTATTTTTTATAAAATTCAAAGATTAATAAATCCATATAAAAATTATGTGATTTATAATCACATACTAAAATTATGCCTTTATTGTTCAAAAATCAATCGGTATTTAAAGATTTTTTTAGCCGTCTCGTGGATAACTTAAACGCAGAATGATGTGCTCTTTTAGGACAGATAGTGAAATTGCTCGATAGTATTTTTTTCGCTTAAGCCGAGTGCTTGGAATGTTGAGTAAAGGTATTTTTCACTCGAACTGACATCAACAAATACGGCGTCCAAATCAGACAACCCATAGTACTCGTCGCTAACTGCATGATGGTCTCTGTATCCAATGCATTTTTATCGGTGAATAGCACACTCAAAATGGCACTATCACATAACTGTACCAATAAAAAACTTGCCATAAACGCAATATAGAATGTTGGAAAGTAAAGATGCTTACTAAAAAATAAGTAGACAGCACAAACTGAAAGTAAGAAAAATACAATATTTAAGATGCTTTCTATATAGAGTAAATACATCAGAGTTGGATAATAAAGTTCCGATTTTTGATCACTTATTTGACTTAACGCCTCATTTTGAAAAAGTTGATATAGGCTATAAATATCAAATGAAAGCAATAGTAGTGATAGGACAATTTTTATCCCCAACACAATAAGCCACCCGCCCAAACCTTTTAAATTCCTCTGATTGTTCATTTTTTTGTATCACTTCTTATAATTTTAATAATCTTTATCAAACGCTGAAAAACTCGGTTTCGGATTTTTATTTCTATATTTATTAAACAAAATGCAGATCATTCACTCTAAAAGATGGATTCATTTTAGAGTGAAATGTTGATTGGTTTATAAAGGGGTGTCGACCTGTACAGTTCGTTTCTGACGAATGCGGCGAACCAGCCAGATCACGATTGCAATCACTAAGATCACAACAAAAAATGGAACTAAAAAGGCCAATACTGACAAGACTGCAGCACCAATCCATTCTCCTGTAGATAAGATGGGGTTTGCAACGCCACCTGTGGTTGCGGTAGATACACCACGCGCAGCGACAGTACTCATTTGCACTGCTGTTGCTGTACCACCACCCACGATAATTGCTGCAGCCCAACTGGCAAATTGGGACATTTCACCTGAACTTACTGCCATTGTAGCGATGGTCCCTGCGATCATCGCTGCAGGTGTTGAAATGGTGTCGAGGGCATTGTCTACCCAAGGAATATAGTACGCGGCGATTTCACAGACAGTCGCAATTGCTAAGCCAATACAAACTGCAGGCATAGACAACCATTCGAATCCTTTCATTGGTTCGAATAGTCCTAAAATGGAAGCAACACTCATCACCAATAAAGGTACAAAGACACGGAAGCCACAGGCAGCACTTAAGCCAATACCAATACACAGTCCTAATATTGTTTCCATGGGCTTCTCCGAATGGTCAAACGTACAATTTGTTTTTATATATGCTGTGTTATACGTTAGCAAAAAGCCCTATCGAGTGATAGGGCTTTTCTTTCTAAACAGCGGATAACTGTTAGTGTTTTGCAGCTTAGGCATTCTTATTGTTAAATTGATAGCCTTGGCATTTGGTACACGGTGGTAAACGATCAGTACCAATTTCTAAGTAGACGCGGTGTCCGCATTGAACACAAAAATAGAAGCCTGTTCCGGGTTTTTGACCAGCAGTAACCATTTTTGTTCTCCATGTGTTTTTAGAAATGGTAGATCCAGTATAACTCTCTTGTGATGAATGTCTATTGGTCATTTCGACAATTGATAATGGCATTTAGGCAAAGCATAATTTCGTATGGAAATTTTGGTGGGTTTACAGAGATTTGCTGAGCCAATTATCCATTTGCAATAAAGTCATCTGGCATCTGCACCAAAACCTTAAAATAGCTGATCAAATGAGACTGGTTTTCCAAACATTTTAATCAATGCTAATTTATCCTAATTTCATCCAATTTTATGACTATAAAATTCTGTAATTATCACTAAACCCAAAAATATGACGGTAAAGAAGAAACAATAATTTTTATAAAAAATACTCAAACCCTTTTTTCTAAAATTAAAATACTGATTTTCTATGTTATCCAACTTAGATAACACTCTATCCTTTTTAAATTTAGACAAACTGTTTGTTTGAATTTCACGTCTATATTGCAAAATCAAATTTTTAAAAGACTTTTTCCCAGCAAGTATCCAAGTTTTAGATTTAGAAAGTAATGAAAAAAAGAAAATGATGATACCAGCTAAAGCCAATATTTTTATATTTCCATATTTTTCAGGAATGCCAAGCCATCCAATTATTGCTAGAAAAAGCCAAATACTGTGTTCATTTAGTTTTAAAAAATAATCATTTATAGCAACTTCTAACTCTAAAACTTTTTTAAAAATTTCCTTATTTCCCATATTACCTTCTATAATATTTTTAATAAATTATTTATACATTTTTTGTATGTTTCATAATATATAAGTGTAAACCCCTTATATTCCTGGCTATTCACTAAATTTTGTCTAGTCGATTAGCTCCTGTACTACGATTACTATAAATATAAATTTTAAATATGCTATCGAATTTACTCTTATACCTATGTATCACATATCCGATAAGCAAATAAGCCTGAGTTACCCCATCAACATCTAGATATTTTTCCATTTTCAACCACAAAATAAAAACGCCCCAATTTACACTAGAGCGTTTTAAACAATATCAACAAGTTTCATCTCCCTCCCCCCTTCTTTTAAAAGAATTGCAAACTTCCTCCTTTTTCAAAGATAAGATGCATTGTATCGCAAGGGTGTAGATTAAAAGAATCACATCAAGCTATTCCCCTTCCAAGAAGTCCTGTGTATAGCGTTGCAGTAACCACCCACTTCATTCACAGATACTTCTTTTCCAATAAACAATGCCATCAAATTAAAGTAAAACTAAAATCAGTACCCTCAATATTTTTTGAAAAAATATAATCAGAATTTATATCTCTAAATTTATTTTCATTAATTAATTTATTTAAATATTCCTCTTCCACAGTTGGATGCACACCTAAACACCAAAGTGAACGACCAGTTGTGGTACTAGATCCTCTAACTTTTTCATATTTTTCGATATCTTTTAACATATACCTAATGCAATGTGACGCATTTTCATGTTGTTTAATTTCTAGAGGTATTGAACTTTGCTTTCGTTTCTGTCTGATCATAAAGTCAATAGAGCAAATATCCTTATCTTTAGACATCCGCTTATCTAACTCATATCGTTTTTCTCTTTCAACTTCAGACACATCCGTATGATTAAATAAAAACAAAGCAAATTCAACCTGAAGCCATATTTCCCACCCTTTAATCTGATTCTCTACAAACCCATTTAATTTGTTAACAATATCTTCTTGCATAAAAAATTCTTCAGATATGTTTATTAAAAAATTTAAATCATCTTTAAGTATTTTCATTGTAATTAATCTATTAAAAAAACCTACATAAATGTAGGGTCTTTTTTAAACAATATCAATGACTTTAATCTCCCCTTGCGAAGTAATACTTCTCATCTTTTAAAAGAGGGGAACTCCCTCCTTTTTCAAAGGTGAGGAATATATTCCGTAAGGGGAGGATTTAAAGAATTACATCAAGCCACATTCCCTTCCAAGAAATCCTGTGCAAAGCGTTGTAACACACCACCCGCTTCATACACATGCACTTCTTCTTCAGTATCCAAACGGCAAGTCACAGGCACTTTAATAATTTCATTTTTGCCGTCTGCCGTCGAACGCTCAACCACCAAAGTCAGGTCAGAACGCGGCGCAATATTGCCAATCACGCTATACAACTCAGTACCATCCAGCTTCAAGGTTTTACGGTCAGTCCCTGCTTTAAACTCAAGCGGTAACACACCCATACCCACCAAGTTAGTACGGTGAATACGCTCAAAACCTTCTGCCACGATCACTTCTACACCTGCAAGGCGCACACCTTTGGCAGCCCAGTCACGGCTCGAACCCTGACCATAGTCTTTACCTGCAATGATGATCAGTGGCTGCTTACGATTCATATAAGTTTCAATCGCTTCCCACATACGCATCACTTCGCCTTCAGGCTCTACACGCGCTTTTGAACCTTGCTTGATCGTACCGTCAGAGCGCACCACCATTTCATTGAACAATTTCGGGTTGGCAAATGTCGCACGCTGTGCAGTCAAATGGTCCCCACGGTGGGTTGCGTATGAGTTAAAGTCTTCTTCAGGCACGCCCATTTTATGCAGATACTCACCTGCAGCCGAATCCATCATGATCGCATTTGAAGGTGATAAATGGTCTGTGGTGATATTGTCTGGCAAGATTGCAAGCGGACGCATATTTGCAAGTGTACGCGGTGCAGCCAAAGCCCCTTCCCAATACGGCGGACGGCGAATATAAGTACTTTGCGGACGCCAGTCGTATAGTGGGCTTGCCGCTTTTTCACGCTCACCCAAGTCAAACATTGGGATATACACTTTCTTAAACTGTTCAGGTTTAACCGCTTCTTTTACCAACGCATCAATTTCAGCATCAGACGGCCAAATGTCTTTCAGGTAAATTGGATTACCGTCTTTGTCATTACCCAATGAATCAGTTTCGATGTCAAAACGGATCGTCCCTGCAATCGCATACGCCACAACCAGCGGAGGCGAAGCCAAGAACGCTTGTTTTGCATAAGGATGGATACGTCCGTCAAAGTTACGGTTACCTGAAAGTACCGCAGTTGCGTACAAATCACGATCAATAATTTCTTGTTGAATTTTTGGATCTAAAGCACCTGACATACCATTACACGTGGTACATGCATAAGCCACGATACCAAAACCCAGTTTTTCTAAATCACCGAGTACACCTGCTTCTTCTAGGTATAACGCTGCTGCTTTAGAACCCGGTGCAAATGATGATTTCACCCAAGGTTTACGCACAAGTCCTAACTCATTCGCTTTACGTGCAAGTAAGCCTGCTGCAACGGTATTGCGTGGGTTAGAAGTGTTTGTACATGAGGTGATTGCTGCAATGATGATTGCGCCATCAGGCATTAAACCTTCAGCTTCCTGAGCTTTAGCCGCTTCTAAGTTGCCTGCAATGCCTTTGGCTTTTAGGTCAGCCGTCGATACACGCGCATGCGGGTTCGATGGACCTGCAATATTACGAGTCACTTTCGACAAATCAAAACGCAGTACACGCGGGTATTCTGCCGCTGTCATATCCGACGCCCAAAGACCAATTTCTTTGGCATAGGTTTCAACCAATTTCACTTGATCCGCTTCACGGCCTGTCAATGTCAGGTAATCAATGGTGTTTTGGTCGATGTAGAACATCGCAGCCGTTGCGCCATATTCAGGGGTCATGTTCGAGATCGTTGCACGGTCACCTACAGACATGCTGTCTGCACCTTCACCGAAGAACTCTAAATAAGCACCAACCACACGTTCTTTACGCAAGAATTCTGTAAGCGCTAACACGATATCAGTTGCGGTGATGCCTGCTTTACGCTGACCGACAAGCTCTACACCAATGATGTCTGGCAGACGCATCCAAGATGCTCGGCCAAGCATCACATTTTCAGCTTCGAGTCCTCCGACACCAACAGAAATTACACCCAATGCATCAGTATGCGGCGTATGTGAGTCTGTACCCACGCAAGTATCAGGGAAAGCTAAACCATCACGGTTTTGAATTACTGGAGACATTTTCTCCAAGTTGATTTGATGCATGATACCGTTGCCCGCAGGGATCACATCGACATTTTCAAAGGCTGTTTTGGTCCATTCAATGAAGTGGAAACGGTCTTCATTACGACGGTCTTCAATCGCGCGGTTTTTCTCAAATGCGTCTGGGTCAAAACCGCCAAACTCTACAGCTAGAGAATGGTCAACAATCAGCTGTGTTGGAACAACAGGATTGACTTTTGACGGATCGCCGCCTTGGTCTGCAATCGCATCACGCAAGCCTGCAAGGTCAACCAATGCTGTTTGACCTAAGATGTCATGGCACACCACACGTGCAGGGTACCAAGGGAAATCGTGGTCTTGCTTACGGTTGATGAGTTCTTTTAAAGACTGTTCTAAGATTGCAGGGTCGCATTTACGAACCAACTGCTCTGCAAGGACTTTAGATGTATATGGGAGTTTTGCGTATGCGCCTGGCTGAATATCTTCTACGGCTTGGCGTACATCGAAGTATTCTAGCTGGGTGCCTTGCAGCGGTTTACGGTAGTTGTTGTTCATAGCGTTCCTGCCCTCGGTCTTTCATTTTTTTGCGTTGTCTTTTTCATAGACAATTCATCTTTGTTCGATAGGCATACTACACTGCCGAAAACCCATTTCCCAAATCTTATATATTTCATAGAGTTAAATATAAAAACAGGGGTTTTTGAAATATTTAGTTACACTAACTTTGGAATATTCGCTCTAAATGTGAATTTTTTTGAAAAATAGCTGCAAATCCGCCTCATTCTTTAGTCTAAGGAAAATTGCACTGCATAATATTTAATCTAAACAGCAACCAATTTGGTTAAAAATCAGTCTTATCAATTTTAGTATTTAATAATCAAGGTATTAAATTACTTCATTAGCTCATTGCGCCTCAAAGCCACAATGTGAATCAAAACACTGTTTTATCATTTATTTCATCTTAATTCTCAATTTATCCCTATTTGCAGGGATAGCGTCGAATCACTCCTCTCTCAGATAATAAAAGCACGACATACAAGCACAGTAATTCGCTGTACTCGCCAAAATAATCACAATATATACAAAACCTTAGCTAAATAAATCAGCGACTACTGTTCTACCGTCATTATGCTTTGGGGAAAGATCATGACAAAATTTAAAACCATCATTGGGGCTGGCTGCCTCTTAAGCTGTCTCAGCTTCATTGCCTGTGGCGACAACGACCAATCGACAACGGATTCGACGATTCAAGAAGAGGAAGTAGACTCACCGACTGTCATCTCGAATCCACCACGTTTGAAAGCCAATGCACAAGGTGAGCATGAACTGCTGATTGCCTATAAACGCCAAGCCTTATACGACCCCGAAACGGGTGAAAATGACCTATTACAGGTCAGAGGCTATCTGACTAAACCTGAACTCTGGAACTCGAAAAATAGCGATGGCAGTGTTTCGGATGTGTTGGTTGGCCCACAAATTCGTGCGAAACAAGGTGACAATTTAAAAATTCATCTGGTCAATCATCTCCCTGTTGAATCGACGGAGACCTGTCCAAGTCCAGTGACCAATATTAACCAAGGGAACTGTTTTAACACCACAAATTTACATACACATGGTCTCTGGGTTAGCCCGCAAGGAAATAGTGACAACGTATTTTTGAGCTTAAAACCTCAGCAAGATTTTCATTACGAATTTAAGATCGAACCGAATCATCCTGCGGGAACATTTTGGTATCACTCACATGTGCATGGTTCAACCGCGATTCAGGTCTCAAGCGGCATGGCTGGCCCTTTGATTATTGAGGGCGAGCGGAAACCTGTCATTCGTCAGGGGCAAATTCAGCAGACTGGAGATTTGGACATCTTATGGAAAAATCAAAAAAACCAGCAGTATGACCATGAAAAAATCATGCTGTTCCAGCAGATTCAATACAATGAAGATTGCGACAGCAATTTAAGCCAAGTGAATGGCACCCCCTGCATCTATAGCTTAGAAGATTATTCAAAACTCGATATACCAACCTCATGGGCGGATGAAAATCGTTTTACCAGTATCAATGGCAAAATGTTTGGTGAAATTAAGGTGGATCAGAACCAATACCACCGCTGGCGCATGATTCACGGCGGTATCCGTGACACCATTGGTTTGACCATCAAAGAACTGCCTGATTCTGCGCTCTTTACCGCAGAGCAAACCCTGAGCGAATGTCAAAAGTATCAAAGCAAGTCGATGTCTTCACAGTTTAAAACGCTGAAAACATTACCGTTATATACCCTTGCACAAGACGGCTTGACCATGGGGAAAATCCAAAAGCACGGGATTGAAATTTTTCAGCCGGGTTATCGCTTTGATGCCATGCTCTCCTTCCCGACCACCAATAAATACTGTGTATACGATACCAAGCTGAATCTGGAAGATGAAATTAATGCGCCTGAATCAAGTCCGTTACTTCGTCGCGCACCAGAAGAAAAACTCAATACACAGCTCCTCGGTTGGGTCAATGTGCAAGCAACTCAACTACCGCAGCAAACGCCGTTTAACTTCTTAAAAAGTCAGGCCACCCAACTAAAACTGGCACCAGAAGTGATTGCGCAGCTCGAACAGGGTGATTTATCAGCCTTTATCTCTCATGCGAGTTTAATGACTGCTGAAGTCGATGAAATGCTCAAAACGATGGCGAAGCAAATCACCAACTTTGACATTCTGTTCAATACAGATGGCAGCTTTAAATTTGGTATTCGTCATGCCGAAGAAGGTACCTTGATCAGCTTTGGCGATGCCTACCATGATGAAGACCATACCCACCATAGCTATGTCCGCAAGCTTCCAATCGGGCAAACTCAAGAGTGGGAGTTAAGCAGTAATGTTGCCAGTCATCCCTTCCATATTCATGTCAATCCATTCCAAGTCGTGAAAATATTGAATGAAAATGGTGTCGATGTCAGTGCGATCGGCAGCTCAGATAAAGATGGTGCGGGTAATATTGACTCGCAATATCATGGAATGAAAGGCGTTTGGAAAGATACGCTCTTCGTCAAACAGGGCTATAAAATCTTTGTACGCAGTAAGTACGAAAAATTTGAAGGCGACTTCGTTCTGCACTGCCATATTTTAGACCATGAAGATCAAGGCATGATGGAAACCGTGCGTATTTGTGGCGATCAATATGATTGTAATAGTGAACCGCCTTCGCATCATTCCACTATGGATATGACTGCAAGCGATATGCCTACACACAATCACTAAGACCGATCTCTGCTGTACAAAAGCCCATATCAATATGGGCTTTTTGTTTGCCTAACACTGCGGCTTGCTGCAAAATAACATGATTAATGATATCTAAAATTTATACTGAGGCTGGTCATGACAACGTCTATGGCATTCACATCTTTTTCTCTCAACGGTGTCGATGCACAAAAATTTCTACAAGGGCAAGTGACTTTGCATGTTGAACGCCTTGAAGAAAATGCAACACGTTATACCGCAATCTGCGACCTCAAAGGCCGTATTCATTTTGGTTTATGGCTCACCAAACACAGTGCTGAAAGTTTTTCTATTGTCACTACAGCAGATCAAGCCGAAGAATTTGCCAAACATATTAAAAAATATGGTGCATTTTCTAAGATGAAACTTGAAGAAACTGGTGCAGTTTTTCCTAGTTTAGTCGGTGATGAAACGACATTTGCTTCGGAACCGACGGATGTTGCAGCATGGGAAGTTCAAGCGATTCAAGCGGGTCAGGCCTATATTGACCAAGCCATTGAACATGTGTTCCAACCGCAAGAGTTACGTCTACATCAGCGTGAAGGCGTCCACTATGACAAAGGTTGTTATTTGGGTCAGGAAGTGATTGCACGTTTATGGTTTAAAGCCAAACCAAAAGCTTGGTTGCATGCAATTCAAGGCACAGGAACTGCGCCTGCACAAGGCGAACAGCTGAATAAAGGCGTACAAGTGGTCAATAGCGCGGCTGTAGAAAATGGTTATGTAGCTTTAGTTGTGGCACGCCCAGAAGCTTTAGAAGAGTTAGATGTGACAGTTTTAGCCTTGCCTGAAGCATTGAATGGTGATGTGGCACGTCCGCAGTCAGCTTAGATAAATTCAGAAGATAGCTACATTTAGCTATCTTCTTTTACAATAAATCTAAGTTTTAAATTTTAAAATTCATCATGTTAATTTGACTATTTTTAAACTAAAATGCACTCCGAATTTTAACAATAAACTATATAACGATGCATCAGACACAATTTCAAGACCCAAAGCACAAGATCATTGCCCTTTATTACGGAATTTTTGCCCTTCTAGGCATGGTCATACTCGGCAATCAATTGCTTTCAATTCAGCTATCTCTACTTGTTTTGATTAGGGTCTGTTGACATTTACTGTGCAAAAAAATAGCGAGAAAGTAGAATTTAATCGCCAAACCAAATCTACTCCTCGCTATGCCTCGTACAATGTTGACTGATCAACACTGGTCTAAGTTAGAAAAC
>NZ_VPCE01000022.1:0-10265 GCF_013418335.1 Acinetobacter sp. YH12145 | reverse complement strand
TACCTTAGCCTTAAAGTCGTTTGAATGATTTCTTCTTGGTCTACGTGCCATAAAATACTCCATATATTGATGTTTATAACATCATTTGAGGAGCAGAGTATCACTTATAGGAGTTGTTCAAATTTCCGGAGCCATCTCTCGTTTGATTAAATACGGTTTATAAGGCTCAAGAATACTCACTTTAGATTGTGTTCGTTGATATTTAGGTGTTACTTGAGATCGTAAATATTTACACACAGTATTTCTAGAAATACCGAGTTCGCGGCTAATTGCCTTAATAGATTGACCTTGTTGATGAAGTATTTGGATTGTCACTGCTTGCTCCAAAGTTAACATGTTGAGCAGTCCAAAAAGACCACTATATTAACCAAGGGGGTCAATTTTCAAATGCTGTTGGGGGGTCATTTTTACATTGCCGCTAACAACTCTTCAGCATGCTGGCCTGAACGACTATCCTGAAAGTCATAGATCACCGCCTGAACTGGATTGTACTGTGTGGTGGCATAGGCCCAGACATAACCTTTCTTCGGTTTTTTATTATTCTCACCCATCCGCATGATGGTGACCGGTGTTTCATCTGCATGCAGCACCTGCTGTTGTAGTACCACCTCTTTTAAGGCATTGGCCAGAGGTTCCAGTTCTACACCGCAGCGACCTATCCAGTCAGATAAAGTTGATCTAGAAAGTTCGATTCCCGCCCGCTGATAGATCAGACGTTGACGGTACAGCGGTAAATGATCGGCATATTTCGATACCAGCACATGGCTGAGCAGTTCAGGTGAAGCAATGCCTTTATCAATCACATAGGCGGGCATCGCTTGCTGAGTCAGGGTGTCACACTGATCACAGACCCATTTGCCACGCAAATGCTGTTCCTTATAGAACTGTGCCGGTCTGAAATGCAGTTTTTCACTGACATCTTCGCCGATACGACGGAGTCGGCAGCCACAAGCACATTGGGTTGATGCAGGTTCATGCTCAATACGGATGGTGTGTAGATGATCTGGCAGTGGTCGACGTTTAGGTTTGTTGACTGTGGCTTTCTGTGTCGCTGCATGGGTTTTATCTGCATTTAATCGTTCTAATTCCAGATCAACGGCTGCGATATCTTCTTCAACCGCTTCATCCCACAGATGGATTTGTTTTGCAGTGAGATGTTCGTTTTTACTGCCGAATTTGTGCTGTTTAAATAGTGCGAGTTCATGCTCGTATTTTTGATTGAGAATAGAAAGATGTTGAACTTTAGAATCTAATTGCTGATTGGTGACTTCAAGATGTTGAACTCTGGCATCTAATTGCTGGTTTGATTGTGCTAGAGACTGATGCTGCATCGCCAACTGTCTGGTGAATTCCAGCAGTTGTTCATGGGTCAGTTGGCTTAAGTCAGGCAGCGTATTCATGACCGCAGTATGCCTGAGGTCATGAAGAGAATGAAATAGAACGTTTGGAGGATGGCAGAATGGTCGAGCTTGGTTTAGAGCATATTCACCACTTGCTGCAATCCAATTCTCTGCCAGGGCAAACCTTGGATTAATGCCTGTAACTGTTCCGGGCTGAGGGCCACGGTTTCACCTTGGTGAACTTGAGCCCAGTGAAATTTACCCTGTTCCAAACGCCGGGCACACAGCCAGATGCCCAGTCCATCATGTACCAACACTTTCATACGATGACCACGTTTATTACAGAACAGGTAGGCGCAATGCGGTTTGATGTAGCCAAAGGCTCTCACCACCTGAGCCATGACAGTATCCATACCTGCACGCATGTCCATGGGCTGGGTAGAGAGCCAAATTTCATCAATGCGGATCATGTTGCCAGTGCCTTGAGTAATTCTGCCAAGGCAGGTATTTCTGATGTCTGCCATTTTAGCTGAATATCATTATTCGTATGAGGCACGGTGATACACAACGTGATCCTCTCATCAATAGGTTGGCTGATTGCAGCAGTGTAAGGCAAAGCAATAAATGCTGGATTCACATGAGTAGGATCCTGCACGGCACCCTCATGATGGCTGAAGATCCTGATCCAACGACTGACAAGGTTGGCATTAATACTATGTTGCAGTGCGACCGAAGCGATCGAGGTATTAGGATTTTTGCAGGCATTGACAATACTGAGTTTGAATTCTTTGCTGTATGATCTGCGTTTTTTAGCAACAGGAGGTGTTGCTGAATATATATCCATGTTCATGGATTAAGTCCCCACTTGTTTTTAGGTGGGGACTAAATTAAGGCTTATAGGATCGCTTGGTAAGGCTGTGTTAGCCGGATGCTTACTTTCTTTTACCTTAATAACGGATTTGTTTAACGGCAGCATACTTTTTGAAACACCACCAAACTATTTATATTCCACCAGCATATAAATTTCCCTATCGGAAAATCTGATAGGAATTGATTATTTTGATACAAAACGTGAAAACTGGGAGTGATTATATGGACATATATAATATTTCCGGATAAATATAAACCACTCCACAAGAAGAAAGGCAGAATTTAATCTCAGTCTGAAGTAATAGTACTATCAAAGACCAAATGTTAAGACGCATACTTAAGAAAGCAAATTTCAATAATGCATGAGGATGTAATTAGTTTGACGGGACTAAAAAAGTGTAGCAACTTGCTACACTTTTTCGCTTTTTTGAATCAGCTGTTTTAAGAAATCTTCTAATTGTAAAAGACTGGCTTCGTCAATTTTCGAGATATTCAGAGAAACTTTAAGCTGTTTTTGATTCAGTTTGATATTCCCCGCAATCTTACCAGCATATTCAATTTTTCTGACCACGGATGTTGTGGTCAGTTTTTCTGGATTCTGACTCAATAGTTTTTCAGCATAAGTAGTAACTTTGCTTTGCTCGAGTTTTTTGTCTTTTAATTTTTCCCAAGCTCCGAGTAAGGCCATTTCGGCTTCAGAGAGTTGTTCAAGATGATCCGATAGAAATTTTTTGAATGCAGTTGCAGCAGTACGGCCTAGCAAGCCCGGTTCCACATCAAGGTCATTTAAAATTGCTTGCGGCAGTTTTTCGTATGCTAAATACTTGTACATATCTTCGCGATTTAAACCCAGTGAATTGGCTAAACGTTGCTTGTTTTTCTTTAATTTCTCATCAAGTGAGTTCAAGCCAATAAAAATCTCATAATCTGTCAGATCCTGACGCTTTAAATTCTCTGCCAGGGTTAACAAAGATGCTTCTACATTATTTGCATCAATTATAATGGCTTCAATCACAGACTTTCCGAGTAATTGATGTGCCCGTAAGCGTCGCTCGCCTGCAATCAGTTCATATTTCAGATTATCCAGTTTACGTACTGTAATGGGCTGCAAAAGGCCGATTTCATTAATAGAATCCGCCAGTTCTTTTAACTGTGACTCTTCAAATATTTTACGCGGCTGGTTTGGACTTCGGCTGATATCCTCAATAGGGACATTACGTCTAAACTCTTTCGGCTCTTTAATATTGTCTTTCTGTGCTTGCTGATGTTTTTCTGTATTCTGTTTCAGTTTCTGAGCTAAAAGCTCTTTGGTGCTTGCCATAATGCTCTCAGGTTTTAATTTTCACTACAATTTCATTGGCAAGGCTTTCAAAAGCCTTACGTACTTTTGAATTTTTTTCTACTTTCAAAAGTGGTTGTTGCAGAATCGCTGCTTGATTGACTTTAGTACTTTGAGGAATTGTGGTTTCTAAAATTTTACCTACCTGTTTCAAGGCTTCATCCCGAATCAGCTTACAGACATTCTGACGTTCATCATGCTTAATTAGTAAAGCGCCTAAAAGCTCTAAATCTGGATTAATACGTTTGATTTTTTCAAGATGATTTAAAAGATCTGTTACCCCATACAATCCATATTGTGATCCTGATTCGATAGGGATAACGACATGTGTTGAAGATGCCAAGGCATTGCTGGTTAATAATTTAAGGCTAGGTGGACAGTCGATCAATATAAAATCATAAAGATCTTTTAATAGTTTTAACTTGATATTTAACTCTTCAGAAGGACGGGGAGCTTCTTCTTTTAGTTGATCTTCAGTTTTTCCTAAATTTAAGGAACCATAAATTAATGATACTTTTTCAAAGTTCGTTTCTTCTTGTAATGCATCTGCCAACAACGAAATATCGCCCACTAGTAATTCTGCTGTAGTGACAGCAATTTCGCTTGGATGTTGGATCCCAATGTGTAAACTTGCGTTTGCTTGAGGATCTAAATCAATGACTAAAACTTTGTAGCCCAGATTGGCAAGTTCTGAGGCTAGGTGTACAACAGTCGTTGTTTTGCCACATCCGCCTTTATGGTTAGCAACAGTAATAATTTTTGCAGACATGCGTGTCAGATGCTTCCTTATTTCAATGTTTAGTAATATAAATAACTTTCATTCATCTTACTATAGTTTTTAAATTTATAAATCCTATTTATTCAGCTGTAAAACAACTTAAAAAATAAATTTTTAACTAAGCTAGCTTAATTAAAAATTAGAATAATTAGTTATTTAGCTAATTAATAATTAGGATCATATTTTTATTATATAAAACAAATGCTTGTAACTTTAAAAGTGGAAGGTTTGTCACTATAAAGTGGAAGGTTTGTCACTATAAAGTGGAAGGTCTGTCACCGTAAAGTGGAAGGTCTGTCACTATAAAGTGGAAGGTTTGTCACTATAAAGTGGAAGGTCTGTCACTAGGGTGGAAGGTTTGTCACTACTATTTTTAGAACTGCTATTTTTATTTAAAAATAATATAAAAAACAAATATTTAAGCTGTTAATAAAGTCTCATAACTAAGCTTTAAAGGTGGAAAGATTGTCACTGTATCTTCTTAACCTGTGGATAATCTGTTTTTATTGGATATTTCCTGATGATTATATGTGCAGTTATACCTTTTAAATCTAACAAAAAGGTGGAAGCCTTGTCACATCAGGGTTTTTATCTGACTTAACCTAACTAGACCTGAATGAAAAAAGTAAAAATAGACCTTCTGAACTGTAATTTCGAGACTAAAGGTGGAAGGTCTGTCATCATGAGGTGGAAAGATTATAATTAATTCCACTTTAAGTGCAGGAAATCGGCTAAAATGCTTCTTTTTGATGACAAACTTTCCACTTTTAGAATATTGTGGTGAAAGTCTTGAAAGTTTTTCCACTTTTGTATATAAAAACTAAGTTAAATTATAAATATCACGGTTATGACAGAATCTGAACCATTGCAAGAAGAATCGAATTATATTCCTTACTGTATAGGCAACATTCGCCATAATGGCGTTGTCAGTACCAGTAACCGTTTAATTCGCCCAATCGAATTATCAGCCAATGAATATAAGGCACTTTTATATGCAATGGCGGTTGCGAATTATAGTGAGAAAAATAGGGTAGATGGTGAAATTACCGAACAAACTTATATTTATTTGTATAAGGATGATTTGGCAGATTTACTAGGATTAAATAAACGTAATTCAATTAATGTTGCAATAGATCGGATTTATAAAGAGCTTTCATCCCGGGTAGCTCATTTTATTATTGAGGAGCCAGCTGATAATGGTAAGAGAAAGACTAAAAAAGTACATTCTGTCGTTCCCATTATCCGTGAGTTAAGATGGGAAGATGATTCTAAAAATGCGATTCAGATTCGTTTTACCAGTGAGGTGTTGCCGTATTTCACTCAACTGGCTGGGGGTAATTTTACTACCTATCAGCTAAAACATCTTTTTGCCCTAGATTCTGTTGCCAGTATGAGTCTTTATACTTATTTCATTAAAAACGAATTTAAGTACGTCAATCAAAAGAGTTATGAAGTGCCATTACTTTTAGAAAACTTGAAAGCACTGATTGATATTAATGAAACCAAATATGATCGCTGGGTAGATTTTAGACGCTATGTATTAGACAAAATAGTGGCAGAAATTAACGAAAATACAGATCTACAGTTAGAGTATGAAACCGTTAAGAAAGGCCGTCCAATTGTAGGTGTGAATTTTAAACTGCATCATCGGATTGCTGATAAGGCACTGGATGAATTTGCAGTGATTGAAAAAATCTATCTTGATGTTCCATTTGAAGACAATGCATCCGTAAAAGAATTAGGGGCTAAATTCGATATGAATGTACGTTCTTGGTATATTTTTAATAATGATGAAAATTATCAGCAGTTCAAGAAGTGGTTTAAAAAAGTAGGATGCCTCACTGACTCTCAAGCAAATATTGTCATTAATGACACTTTATTCCAAATGGATTTTGCTGAAATTGGTATGGGGTTGAATGACTTTAAACGAAATATGAAGCATAAACTTAAAAGTAATCCGGAATTCGTCCATAGTATTCGTGAAAGACTGAATGATATTTTTGGTAAAGAGTTGATCTAGCGAAAAGTGTAGCAACTTGCTACACTTTTTAGATATATGTTCGTAAAGAATACAAGTGGTAAGGACCTTAGGATAAAAACGACTCTGTTGCATAAAGTGTGAAAATGAACCGTACCGGGTTTGTCGGAGAGTCAATATTCTGAGAGACTACCCCGATGACCAAATTAAAATATACCCCTGAAATCAGAGAAAAAGCGGTTCAATTACTAATTGAATCTGAAAAAGATTATCCTTCTACTTGGGCTGCAATCACAGCAATTGCGCCTAAGATTGGTTATACTCCTGAAACACTTCGTGCCTGGCATCAAAAGCATTTAGATCAGCAAAATCCTATTAAAGTACAACAGATATCTGATCAAGAAAAAATGAAGCAAATGGAACGTGAAATTAAAGAATTAAAGCGTGCCAATGAAATTCTACGTAAAGCAGCCGCTTTTTTCGCCCAGGCGGAGCTCGACCGCCCACACAAATAATGGTGGATTTCATCCATAACAATAAAGATCGATATGGTGTTGATGCGATTTGTAGGATTTTACCGATCGCAGCTTCAACCTATTACCGAACTTTAGATCTCGCGGACAATCCAGAACATCGAGCGAAACGAGATCTACATGATGAGCATCATGCTGAACAAATTAAACGAATTTGGAAAGAAAGTTCAGGTCGATATGGTGTGCGTAAGGTCTGGCAACAATTGAAACGTGAAGGCTATATTATTGCACGTTGTACAGTTGCTCGATTGATGCAGAAGCTAGGTATACAAGGTGTTTGGCGTGGTAAGAATAAACAAACCACCCGTAGCCGAGATGATCAAAAAAGAGCAGATGATTTAGTGAAACGTAATTTTAATGCTGATCATCCTGACCAACTGTGGGTGAGTGACTTTAGTGTGCCGCAGCAAGCGGCGTAAGAGATGAGGGTATGGCCCCTCGCTATCGGCTTGCAGGAGCAGGTAGCAAACCACCATAAGCGGCTTGGATCAAAAGTCCCGGTCGTGAGCGTTATGGAAAAGGCATCGTAGAGATGTCAGGTAAGAATTAGGAAGGCGAACAACAGTGAACTGCCGTTCAAGTGTCGAAAGTACTCAAATGACATCAAAACCGGGGATGGAAGTTACCCCGCGATTAGTTTGGCCGTTACCTGCTTACGGGCCATTCGGTGTCCGGCGTAGAGGCAGCGCGATCCTAATTCAGGCTCTTACGTTGAACTGCGGGAACCTTCGGTGGCGATGTCAAGCGAAAGGCACAAGCTCAAAAGGCAAGGCTGATAATAGCAATGCGTCACCAAGGGGCGGAGCAACTCGTAGTAGTGTTGAAGTTACTGTAATGGTAATGGAGCGAAGGGGTTGCATTATCCAGGTCTACGGATTTGTCAACTGTGCAAGCAGGAGGAGCAAAACTTTATGACCAAACCATTTAACATTCCTAAAGCGTTAATCTGGGAGGCATTTAAGAAAGTCAAAGAGAATGGTGGCGCTCCAGGCGTTGATCATGAATCTATTGAGCAATTCGAAAAGCATTTAAAGAACAACCTATACAAACTATGGAATCGACTTTGTTCTGGCAGTTATTTTCCACCGCCAGTTAAGGCTGTTCCGATTCCAAAGAAGTCAGGTGGCGTGCGTATACTAGGTATTCCAACAGTTGCAGATCGAGTCGCGCAAACAGCAGTTAAGCTCTTATTAGAGCCGAAAATTGATCCATTATTTCATCCAAACTCATATGGATATCGTCCGGGGCGTTCTGCCCATGATGCAATTGCGATAGTGAGGAGACGAAGTTGGGATTATGACTGGGTTGTGGAATTTGATATCAAAGGTCTCTTTGATAACATCGACCATGATTTACTCATGCGTGCACTCAAGAAACACTGTGAAATTCCATGGATTCTTTTATATGTGCAACGTTGGTTAAAAGCACCAATGCAACACATAAATGGCCATCTTTTAGAAAGGAATCGCGGCACACCACAAGGTGGTGTTGTGAGTCCTTTATTGGCGAATTTATTTATGCATTATGCTTTTGATATGTGGATTACGAAACATCTTCAAAGTGTACGGTTCTGCCGTTATGCAGATGATGGCGTAATTCATTGTCGG
This sequence comes from Acinetobacter sp. YH12145, assembly GCF_013418335.1. Taxonomy (NCBI): domain Bacteria; kingdom Pseudomonadati; phylum Pseudomonadota; class Gammaproteobacteria; order Moraxellales; family Moraxellaceae; genus Acinetobacter; species Acinetobacter sp. YH12145. Next base: position 1,820 of record NZ_VPCE01000022.1, on the reverse strand, counting down.
AGTTTATCTCAAGCCAAACTTGTTTTACAAAAGATCGATGCACGATTTCGTGAATGTGGACTCGAATTGCATCCAGACAAGACAAAGATTGTTTATTGCCAAGATATTAATCGTCGTAAAGCATATCCCGATGTTCAATTTACTTTTCTCGGGTACACGTTTAGGCCCCGTAAGGCTGTGGACAAGTATAAAAGAGTTTATGTAAATTTCTCTCCTGCAGTCAGTCGTGATGCACTTAAAACAATGCGACAGACTATTCGGAAATGGCATCTACATCTGATGTGTAATCGCGAATTAAGTGATTTATCTGCAATATTCAATCCAATTCTTCAAGGTTGGCAGCAATACTATGGTCGATTCCATGGTTCAGCAATGTCAGCGATCTGGCAACACATGAATGCTTATCTTATACGCTGGATGAGGCGTAAGTATAAAAACTTGGCCCGTCATAAAAGACGGGCTAGATATGCCTTAGGGCGACTTGCGCGTGATTTTCCAAATGCCTTTGTGCACTGGAAAATGGGATGTTTACCATCGGTTGGATAATGGGAGCCGGATGAGCTGAGAGGTTCACGTCCGGTTCTGCGAGGGGCTAAGGGTGAAATTCCCTTGGTCTACTCACCCGTATATTCAAACTCATTCAGGCTGGGTCTATACCGCCTTTATTATTGATGTGTTCTCACGAGCAATTGTTGGATGGAAAGTATCGACACGGATGAATACAGATATGGTGCTCGATGCATTAGAGCAAGCCTTGCACGATCGAGGCATGCCAAAGAATGTGATTCATCATTCCGATAGAGGTGTTCAATATCTTTCTATTCGCTATACCAATCGTTTAGAAGCAGCAAATTTACGAGCATCAGTCGGTACAACTGGTGATTCATACGATAATGCTCTGGCTGAAACGGTGAATGGCTTATACAAAACAGAGGTGATTGAATATTTAAAAGCAGATTGGCAAGGTTTAGCAGATGTACAACTAGCGACACTCAACTGGGTAGATTGGTTCAATAAAAAGCGTGTACACAGTGCACTGGGTTATGTATCGCCTTTTGAGTTTGAAGCAATGTACTATGATAAGATTAACCCGTTAGGTCAGGTGGCCTAACTTAAATAAAAAAGTCTCCGACAAACCCGGTACGGTTCAGAGCTTGATTAGCCTGGCTTAAATTTGGTTTGCAATATAACGCCTGAATACCCATTTTCTTCATTAAAGTACGTGTATGACGTCGTCCTATATGATGCCCTTGACGATTCAACAAATCACGCATCATACGACTGCCTGCAAAAGGATATTGCATATGTAATTCATCAATACATCGCATCAGCTTCAGATCTGATGAGCTAACAGGTTTTGGGCGATAATAATAACAACCACGAGAGACTTTCAGTAACTTAGCTTGTTTAGATACTGAAATCTGAAGTGAGTGATCGATTAACTTTTGTGGTTGAAGCGGCCCAGTTTCTTCAACACACCTTCTAAAAAATCAATTTCTAATGCCTGCTCACCGATTTTTGCATGTAACTTTTTAAGATCAATGGGAGGTTCTGATGGAGCTTTTGATTGATCGAAAGCTTGTGAGGAAGCTGAGATCAATTTATTTTTCCAGTCAATAATTTGGTTTTGATGAACATCAAACTCAGAACTCAATTCAGCAAGTGTTTTTTCTGCTTTGATCGCAGCAAGTGCTACCTTAGCCTTAAAGTCGTTTGAATGATTTCTTCTTGGTCTACGTGCCATAAAATACTCCATATATTGATGTTTATAACATCATTTGAGGAGCAGAGTATCACTTATAGGAGTTGTTCAAATTTCC
>NZ_VPCE01000021.1:0-49712 GCF_013418335.1 Acinetobacter sp. YH12145 | reverse complement strand
ACCTATCTGTAAAGGCTTTTTCAGCGATATAATTTTCAAATGAAGAAGCCTACACACAAAATCTACCGCACAACCAATTGGCCCGCATATAATCGAGCACTCATGAGTCGCGGAAATATTGCCATTTGGTTTGATCCTGCTACGCAATGGTATGCTCCATAAAAAGGCAAACAAGGGCGAAATCAAACATACTCCGACGCAGCTATCCAATGCTGCTTAATGATTAAATCATTATTCCGTAGGTCTTTACGTATGGTCACTGGCTTTGTGCAAAGTCTGATTAAACTCTGTGGTTGAGCAGCCCCGAATATCAGTGATATTCATAGCGTCAGTTACTTGTCTTTTTACATTGTAATCTGTTTTTCTAATTCAGCTATCCGTGCATTTGCATTAGTGAGTTGTGATTCCACATATTTGATCGAGCCTGATTTTTCGAGTAGCTGTTCATATTTGGCTTGCAAGGCGTTGTAGTCTTCTTTTGCCTTATCTGTACTAGCAAGAGCGACTTTCAGCTTGTCGGTGGTGTCATCAGTTTGTTTGACCTGTTCATCAAGTTTGATTTGCACCTGTTCCAGTTTTTCTGTGGTATCTGCAAGCTGCTTTTCCAGTTGTTGCACTGTTTCCGCATATCCGCCTTGTACTGCATCAATCCGTTCTTGCAATAGGGTTGCAATGACTTGTGACACGGTAACAAGTTCCGCATCTTTCAGAGTTTTTGCCGTAGTAACGGCTGCCGCCAGTTGCTCTTCAAGGATCTCTTTGCGGTATTTGTTGATAGTGGTCTTTGAGCCGCTACCAAGAACCGCAAGGATATTATCGTTAGTTGGGTTTGAGCCTTGTGCTGCAAGGGATTCGATGGCTTTTGCCACATCTGATTTAGTGATTGCCATGGGTTTACTTCCTATTGTGTACTGTACTGTATCGTATTTTAGTACATTACAGTACAGTACACAATCGATATTTTTTAGGCACTGTTGCAAATAGTCGGTGGTGATAAACTTATCATCCCCTTTTGCTGATGGAGCTGCACATGAACCCATTCAAAGGCCGGCATTTTCAGCGTGACATCATTCTGTGGGCCGTACGCTGGTACTGCAAATACGGCATCAGTTACCGTGAGCTGCAGGAGATGCTGGCTGAACGCGGAGTGAATGTCGATCACTCCACGATTTACCGCTGGGTTCAGCGTTATGCGCCTGAAATGGAAAAACGGCTGCGCTGGTACTGGCGTAACCCTTCCGATCTTTGCCCGTGGCACATGGATGAAACCTACGTGAAGGTCAATGGCCGCTGGGCGTATCTGTACCGGGCCGTCGACAGCCGGGGCCGCACTGTCGATTTTTATCTCTCCTCCCGTCGTAACAGCAAAGCTGCATACCGGTTTCTGGGTAAAATCCTCAACAACGTGAAGAAGTGGCAGATCCCGCGATTCATCAACACGGATAAAGCGCCCGCCTATGGTCGCGCGCTTGCTCTGCTCAAACGCGAAGGCCGGTGCCCGTCTGACGTTGAACACCGACAGATTAAGTACCGGAACAACGTGATTGAATGCGATCATGGCAAACTGAAACGGATAATCGGCGCCACGCTGGGATTTAAATCCATGAAGACGGCTTACGCCACCATCAAAGGTATTGAGGTGATGCGTGCACTACGCAAAGGCCAGGCCTCAGCATTTTATTATGGTGATCCCCTGGGCGAAATGCGCCTGGTAAGCAGAGTTTTTGAAACGTAAGGCCTTTGAATAAGACAAAAGGCTGCCTCATCGCTAACTTTGCAACAGTGCCGAATTTAGCGCGGTCGCTAAACATTTCGGCACCACCCAGGTGCTGCACGATATCAATCTGAAAATTGATGCCGGTGAATACCGGCTGGCTGCCGACGATCCGGATGAGGAGAACACCCTCGCCACGGCAGTTTTCACCCTCGATGCCAACCACGTCAGGTGGCAAATTTTCGACATTAACCGCGACGATGCTAAATTTCAGGGAGAAGTGCGTGGGTGAGATAGCCGGTCGTCAGTCATAAAGGGCAGGGTAGTACCGTTGGCCCGGCGTTCGATAGTACCGTCCGGATACTGCCAGATATCGGCGTCCAGGGAGATGTCCTGAAGCGCGGTGTCCGGAATTTCAGGTTTGTGTCTCTACAAAGACTAACTATCAGAAAAACTCATCGAGCATCAAATGAAACTGCAATTTATTCATATCAGGATTATCAATACCATATTTTTGAAAAAGCCGTTTCTGTAATGAAGGAGAAAACTCACCGAGGCAGTTCCATAGGATGGCAAGATCCTGGTATCGGTCTGCGATTCCGACTCGTCCAACATCAATACAACCTATTAATTTCCCCTCGTCAAAAATAAGGTTATCAAGTGAGAAATCACCATGAGTGACGACTGAATCCGGTGAGAATGGCAAAAGCTTATGCATTTCTTTCCAGACTTGTTCAACAGGCCAGCCATTACGCTCGTCATCAAAATCACTAGCATCAACCAAACCGTTATTCATTCGTGATTGCGCCTGAGCGAGACGAAATACGCGATCGCTGTTAAAAGGACAATTACAAACAGGAATCGAATGCAACCGGCGCAGGAACACTGCCAGCGCATCAACAATATTTTCACCTGAATCAGGATATTCTTCTAATACCTGGAATGCTGTTTTCCCGGGGATCGCAGTGGTGAGTAACCATGCATCATCAGGAGTACGGATAAAATGCTTGATGGTCGGAAGAGGCATAAATGCCGTCAGCCAGTTTAGTCTGACCATCTCATCTGTAACATCATTGGCAACGCTACCTTTGCCATGTTTCAGAAACAACTCTGGCGCATTGGGCTTCCCATACAATCGATAGATTGTCGCACCTGATTGCCCGACATTATCGCGAGCCCATCTATACCCATATAAATCAGCATCCAGGTTGGAATTTAATCGCGGCCTCGAGCAAGACGTTTCCCGTTGAATATGGCTCATAACACCCCTTGTATTACTGTTTATGTAAGCAGACAGTTTTATTGTTCATGATGATATATTTTTATCGGCACTGTTGCAAATAGTCGGTGGTGATAAACTTATCATCCCCTTTTGCTGATGGAGCTGCACATGAACCCATTCAAAGGCCGGCATTTTCAGCGTGACATCATTCTGTGGGCCGTACGCTGGTACTGCAAATACGGCATCAGTTACCGTGAGCTGCAGGAGATGCTGGCTGAACGCGGAGTGAATGTCGATCACTCCACGATTTACCGCTGGGTTCAGCGTTATGCGCCTGAAATGGAAAAACGGCTGCGCTGGTACTGGCGTAACCCTTCCGATCTTTGCCCGTGGCACATGGATGAAACCTACGTGAAGGTCAATGGCCGCTGGGCGTATCTGTACCGGGCCGTCGACAGCCGGGGCCGCACTGTCGATTTTTATTTCTCCTCCCGTCGTAACAGCAAAGCTGCATACCGGTTTCTGGGTAAAATCCTCAACAACGTGAAGAAGTGGCAGATCCCGCGATTCATCAACACGGATAAAGCGCCCGCCTATGGTCGCGCGCTTGCTCTGCTCAAACGCGAAGGCCGGTGCCCGTCTGACGTTGAACACCGACAGATTAAGTACCGGAACAACGTGATTGAATGCGATCATGGCAAACTGAAACGGATAATCGGCGCCACGCTGGGATTTAAATCCATGAAGACGGCTTACGCCACCATCAAAGGTATTGAGGTGATGCGTGCACTACGCAAAGGCCAGGCCTCAGCATTTTATTATGGTGATCCCCTGGGCGAAATGCGCCTGGTAAGCAGAGTTTTTGAAACGTAAGGCCTTTGAATAAGACAAAAGGCTGCCTCATCGCTAACTTTGCAACAGTGCCCTCGCGATGACATCGCCCAGCGGCTGGCCATCATCCTGTGCATCGACCAGGGCGCCCCCGATCTCGGCGAAGGATTTCAGGGTGTCACGCACCACCCCCGCTTCGTCTGCGACCTTTGCATGGCAAATACGCTCCGAAGCACGGTAGAGACGGCCGACGATCCGGTCGTGGGTTTCGACCACTGCGTCGGCCAACATCGCCTGCCATTCCGAGACGCAAACAGCCAAGATCGCAAGCCGCCTGTCCTCCGGGAGATCGCGCATGCCGTCGGCATAATACCGTTCACCCTGCCTGCGCAGACGAGTCACCCGATGGGCAGGAACGCCGGCAAGCAGATCCTCGGGGAGATCGACGCGTTGCAGATATTCGAGCCGGTCGAGCAGCCGGTTGGCCGACGAAGAGTTCGAGCCAGGCTCGAACTGGCGCAGCCACACAAAACGGGTCACCCGATCATCAGCCGTCTCCTCGAGCAATGCCAGCAACTGTTCTCGGATCGACATAGGCAGCCGACTGGCGATCCTCGTCTCGATGCGTCGCTCGGCATCGACGAGAGCCGCGGCACAAAGCCGCTCGATCGTGGATGTCGCGGGAAGGACAGTGCGGGTGCGTCGGCACTCGGCTACGAAGCGACGGGCGATATCCTCGTTCGACACCGCCATCTCGGCTTCTCGGAACAACCATTCCTTCAGCTCGCTCGCACCACGTCCGGAGAAGGTGCGGAAGCCGTAGAGCCCCCGTAACTCGGCAAGATGCTCGTGCCGTGTTTCCTCGCGGGCAGCATAGTCTACGAGATCGTCGGCACCCAGGCCAAGCTGCGCTCCGATAAATTCGATGACCTCTGCAGGGATCAGTTCGCCTGGAGCCAGCACCCGGCCGGGATAGCGCAGGACACACAATTGCAGGGCGAAGCCGAACCTGTTGTGAGCGCGCCGACGCAGCCTGATATGCCCAAAGTCTTCATCACTCAGCGTATAGTGCTTGAGCAAATCCGTCTGTGAAGTCGGCAAGCGCAACAGCGCGTCTTTCTGCCGATCGGTTAGAGTGACGCGACGCGGCATACATGTTCCTTTTTCAAAATCTGATAGCGTTCAAGACGCTTTGTTTATGAAGCTGGTTGAGATACATTTCCAGAGGTCAATGCAATCGTGGCCGAAGCGCCGCCTCAAACCAACGTTTGTGATACATGCTGATCGGATATGCCCGCGTCTCCAAAGCCGATGGCTCGCAGTCTCTCGACCTGCAGCACGACGCCTTGCGCGCCGCAGGTGTCGAACGGGACAATATCTATGATGATCTTGCTTCCGGCGGTCGTGATGATCGCCCTGGCTTGACTGCCTGCCTCAAGTCATTGCGTGACGGCGATGTGCTGGTGGTCTGGAAGCTCGATCGCCTCGGACGATCGCTTGCCCATCTGGTCAACACGGTGAAGGAGCTGTCAGACCGCAAGATCGGCCTGCGGGTTCTGACTGGAAAGGGCGCTCAGATCGACACCACGACTGCGTCCGGTCGCATGGTGTTCGGAATCTTCGCCACCTTGGCCGAGTTCGAGCGGGATCTGATCCGAGAGCGCACCATGGCGGGTCTCGCCTCCGCGAGAGCGCGCGGTCGCAAGGGCGGACGAAAATTCGCGCTCACCAAAGCTCAGGTGCGTCTCGCGCAAGCCGCCATGGCCCAGCGCGATACTTCAGTTTCCGATCTCTGCAAGGAACTCGGCATCGAGCGCGTCACTCTCTACCGATATGTCGGTCCCAAAGGCGAGCTCAGAGACCATGGAAAGCATGTTCTCGGACTTACGTAGCAACTCGTTTCTTTTCGCAGGTTGAGCCACAGAGGTGGATCAGGAAATTTGAACAACACTTATAAGTGATATTTTGCTCCCCAAATGATGTTATAAACATCAATATATGGAGTATTTTATGACACGTAGACCAAGAAGAAATCATTCAAATGACTTTAAAGCTAAGGTAGCACTTGCTGCGATTAAAGCAGAAAAAACACTTGCTGAATTGAGTGCTGAATTTGATGTTCATCAAAACCAAATTATTGACTGGAAAAATCAACTGATTTCAGCTTCCTCGCAAGCTTTCGATCAATCAAAAGCTCCAACAGAACCACCCATCGATCTAAAAAAACTACATGCAAAAATCGGTGAGCAGGCATTAGAAATTGATTTTTTAGAAGGTGTGTTGAAGAAACTGGGTCGCTTCAACCACAAAAGTTAATCGATGACTCACTTCAGATTTCAGTATCTAAGCAAGCTAAGCTGCTGAAAGTCTCCCGTGGTTGTTATTACTATCGCCCAAAACCTGTGAGTGAATCAGATCTGAAGCTGATGCGCTGTATGGATGAGTTACATATGCAATACCCTTTTGCAGGTAGCCGTATGATGCGTGATTTATTGAATCGTCAAGGACATCATATAGGACGACGTCATACACGTACTTTAATGAAGAAAATGGGCATTAATGCGTTATATCGTAAACCAAATCTAAGTCAGGCCAATCAAGCTCACCGTAAATATCCATATCTGCTCAAAGGATTGGCTATTCAGCGCAGTAATCAAGTGTGGTCTACGGATATAACGTATATCCCTATGGCAAAAGGCTTTGTTTATTTATGTGCTGTGATTGATTGGCATAGCCGCAAGGTACTTGCGCATAGAGTATCGATTAGTATGGAGGTTACATTTTGCATAGAAACATTAAATGAAGCTATTGAAAAATATGGCCGACCTGAAGTCTTTAATACAGACCAAGGCAGTCAGTTTACCAGTGATGCATTTATTGATGTATTGAAATCAAATGGCATTCAAATCAGTATGGATGGTAAAGGTCGATGGGTAGATAATGTGATGGTTGAACGATTATGGCGGAGCGTTAAATATGAAGAGGTGTATCTCAAAGCCTACAGCAATGTTTTGGATGCGAAGAAGCAATTAAACGCATATTTTGAATTTTATAATTTGAAACGACCTCATTCGAGTCTGGACAAAATGACTCCAGATGAGTTTAACTATGATCAGCTACCACAACAAAATAAGGTAGCTTAACTAGAGCAGAGTATCACTTATAAATAAGCTTTTAGTTGTTCAAACAAGTGGGACCACCTCTCACCTCCGCGCTTCATCAGAAAACTGAAGGAACCTCCATTGAATCGAACTAATATTTTTTTTGGTGAATCGCATTCTGACTGGTTGCCTGTCAGAGGCGGAGAATCTGGTGATTTTGTTTTTCGACGTGGTGACGGGCATGCCTTCGCGAAAATCGCACCTGCTTCCCGCCGCGGTGAGCTCGCTGGAGAGCGTGACCGCCTCATTTGGCTCAAAGGTCGAGGTGTGGCTTGCCCCGAGGTGATCAACTGGCAGGAGGAACAGGAGGGTGCATGCTTGGTGATAACGGCAATTCCGGGAGTACCGGCGGCTGATCTGTCTGGAGCGGATTTGCTCAAAGCGTGGCCGTCAATGGGGCAGCAACTTGGCGCTGTTCACAGCCTATCGGTTGATCAATGTCCGTTTGAGCGCAGGCTGTCGCGAATGTTCGGACGCGCCGTTGATGTGGTGTCCCGCAATGCCGTCAATCCCGACTTCTTACCGGACGAGGACAAGAGTACGCCGCAGCTCGATCTTTTGGCTCGTGTCGAACGAGAGCTACCGGTGCGGCTCGACCAAGAGCGCACCGATATGGTTGTTTGCCATGGTGATCCCTGCATGCCGAACTTCATGGTGGACCCTAAAACTCTTCAATGCACGGGTCTGATCGACCTTGGGCGGCTCGGAACAGCAGATCGCTATGCCGATTTGGCACTCATGATTGCTAACGCCGAAGAGAACTGGGCAGCGCCAGATGAAGCAGAGCGCGCCTTCGCTGTCCTATTCAATGTATTGGGGATCGAAGCCCCCGACCGCGAACGCCTTGCCTTCTATCTGCGATTGGACCCTCTGACTTGGGGTTGATGTTCATGCCGCCTGTTTTTCCTGCTCATTGGCACGTTTCGCAACCTGTTCTCATTGCGGACACCTTTTCCAGCCTCGTTTGGAAAGTTTCATTGCCAGACGGGACTCCTGCAATCGTCAAGGGATTGAAACCTATAGAAGACATTGCTGATGAACTGCGCGGGGCCGACTATCTGGTATGGCGCAATGGGAGGGGAGCAGTCCGGTTGCTCGGTCGTGAGAACAATCTGATGTTGCTCGAATATGCCGGGGAGCGAATGCTCTCTCACATCGTTGCCGAGCACGGCGACTACCAGGCGACCGAAATTGCAGCGGAACTAATGGCGAAGCTGTATGCCGCATCTGAGGAACCCCTGCCTTCTGCCCTTCTCCCGATCCGGGATCGCTTTGCAGCTTTGTTTCAGCGGGCGCGCGATGATCAAAACGCAGGTTGTCAAACTGACTACGTCCACGCGGCGATTATAGCCGATCAAATGATGAGCAATGCCTCGGAACTGCGTGGGCTACATGGCGATCTGCATCATGAAAACATCATGTTCTCCAGTCGCGGCTGGCTGGTGATAGATCCCGTCGGTCTGGTCGGTGAAGTGGGCTTTGGCGCCGCCAATATGTTCTACGATCCGGCTGACAGAGACGACCTTTGTCTCGATCCTAGACGCATTGCACAGATGGCGGACGCATTCTCTCGTGCGCTGGACGTCGATCCGCGTCGCCTGCTCGACCAGGCGTACGCTTATGGGTGCCTTTCCGCAGCTTGGAACGCGGATGGAGAAGAGGAGCAACGCGATCTAGCTATCGCGGCCGCGATCAAGCAGGTGCGACAGACGTCATACTAGATATCAAGCGACTTCTCCTATCCCCTGGGAACACATCAATCTTACCGGAGAATATCGTTGGCCAAAGCCTTAGCGTAGGATTTCGCCCTCTCCCGCAAACGACCCCATTCAGGTTGGGTCTATACCGCCTTTATTATTGATGTGTTCTCACGAGCAATTGTTGGATGGAAAGTATCAACACGTATGAATACAGACATGGTGCTCGATGCATTGGAGCAAGCATTGCATGACCGAGGCATGCCAAAGAATGTGATTCATCATTCCGACAGAGGTGTGCAATATCTTTCCATTCGTTATACCAATCGTTTAGAAGCAGCAAATTTACGAGCATCAGTCGGTACGACTGGTGATTCATACGATAATGCTTTGGCTGAAACGGTGAATGGCTTATACAAAACAGAGGTGATTGAATATTTAAAAGCAGATTGGCAAGGTTTAGCAGATGTACAACTTGCGACACTAAACTGGGTAGATTGGTTCAATAAAGAACGTGTACATAGTGCACTGGGTTATGTATCACCTTTTGAGTTTGAAGCAATCTACTATGATAAGATTAATCCGTTAGGTCAGGTGGCCTAACTTAAATAAAAAGTCTCCGACAAACCCGGTACGGTTCAAGGCGTAGGTGTCAGTCAGATCCATCCGACTCAGCATTGGTGTTTGCTTTTTTACCCAACAAGCTGCTGGAAACTAAAAGTAAGGCACCGAGGACAATTGCAATATCAGCCAGGTTGAAGGCCGGCCAATGCCAGTCTCGCCAATAGAAATCAAAGGAATCCACAACATAGCCGCGAAAGACCCGGTCAATCAGGTTGCCCATGGCGCCACCGAGGATAAGACTGTAAGCGATGGCTTCTCCTTTATGACGATTTTCAAGGATCAGCTTGATCAGAAAAATCGAGACCACTACCGCGATTCCGATAAAAAAGTAGCGCTGCCAGCCTCCACCATTCGCAAAAAGACTGAATGCGGCACCGGTATTCCATACGTGTACCCAGTTAAAGAATGAGGTCACTGAAATAGACTCGCCATATGCCATTGATTGTTGCACCAGCCATTTTACGGCCTGATCAGACGCTGCCAGCAGGCCCGATATGGACAACATAGCGTACGGTGACAGATGTTTGCCAAAAATGGACATTGCTTAATCCTTGAGCGCCAGAATGCGTCTAGCACCGTTAAGTACAATTACCCCCGCGATGGTGCCGATAATCAGATCCGGATAATTGGACCCGGTCCACGCGACCAGAGCGCCGGCGGTGATGACCCCCAGGTTGATCACCACGTCGTTGGCCGAGAATATCCAGCTTGCCTTCATGTGCGCCCCGCCCTCTCGATGTTTGGATATGAGCAGCAGACAACTGGTATTGGCAATCAATGCGACGAATGCGATAGCCATCATCACCAGCGATTCAGGCTCACTACCGAATACAAAGCGTCTCACCACCTCTATGAGTACGCCCACAGCCAAGATCAGTTGCAGTACACCAGCAAGATGCGCGGCACGTACCTGCATTTTCACGCTATGTCCAACCGCATAAAGGGCAAGCCCGTACACCGCCGCATCGGCAAAATTGTCCAGGGATTCTCCAATCAGGCCGGTGGACCGGGCGATCAGACCGGCAGTCATTTCCACCACGAACAGAAGTGCATTGATGCCGAGCAACCAGCGCAGGGTCCCGGATTCTTGCTTAGCAGAAGCTGCCGAAAACTCGGCGGCCTTGATGGTCTCCGGATTTGCAGCGACGGTTTCCTGAAGCGAGGCGCCTAGCCCCAAGGTCTTCAGTTTCGAGGTGACGGGCTCGACCTCACCGTCATGCACGACCTTCAACTGGCGGTTCGACAAGTCGAAGGACAGTACCCGAATCCCCTCAACGCCGTTCAGGGCCAGGCGAATCATGCGCTCTTCTGATGGACAGTCCATCTTCGGCACGGCATAAACACTGACCCATTCCCCCGACGCATCGGAGGAGGCCTGCATATCGGTATCCGCCGCAGGCCTTGCATGGTCGCCACAGGGGCCTCCGCAGTTTTTACTCATGATATGACTCCACTTGAATGTGATCGGGTTTTCATTTAAAACTATATAGTAGCTATAATGTCAATAGCGTAGAGAATCCGTTGCGGAGGAACCCGATGCGTATTGGTCAGTTGGCACAGTCAGTAGGGGTAGATACACAGACGATCCGCTTCTACGAACGGCAGGGCTTGTTGCCGCCGCCTGGTCGGCAGGAGAACGGTTACCGTGTCTATACCGAGAAACACGTTGAGCGGCTGGCCTTTATTCGTCGCTGCCGCATCCTGGATCTGTCACTGGCAGAAATTCACGAACTAAAGCGCTATCAGGACGACCCTCATCAGTCCTGTACCGCTGTCAATGCCTTGCTCGATGATCACATCTCTCATGTACGCTCGCAGATAACCGCTCTACAGGCGCTTGAGAAACAACTCGTTTCACTAAGAGCGCGTTGCAACGATGACCGGGAAGTTAAGGCGTGTGGGGTTCTTGCTGGAATTAGCGAGGGAAGCATGCATCAGCAGTAGGTTGGAGTGCCAACCAGATAATCCGATGAGATGCCGGTTTGCCTCACTCTCATGCAAAGGTAAGATCAACCATTTAATCCGCTTACCCTATTTTTTTTGCTTTCACCTTATCCAAAATTCACCACCCCATAATTGAAAATATTTTGAATTATAAGCCCTTAGGGTGCTCATAATCCATAAATCAATTTCGAAGTTCTTTGTTGCATAAAGCCTTTAAAGATTGAGTTTTCCTAAGCAACTCAAATTTAAGTTACAACTCGGGTATTAGGTCGGCCTAATTCCATAAATCTGTTGAGGACTGCTACGCGAGCATGAATTTCACTCATCTGACTAGGAAAGCTTCTTGCCATTAATTTATCGCCTAATAATTTGATGCAGTGCATCTTTGTTTCGACCAAACTTCGGCGATGATAGCCTGACCATTTTTTCCATAGTGTTCTACCTAGCAGGGTTTTAGTATCTATACCAATATGAAGTTTACGCCATTGGCGACGATATTTCGGCTAATGCTTTTTACGTTTCCATTCACCTTCACCTAAGAACTTCAAATCCGTGGAATCAACGAGTAGATGCAGTCCATTGCAACTCTTTTCATAGCTAATTTGAATATCAATATGCTTTTGTCTTCTGCGAATGGTTGAATAATCCAGAGCTGTCCAATCTAATCCGCAAAGTTTAATCAAGCTTTGGACAAAGCCAGTCACCATGCATACAGAAAGACGAAATAAGGATTTAATCATGAGATAGCACTGAATGGCTATGTCAGAATAAGTTTGATTTCGACCATGTTTTCCTTGTGACTGCGAATATCATTGAATCTTAGTATCAAACCAAATTGTAAAATTACCATGATTGATCAAAGCATGATTGTAGGATGACCAATTCGGTGTACGATAAATTTAGGTGTAGGCTATTGCTGTATAAGACCTTATCGGTAGGTTTGCGCAACAAGGCCTCAAAATCCCACCTTAAAATGCAAATAGCAAAAAAACTCTACCATTCGATTGATTTCATTTTAGAAGTAATGAAATTAGTATCTGTTTGTAATGATATTTTATAAAATTCAATATTAGATCTGCAGAGAAAAACTTATCAAACTAAGTATTGGCTAGTCTTTTTCTTCGAAAAACTTATCAAACGAAGTATTAAGTTAATCTTTTTCTTCAACTTCTTCCTTAAACTCAAACAAATCATTCATCGTACAGTTAAAGTACTTACACAACTTATCGGCGACTGGTAATTCAATACGTACAGCACGGTCATAATACATACTTGTGAGCGTGTTGCGATTGATACCTGTTGCATGCACCACTTCACTTAATTTTAAAATTTTTCTATCGCCCATGAGGCTAGATAACTTACAAGTAATCATATTTAAATTAATTTACAAAAAATAACTTGCTGTGGGTTATTTGAAGTTGTTGACTGAGTAATACTTTGCTAAAATTAACCTACAGCAGGTTATTACAACTTATAGAAAGTATATTTTATCCATTTCAACTAAATTATAACTTTTTAAATATAAGGATTGAACCTGCATTAGATTATTTTGTGGAGATGACCGCCGTGTTACCAAATGAGTTATTGATCAGCCAGCAAGCTCGTGACTTAGGAAATCAATTAATTAAAGAAATGAACATCAATAGAAGTTATGGAATGGCTAATTTTCTTGGAGTAAATACTTGCTATGATAATCATCAGGCTGTACTTATTTGGACATTTCAACTGCTTGAAAGGGAACCTGCCTTAAATGAATTAGCAGAAATTAAAAAATATTTTCTTTTAATCTTTCCAGATAGTGTTTATCAATTAGCCTAAGTTGTTTTTAAAATTAATTTATTAAATAAAAAGCACTAAATCAAAGAAAGCTTTATTTAAAAATACCTATTAATTCAAAAACATACCATTTACTGAATATATGAAGCATAGGTTCCTGCTCTATCACTCACTCGTACTAAAATTACATCGCTCTTTTTACTGATACTAAACAATTTATGTCCACGCCACGTTCTGCGGCTTCGAGGGCTAGTTTTTGTTGAACCACTGAGAACAAGGACAACAAACTGCCTACTATATTTTCCCGGAGAGTGGTGTAGGAACTTTTTCATTATTGCTAATCATATCAGCGACAACATCAGCAACGAGCTCCTCTATTCCTGAGAATGCTTTAGACTGATCCGCATCAAGCCAAGACAATGATGGAAACTCAGCACACAACCCAACATACTCATTATATTCTGCTGACCATGTAACACGGCAAGTATATTGTTTACTATCCATTTGAAACCCCATAATGTTTTAAGTCTATGTATAAAAGTACGATTTTCACTTAGCAGTACTTAAATAATCACCCCACCACTGCATCATTTCAGTCCGCTGGGCTAAATAGTCAGCGTGATTATAGCTGGCACGGGTACGGTTCTTATCAATATGTGAAAGTTGTGCCTCAATCCAGTTATCCTGGAACAAACCTGAGTCATTCAAAATGGTACTAAAAGTGGAACGTAGTCCATGAGAGGATAATTGATGTTTTCCATAGCCCATCTTACGTATAGCCATATTTAATGTATTAAAATGAATCGGTTGATTATGTTTCCGTGGGCTAGCAAAAATGTACTTTTCACCGTATGACCATTGCATGACGTCTTTTAAAATATCTAAAGCCTGATCTGAAAGTGGAACTAAGAAGTCGGGAATCTCATGGCCTAATATGACTTTTCGTCGAAACTGTTTAATATGCAAGGCAGGTATTTTCCAGATTTTTTCATTTAAATCAAAATGATGAGGCTCAGCCAATAACAATTCAGCCCCTCGCACGCCAGTATGTAATTTGAACAGCAGTGCTTTTTTAATAATCGGATGGGCATCCAATTTTAATAAATTTTTCTTAAAATCTGATATATCCTCCGCTTTCAAATACGGATAATTCTTCTTGATTTTACTGTTAATGGCGATTTTATTTAAACCATGCGCGATGTTGAATTCACAATAACCCATCGCTACAGCGTAGTCATAAATTTGGTTCAAATAACTACAAGCTTTCTTGACAGGTTCTTTTACTTGGCGTCCCTCTATTTTTTTGATTACTGAAACCAGGTCATAACGCTTGATGTTTTGAAAAGGTAAATCCTGAAGGTCTGGATAAATATCTTGCTGTAAACATCTTTCTGCTAACTGTAGTACACCGCAGCGGGGTGAATCATTAAATGCATTTTTCAGTTTGAACTGCAGCCACTCCTCCCCTACCTTACGAAAGGTGATGACATTAGAGACAGTATCATGCTCAAAACAATAATTATTGTCTTTAAAGTCATCTTTGACTTGTCGTGCCTTTTTCAGCGATAAATCAGGATAAAGCCCCAACTGAATGCGGCGACGTTTTTTTGTTTGTGGATCTGTATAGCGATAGCACCAAGATTTTCTTCCAGTCGGCTCAATCTTCAGGCTAAGTCCATCTTCATCGGATAAAAAACAAGTTTTTTCCTTGCAATGAGCTTGGCGAACTTTAATTTCAGTAAGACTCATGAAATTTAAATGAAACCTATCAGCGGATTGACGAGATCCATTATATCAAAATAGAAGAAAATATATATGATGCGTACACTACGCATCATATATATTTGTAATATATTGTTTTATATATTTAATATTTTAAGTATTTGTATTTTAGTAACCATTATAAGTACCACCTCTTCTTTAAGTTCCCAACAACTCACTTTTTCTGTCATCAATGTTAAATAAGTCTTGTGCTTTAAATTCTTAGATGACCTCCTCTACCCTTTATTATCATTTTTATAAAAGTAACTATATGTACTCATTAAAATTTGTAGAGCTCAAAAACAAAAAAGACCGCTATATAGCAGTCTTTTAACTTAATTAAATAATAATTAATTCATTTTCATCATAAGTGCATAAGCATCACGTTTGTTTTGACGCAATGATTCTATCTCGGACTTCGTCAGCTGTTTTACGAGAGTTGAGGATATACTTTGCTTCCCACTCTGTGAGCCTTTCGAAATCGTACCCGTAAATCGATTTCCACCATGCTTCAAGATTACCATATACATCCCTCAATTGCTGAAGAGTTTCTTTACTTAGAGCTAATTGTGATGAGTATTGTTTACCCGTCAGTGCATATGCTCCAATAACTTTATTCGTCCCAGTTGTTTCAATATGACCTTTTAATGCTGCAAAAGTACCACCTTGGGTCTGGGTATCATCAACAATAATAACACATTTATCATTGTTTATTGTCCCATCAAATGCTGGTGGGTTGGCTAATCTATGCCACCCATCACCGCCAGTTCTTGATACTTTTATAGCTTGAACTATATTCGTATCAACTTCAAGCCCAAGTTTCTTTGCTATAACTGCTGAAGTAGCTAAAGGAATCATATTACGACCGACTGCTTCCTCAGCATGTACAGGTACTATAATAGTTTCCCGACCATCGATAATTCTTTCTAGTTCAGCAATCGCCTCATCCGAAACTAAATCTTTAGCTAAAATATACGCACTTTCAACATCCCCTGCTTTAGCAGCTTCATACATGTAATGAGAGGTTGCATCTCCAAGACCACGGTCAATAACCGTTTTAGGAAACATATTCCAATCTGTGCGATATAACTTCATATTTTTAAATAAGTTTTAATGATGGCTAGCATTAAATTTTACACTAAATTTACCGCTAGCATCTCTTGGATATTATTTTTCGTATCAGGCAGCACTCTCAAAAGCCGTTTGTTTGGACAGTCCCCATGATCATACACGAGGCAGCTTCAAATACTTATGGGCCCATCCTATCCAGTTGTATCTTCTTGCATCACATGAATATTGTATACTCATTTTGACTACTTGAAAATTATGGAACAACGTCAATAAAAACAATAACTCTAGAGTCTTTAGTCGACATTCCTAAAAAGGTAAATTCAACATTTCTTTCCATATCATTTCTTTGTGTCTCTGGATGAACAAAAGAAACATAGCTTATTTCAAAGAATCGGGCTAGGGTTTTTATGCCAATGATTTTGTTCTCTTCATTAGCAATTAAAACATCTAATTCCAGATCAAACTCTTCTAATTATTTAATTAAATCTTTAACTTTCATTTTACTATCAACCTCTATGAATTATTTAAAAAATTAGCACAATGAAACTTGTGAAAAAAATGGATTTGAACAAAATTTTTTAGCAAAAAAAGCATAGCAACCAGAAAAATCTTTCCAGCAATCAACAAAAATATCCCCGTGTGCTTCCAGTTTACAACATTTTGACTACCACACTGCCCACAGTAGTAATAATAGCCTTTGATACGGCCACCGCATTCAGGACAATTTTTATGATTAATGAATAAGTTACTCAACGTCTCTTCTCCAAAATTCTTATTATCAAGTTGTAAGTGAAGATAGCACACATTTATAAAAATATCTTTTTTAAAACATCAAAAGATGTTATAAAAAAGACATTCGCTACTTTAGGATAACTTTTAAGATGAATTTAAATCTCCTTGATGAAGAATCAATCCAACCTTCTGAACCCACGCCATGTGATTTTTTCAAAGGTGAAAATGCTATCAAAAAAGCTAAACAGTTAGGATTACCTGATCTCGAGTTAGTCAGAAACGCAATTATGATCGGTGATGCTGACTATAGAACAAATACTCACTATAACCGTGCACGCTTTATTGCACGATGGGGAAAAATTGGAGAACAGATTGCTTTACTGCTTCGACAATCTGATCCTGCTTGGATATTCCACAATGACAGCCAGCCAAGAATTGAGAATACAGTAAAGAAAATACAAATTATCTTTATGAGCGGGAATATTGCATTGGGGTTAGCTGATCAAGTTGTATCAGCACACTGTGAAAAAGGATTAATGACATTAAATAATATTAAGGAGAATCAGTCTGCTTATGATGATGAGACAAAATTGAGAACATGGATTTTATACTTTCCTTCAGCATCACATCCAGCCTATAAAGACATTGATATCCCAAATATTCCTTTTGAATTTGCATACCCAACTAGCTTCGTACAGGACTTAAAAGCGAAAAAAATTTCAATTTTACCAAGTGACCATACTTGCAGAATTGCATTTGAAATAGATAATACAGTTCCTGTAAAAACTGATCCTAAGCCAGTATTGGAACCATCTAATGAAATTAAACCAGATGATTTTGATATTCAGCTTGTAGTTTAATCTGAGGTTAATGTGTTTAATAAAGATCGTTTACGTATTGCTAAAGAATTACGAGGACTTAGCAATACCGATTTCGCAGAAAAATTGAGTTGCTCTATCTCTAAGGTAAAGCAACTTTTAGACGTGGATAAAGAAATCAATGAAAATGATCAAGATGATATATGCCGTGTATTAAATTTACCCAAGTCATTCTTTGCAGGTAATGACACACAACCACATGAAACAGACCAAATCTTCTATAGATCGGTTGCTCGTATTAAAGCACAGCATAGAAAAGCTAATGAGGCATATACTCTTTTAGCAATAAATATTAACAAGTACTTAAATCAGAAAGTAAAGTTACCTACTTTTCACCGTCCTGATTTAGATATTACTGAGTTTTTGGGTGAATCTAAGTATGCCGATCACCTAGCGTCAGAGTTGAGAGGTTTATGGGCTTTAGGTAATCAACCTATTAATAACATTGTTTCGTTGTGTGAGCTAAAGGGAATCCGTGTCTTTAGATTACCGACTGAAATTCGAGAAATTGATGCACTATCTTTTTTTGATGATGAAAGTGGTAGCCCTTTCATATTTCTAAATACATTTAAGTCTGCCGAAAGAGCCCGCTTCGATTGTGCACACGAACTTGGTCATACCGTTATGCATACGCATAACAAAAAAATTCGTGTCGAGAAAGATAATCGTGTTCTCGAAACTGAAGCGGATCAATTTTCATCTGAATTTTTAATGCCAACAGATGCATTTCTTTCTACTGCTCCACGCTATTTTTCACTAGAAAATATGATTGAGTATAAAAAGATTTGGCGAACATCCCTGAAGGCTATTAACTATAAAGCTCACAAGCTGGGCTTAGTTAGTGATTGGGTTAATCGTAGTAACTCTATAAAGATCAATTCGTTGGGCTACAACATTAATGAACCTGAAGAAACTCATCGAGATGAGAGTTTGATGTTGCCCAAAATTATCTCTGTTTTAGCCTCACAACCATCTTTTGATAAAAATAAAATGCTTGATGAAATTGGAATCTCTGAAGAAGATTTTAATCAATTAACATTTGATGCTTTAGCTAAAGTTGAGCCCCCGAAGAAAAAACATAAGTTATATATTGTCGAGTAATACAAACCTTCCTTAAAAATAATGCGCCTTACGGCGCACTATTTATGCAAAATCCTGATTAATTTTTTTATGACTTCACGCCCAACGTAGTTTTGCATCCCATAAGTCATACTTTAACTGAAAATGTAACTTGCCCCATCATGACTTTTTTCATATAGCCTACTTGAACTGACACCATAAATCCCATGTGTTCCATAAAGCATCGTATACAATTTCAGATAAATTCTTTAGTTATGTGATCAGGCTATGTGCTCAAATTACCTATTTCCAAATAAAAGAAATTTGACACTCTTAGGTGTCGATACAAGCCAGTTTGATCTTGAGCTTAAGGATCATGTATTCCCTTCCTATCATGCTCCAATCATTCTGAACGGCTCAGATCACTTAGAGCTTGATATTGCAAAGTTTGGATTACTACCGAGCTGGGCGAAAGAATTGAAGTTCAGCAGTCATACTTATAACGCCAGAACTGAGTCTGTAGCAGATAAGCCTAGCTTTCGACATGCTTGGAAGTACAGCAAGTTCTGCCTAGTCCCAGTACAAGAATTTTATGAGCCGAAATACATCAATGGCAAGCCACACTGGTACACCATCAAGCGTAAAGATGATCAGCCTTTTACTGTTGCAGGGATCTATGATGATGCAGTGATTAATGGCAATAAGGTACGTTCCTTTTCAATGTTGACCATCAATTCGGACCATCACCCTTTTATGAAACAATTCCATGCACCGAAGGATGAGAAGCGATCCATTATCGTTATTCCAGAACAGTACAGAAAAGACTGGCTAACAGCCGATCATGAACATGCGCATGAATATTTCTTTCAAATGCCCGATGAATTCGTCACATTTCCACGCGATGAGCAGAAACAAAACGTCTTATTCTGACGCATCCTTGTTTATCCACAACTTTTTAAATTTGAATTTTAAACGCTGTTAGTAATATCCTATTTAAACAAATTCTACTTCCAAACACGCCTCGTAGCGTAGGAGTATCTCATGTCTAAGAAGTTGCCTATTTACTTCTCTGACGACGCATGGTCATCTTTACAAGAGCTCATGGGTCCAGAGGGTAAACCAAGTCCTACCATCAACACCGTGCTTGAACAAATCGCTGTTCAAAATGAGCTTGTTGAAAAATTAGGGCTTACTGCTGTCCTACCCAAATCCAAAGTATCTATTCCCGTCTCTTTAGAGCGTATTCCTGCAGGTCCGGCCTTCAGCACCAAGGATGAGCAAGACAAAGCACTCGATCTGAATGAGTTCCTGATTCACAACCCTATTTCTACTTTTATTGCCTATGTAGACAGTGAATCCATGCTCGATGCTGGCCTAGAGATTAATGATCCAATCATTATTGATCGCAGTATTGAAGCCAAGCATTACGATATCGTGGTTGCCCTGATTGATGACAATGCCTCGACCATTAAGCGGCTGATGATCACCAATAAGATGTCCAAGTCTGAAATCAAAGAAATATTTGGAGATGAAGATTATCCGCTTCCAGAACTTTGGTTGAAGGCTGAAAATTCGAATTACAATCACATCATTCCTGATGATAGTCAGACCATATCAATCTGGGGTGTGGTGACTTTTAATTTAAAGCGTATTTATCACCGCTCATAAAAAGAAGAATAACCATGCAAAGTGAAAATGAAATATTCGCGTTAGTCGACGTGAATAATTGCTACGTCTCGTGTGAGCGTGTGTTTAATCCTGCCTTGAATGATCGCCCAACCATTGTGCTCAGCAACAATGACGGCTGTGCCGTGGCCAGAAGCCAGGAAGCGAAAGACTTAGGCATCAAGATGGGTGTTCCTGTATTCCAAATTAAAGAGCTAATCAAACAACATAACATTCAGGTGCTATCCAGTAATTTCTCCTTATATGGCGAAATGTCCAAGCGCTTTATGGAGCTGCTTGGGGACTATGTTGCACCAGGAGATCAAGAGATACCGTCTGAAACGTCAAGCAAATTATTGAGAATTCATGCTCAATAATCCGCTTGATAAGGTTGTTGGTGTTTGAGTACACCATAACAAAGATGAACCAACTTCCTCATCGCAGCTCCAATCGCCATCATTTTGGTTTTACCATTGGCCAATAATCTTTCATTCATCCCTCTAATGTGGGGATTATGCCGAGTTGCGACAATGGCTGCCATATATAAACCGGCACGTATTTTGGAAGAGCCCGCTTTGGATAAACGGCTTCTGCCATGAATGGAGCTACCTGATTGCTTTTGAATGGGGACCAAGCCAACAAAGGCGGCCGCTTGACTAGCGCTTTCAAAAGTATGGCTGCGCAAGAAACTGAGCATTAATAAACTGGTTCGATCTGCAATAGCTGGAATACTGCTGAGCAGTTCTTTATCATTTCTTAAATCAGGATTCTGATCGATATGAGCATCAATTTGCTGGTCGATACCCTGAATGTGCTTGTTTAACTGCCTAATACTCTTATGGATAGACTGAAGTACAGGTTCCATCGTGAAGGTAGACTCTGCTTTTTCCAAACGATTCTTTTCACGTTGTAAATCTTCACAAAGCACAGCTCTTCTATCTAGCAAAGCATTCAGAAATTGAATAGGTTGGGGTAAAGGTTGCCAAAAATGTAGATCGGCAGTCATCGCAAATCGAGCTAGAACTTCACTATCCACCTTGTCTGTTTTATTTAGCTTAGACATACTCTGAGCAAAATATCGAGCTCTGGCAGGATTGGTTACACAGACTTGATAGTCCGCATCAAATAAATATTTAGCCAAGAGTTCATGATAAATAGATGTGGCTTCCATTAAGATAATGGTCTGCGTAGAAGTTGCAGCATGCTGCTTTAGCCAGGTTTGAAGTTGCTCAAAACCTTTTGGTGTATTTGAAAAAGTTTTGGTTTTCTTTTTACTTGCAGAATTTTCTAAAATTAAACAGCAATCAATTTTAGCTTTAGCAACATCAATACCAAGATAAAACATAATCTTTACCTGCTTTATTTATCCAATTATTGTTTTAGCATAACCACCGTCTTTTCTTGTGAATACAGCATCAAAGTGCTTAGTTACCGTCCAGAGTTGTGCAAGTGGTTAGGGCAAATTGTAGGTTTTATCTCTTTCACAGACTAAAAGTCTTAGGTCTATTACAAACTCTACAATTTGCATATAGTGGAAGCTAATCACTACAAGCTCCAAGATACAAGGTCTATTCCATTGATGAATGCTTTCTGAAGCTCACAGCTTACGAGCATCTATTTGACCTGACTGTATATGCTCAAGACATGAGGGCTAAGGCTTGGCGTTGGTTAGGCCTACCCTGCTGTATTGGAATTGGTCGCTCTAAAACCGAAGCCAAGATTGCCAATCATCTCGCCAAGAAAAACAAGTTCTTCAATGGGGTCTGTAATCTGGCCCATATGGACCCATGCTCTACAGAAACGCTACTCGCGCAGGTTGATGTGTCTGAGGTTTGGGGCGTAGGCAGACAGAACTGTAAGAAGCTCAATACTATGGGTGTTCAATCTGTGCTGGATCTGATCAATGCCAATCCTAAAGAAATCAAAAAGCAGTTTAGTATCGTGATGGAAAAGACGGTGCTTGAGCTACAGGGCCTTTCTTGTATTGACCTTAGTGATGATACTGTAGCGAAGAAGCAAATCATCAGCAGCCGTTCATATGGCAACCCAGTGTATGAAATGGATGACATTAAAGCTTCGGTTCGGCTTTATGTGGCCAGAGCCGTGAAACGAATGCGGGAAGATGGCTCAATCTGCAAGATGATCGGCGTGTATATCCAAACCGGTCGCTTTGATAAGACAGAGCGCTACTCGCCTTACATCGTCGTTCAAATGCATGAGCATACGGATGATCTACTGCTCATCACCAAGGCCGCGATGAAAGGCATCGATCAGATATTTAAGAAAGGCTTTAAGTATAAAAAGGCGGGAATCGTGCTGCTCGAAATTACAGATCAATCCAAGTTTGTGCCCGATCTATTCACGGACTATTCACATAAGCAAGAGCGAGAAAGGCTTTCAGATGCCATCGAAGCCATCAGTGAACGGTTTGGGAAGAATCTCGTCACGCTAGGCATTGCCAACAATAAAGAAGCCACATGGCACATGAATCAAAACCTTAGATCACCTTCGTATTTAACCAAATGGTCTGACTTACCAAGAGTAGGATAAAAACATGCACTTATTTAAATTAACTGACGAACAACTCGCACAAATTCTTATCCCGAAACGATTTGTACCACCTACTCCACCTGAACATGAAGGCAAGAATATGGTCTATGTATTTGATAGTGAGGATAAGTTTGAACTGACTTATGATGAGCTGGTGGAAATCATTAGCAAAGCTAGAATGGCTGGTCCGAAGTTGATACCTGTCTTAGGCACCGTGAATTAAATTGTGCAGTGTTCGCACGCCACTTGAAACATAACTTGATTGGAAATGAATTTGGGCTGAGAAAAATTCAGTTCAAATTTAACCTGACGGGCACACTAAAAAATGGGTAATTGTCAGATCGAGTTTGGACTACAACACTTTAGCTCATCGATTTACCAAAGTGCTAATCTTTACACTATTGTCTAAAATCCAGTGACCAAATTGTGATGCTAAAGCTTTTAAATTCCCTTTATTATGAATCAAAGTTAGTATGATGCTTTTCATAAAGACAGTTTACTTATAACCAGAGAGATTTTTAAACAATTCCCCCTTTTCAGTTTGCTTAGGCTATTTGATCCAGAGTTCATCTTTTTGCATCATTTTTAACATTAAATTAAATATAACCAGCGGAGTAACATTTTTTTTGTTAGAGCCGACAACTCTTTGAAAACTAAATTTAACGGTTCGCTCAGGAGCATCCAAATTAACTGGGTAGTTTTGTTTTTCTAAATACAGATGATCTCCTAACATTGGCTCTATACCAGTAATAAAATTAACAATTTGTTGCTCATCACCTTTCATTCGGCATTGAAAATGTAGAAAATTCTTACGCAGTTTTCCAAATAATAATAATATTTT
The DNA here is from genome assembly GCF_013418335.1 of Acinetobacter sp. YH12145. NCBI lineage: Bacteria > Pseudomonadati > Pseudomonadota > Gammaproteobacteria > Moraxellales > Moraxellaceae > Acinetobacter > Acinetobacter sp. YH12145. Next base: position 26,186 of record NZ_VPCE01000021.1, on the reverse strand, counting down.
AAGCGCCTTAACCATGTTCTTTTCTTTCAGTGCATCTTGCTGCCTATCATCTTTATAATGAAAATCAAGGAGAGGAATTATTTCATCTGGACGAGTCAGTTTTTTAGCCTTTTCGTAAAGTTCATCAAACCAACTCTCTTCTAAATTCTTACTATAAACATAATTCGTTTTTAAATTAAATTTTTGGCGATCCATCCATTTAGTGCTCATCCATTGACATCGTTGCATCCATTCTTGAGCTTGGGTATCTTCGCTTAAACGACCTTCTCTAAAACTTATCAAACGTTGAAAAGGTGTCAGAGTACTCTTCTCTATACTAAACTTCTTTTCTTGTCGGCCAGCCATCGTAACTGGCTGTGTTTGCTGATAAGAATTAAACCATTTCTGCTGCTGAGTATAACGATTTAGGTTTATGTAGTCTGTACTTGACTTCACTGGACTAAAACACTGTTCTAATACTTTTTTTGAAATGATACACGGCGAATTATAAATTCGATCGACTGCTAATAAATCCAAAACATGAAGGTAATTTGAAGCCGTTTGCTCAATACTGCTATGCCCCATCCAAGAGGCGAGCACCTGCCATTTATGTTGAATAATCTCTTCTTGAGCACGTGCTTTCATACCAAACAATAAATCCCTCATCTTTTTTGCTTTTACCCAAGGACAATCTGTGTAGGTCTTGATCATTTCTTTTGAACCGAGCAAAGTTATTGCTAGATAGTTAGCAGCACTGTGGCGTAATGTATGAAAACTAAAGCCATGATGCATACCTAATATTTGACTAAACAAATCTACTGTAATTTTGCTGATACATTGATCAGTTAATACACGATGATTCACACTAAAAAGTAGATCATCCTGCTGATTAACCAAATATTGCTCATAACGATGTTGTATGTAACGTTGTACTACTAAAAACTCATGTTCTGACAATGCAATTTTCAATGGTATTTGACGATTCGCACTTCGCGTTTTCAGACGGCGATATGAATTGTCTTGGATATGAAGCGTGATATTATTAAAAACTGTATTTTCTTTTTCTTTATAAAGTAGCTCTGGGCAAATAATATCTTGTATTTTAAGACAACGAACTTCATTTAATCGAAGTCCAGTTCTATAACTTAGTAAATACATCAGCTTTAAACAACTCAGATGATCGACCCACTCTGATGCCGTTGGCTCTTGACTTAAATTTTCTAGTTTTTCCAATAATTTGCCAAATAGCAAAGGACTCACTAGCCGTGCATTGCAAATTTGTAAATGCTTAAAACTTGAATTCTGTAACACCAATACCCCTGGAGCATCATAATTCTCTATACAGAATTGATGAAAATCTTTTAGGCGACCAAAACGGTATTCTGCGCTTTGGTGCATCTTACGAGAGGTTTTTCCTTTCACCGAATCTCGTTGAACTGCTTTTTCATCACGTTCACTGCTGTATTTCAATAGCTGCCGATATAAATCCTCATAGTCATCTATGGATTGTTGCTTTAAATCTAATTTATTGAGCCAAATCTCAAATATAAATTCTTTGCCAAACGATCCTAAGTAGCTTTCAATAGTTGATAATTGAAGCCCTCGTTTTTTTAAATGCATTAACCAGTGAATTAAGCGTAGTTGAGCATCAATTAAAGACTTTTCCTCCGTATTAGCATCAACTATCTTCTCCTCTAACACCCTTCTAGTTTCTTGCCAAAAACGTAGCGTGCGTTCTTCTTTATTCCTCTTTTTATCTAAACGCTCAACTTTTTGACCTTTACGTTTCTTTTGACCAAACAACATCAACTCATACGGAATCGTTTGTAATTTGCTTTGAACAGTCGGAACTTCAGGAAGTAACTGCTCTTGTTCAAAATGAATAGGGCGATTATCTGCTTCTGTGACTTGATTGTAATCATTATTCCACAGCAATCTAAATTCGGATGGCCTTAAAGCAACAGTATTAATCTCTTGCTGAAGCACATTACTCAAAAATATATCTATGCTGAGGTTTGGATTAAATTCGAGTACCATTTGCACATCATTAAATGCACGAAATCCACGGCGTTTAATTTGATATTGCAGATCCCCAAGACTTTTTTTCCTGCCTATCTTACTCAAGCTTTCTAAAATACAATCTTCAACTGAATGTTGCAGACAAAATTCTTTCTGAGTAGCTTTCAACTTTTTTAAATATTGCAAAATGAACTGCGCATATGGGTTAAAAAAAACATGTTTCCATTGGTACAACTTTCCCTGTTCTACATCGTTGCCATATTGAGAGTTTTCAACACGATAATGTAGTAACAATGGATTAGTGATTTTTTTGTAGTCCGAATGGTATAACCGAAAACAATTCAGATCTGTACCAAGCTCAATGGCCTCCTGCAATTGCTTCTGAATAGCAATCAAATGCTGTTCATCTGCACAGCCTGAAATATATATAAAACTTAAGCATAAATTTCCCCATAAGTACTTTGGTTCATTCCAATATTCAAATGAATCTTGCCAATACTGCCTTAATTCCTTAAGTACATGGATATGTAGATGCCCCTGTTCTAACCGTGACTCTGTACTCTCAATTTTTCTAGGCAGTACGATCCGTTTAGTATGTGGATTTAGCTTAATTCTGTATGATTTTTTATCTACATTCTGGTTGAATTGCTTCCTTCTTTTATTAAATTCATCTTCAGTAAATTGCATCAGTTTTGATTGTTCGTCTCGGCTCAACTTTTGACTCAAACAATCAACACTATCTTTAATGTCATGCCATTTTTCAGCGATCAGCTGATCAAGTTTTTGCTGCATTTCTTTCGTCAATACTTCAGGTGGAGAAGGCTGTCTATCTAGCGACTTTTTCACCATTTTATGAATATCAACAAATAGATCATCTAGTTGTGGTTTTATTAGTTCTTTGATTTTTTGCATACAACTATTTTCGCTCTAAGTGTTTAATCGATAAAGATTTGACATTATCTTGCAATTGCTGGCGGGCTTGCTGTACATAGACATTCGGGATAAGTGAAGAATGCGGATGAAAAGCCTCTCGGTCACGTTGGTCATGACCATACAGGGCCTGAATTAAGTGAAAAGCTAATGCTGGTTTACCCTCTTGCTGCTCATGCATCAAAAAGTTCATGTCAAAATGACGTAACCAATTCGAATACATATTCTTTGGAAAGACTCCTTGCATATATGAATTCACCCATTTTCTCGATAAAGGGATTAACTTAATTTTCCTGCTCTGCCATTCTTTGACAGTTATCGGCAAGATATCTTTACTAAAAATGACCTTACCAAAAAGATCATTTACAGTTATCTTCTTCTTTGCAAAGACTTGTCTAAAAAATGAACCGTACGCTTCAATAATTTGTTCTAAAAAGGCAGTGTAATTTTGCAGTGTTTTTATGAAAAAATCAGATAAAGGGATAAAACGACCATCTTTTCTTGCTTTACTATTTTTTTTATCATTCACATATAAAAGCTTGAGCTCAACACAATAATCATCCAAATTCCCCAACAGGTTTTTTTTAGGCCGACTTGCCAAACTCAACAAACTGATATGCCACATCCAACACGCATATGCATTAAGTTGATTAATAATGTGCTTATCTTCTTGGATGTTTTCGTGACAATGTCTATGTAAAATATGGAATTGCTCTTTCACAAAATTGGGTTCAAGTGCCAGTTGGCTCCCTATCCTTCCTATAGATAATGCAGATTGCACTTTGAATTGTTGTTGCAATATTTTTAGTTCAGCCGTGTCTTCAGTAAAATGTGTGGAATGTGGTGTAAGTGCTTTTTCTAAAAAGGCTAGATATGTGCTACTGAGTTGAGTTTTCGGTAGCCCGCCATAATAGATACCAGGCATGTGATGCTGACTATCCCGCCCAGCAATTACATGAGCAAGATATTCATTATATGTTTCATAATATATATGAAAATATAATTGAGCCTGCAGTTTTTCTACAGTGATCGAACCTACAAACCGATTATCAAGCCAATTCTTAAGTTTCGTATTAATGTGTGTTGATGAAATTAGTGGATTCGATGCTTGTTCTATATAGTCAAACCAAGCAGAAGGTAAATGTAGTTGATGTGTCATCACTTCATTCCACCGCACATGATTTAAGCTCTTAATCTTCTGCTCTGTAATTTTAAGATTTAATTTGAGTAAATATTCGCGACGTCTACTTGAACCATTCTGGATCAAAATTCCATCTTGAATAAGCTCGTTAAAATCCATCAGTGCGACGGGTGATAATCCCGTCAAAAGTGACAATAAACATGCTGCAGCGATTGCAGCATCCCTCCAGTGCCCGGATAACTCGGTTCTCAACACATAAACAATTTGCTTCAGTATATCTGGCGCCAAATAATGTGGATTTGTAACAAAAGGAGCATGACGGCGCTGGCGATGCCGCATTAGATGCGTCGCATTATCGCTGAGTATATAATTTAAATTTTTAGACTTTTCATCTTCTGAATAAAACTCCATTTCAGGATCTAATAGATCAACTTCACCCTCTTCATCTTTGTGAAGAGCGGCATCATAAATACTGATCTTTGCGTTATGTCCAATATCTACTTGCTTACCCGTTTTAATTTCACGAAATTTTTTGAGTTCATTTTTCGTCGGCCATTGCAAAACTTTACTTTTTTTTGACTTACGCTGACGATGAACAACACGACGATCATCAAGTCTTTTAAAAATTATTAATAGAGCCGATAAATACTCTATGGCTTGTACTTGTTTGAAATCTTTAATATTAAAAAGTTGATTACGATCCTCCTTTTTCAAGTTACGTTCGTACATGACATAGCGATTTAGTAGCTCACTGCATTCTTGAAATAATTCAGCATGATTAGAATCCAGAACATATCGTGATACATAGCGAAAGAGATCACAAACATGTTTTTGCTTATTCTCAGCTTTATCAATTTTTGCAAATTCTTGATACTGCCGATATGTTAAAAAACTCGCTTGTAGAATCAAATAACGTTCAGACGACAGCTCTTGAGTATTACTAGTAGTCGGGCATGCAAAATAACTTAAAGAAGCTAGATAATAATATTTACCTAATTGTCTAGAACTAGATATATAGCCATATATCTGTTGTGCTTCCTTATATAGAGCATGGGCTTTTTCACGTAAATCATCTGATAGATCGACAAATTGTGTATTCACAACATGATTGCGTAATAAACAATAATCTTTTTGGAATTTTTCTGCTAAATCTAAGAATTGCTCTTCTGTTTCAATCTTTGGCATATTCGCTTTCGCTTAATTTTTTATCAAATTGCATTGGTTAAATTCATTACGATCTGAACAATTTGGTAAAAGTTGATCTTTTATTGAACTCTTTGTCAGCTTAAAAAATCTAGCAAAAAATTTAGCATCCAGCTCTTTCTGAGCTTTTCTCTCAAAGCACAAGTGTTGCTGTGATTTTTCGATAAAATCATCAAGATTATGTATCAACTGTAAGATTGCAACATAATTAGAATGTACACGTAAGCATGGCTCCGTTTGCATTAATAGCAATATTTTTTGCCAAATTTTCACATAGATTATTTTGAACTTTGCTTGTACTACTACTTTCTGGCTCTGTTTAATCTTTTTGATTTTCAGTAGTTCTGAGTTAATTTTTACTATCTTAAATTGAACATTTTGTCGCTCAAAGCAAAAGGGCATGATAAATTGCCCCATAAATATCTCTATATTTTTTACTAAATAGTCAAATTTTAACATTTTTATCGATATAAAAAATGAGCATATCTTTGTATATTAAAATTCATTTAATTTATCAACTAAATTTTCTCAAAATTACAATTATCAACAAATACATATGGTTTACTTATCATGGGTGGTCTAAATTTTAAAAATTCTTCCACTTTTTTTTAGTTTTCTGTTATTACATGAAACAATACCGTTGTATTACATTTTGAAATGCTGTGTATGCAGCATTGATCAAAAAGATTCTCTGCTATACTTACTTCACGTGTAGCATCAATGGAGTTTCGAAATGCTCAGAACCACTGAACAGAAAAAAAAATATATTCAAGCGACACGTGCGCAAAACTATCAAGCCAGCCTAAAGCTTGAAGGCATTACAACGACAGCTCAAACAAATCAACAAAGTAAAGCTGAAATCTTGCAAAAATATAAGAAGTATTCGCAACCCGAAACTTAGTCAGGTGCATGTATGGATAAATATGGGGAAATGGGTGACAGCCTGTATTGTTACCCTGGCACAAATATCCTAAAGAACAAACTCAATATTCATGATGAACAAATTTTAGAACAAGCTGAACTAGAACTGTCTGGATTGGCAAGTAACTTAATTGAATATGCTGAACCACCTTACGACTTACAATACTTAAAATCAATTCATGCGCAGCTCTTTGGCGACTTATACGACTGGGCAGGAAAGTTAAGACAAATCGATATTTCCAAAGGTGACACCCGTTTTTGTAATTTTTCCCGTATTGAAATTGAAACCAATAAACTACTCAAACCGCTTCAAGAAAAAAAATACTTTCAAGGCTTAGCACCACAACAACTGATTCCTCAACTTGCCGACTTGTATTGTGAGCTTAATGTCATACACCCATTCCGTGAAGGTAATGGACGTACACAACGGATTTTCTTTGAGCATCTGATTGCTCATTGTGGTTATGGTATTGATTGGTCTCGCATTGACTCTCAACAACAATGGATTCAAGCCAATATTGAAGGTTTTTATGGTAATTTAAATCCATTAATTAAGATTTTTGAAATATGCTTTATTCAAAATACCTAAAATTTAAGTAGTCGAAGCCCACAATCCTTAATGAGCCATCATCTTTGCTTCAATCCACTGATTAATTTCCCAAATAAACCAACAATCACGATTCTTAGAAATCTTAATACTCTTCGGGTAATTTAGGGTAAGCGTCCGCTGAACACACCTTATGAATTCATCCTATAAGCCTTAATTTAGTCCCCACTTAAAAACAAGTGGGGACTAAAATTTATGACTACAAATCACCAGACATCCATCGCATCTCTTGCGAAAAAACGAAGAACATACAGTGCTGAATTTAAACAGCAGATCGTTCAGGCTTGTAAAGCACCGGACGTTTCAATTGCTTCGGTCGCTTTGCAACATGGATTGAATACAAATCTTGTATCCAAATGGATTCGCTTAATTGATGGTAAGCCAGGGAATGATCGCTCACCACTACCGAATAAACCTGCATTTATTGCCTTATCTTGCTCTGCACCATTAGATCCTACTCCTACTGACATGTTAACGGTTCAAATTACTTTACCCCACTCAAAAGCAGAAATTGGCTTGAAATGGCAAGTATCAGAAATATCTGCTTTAGCAGAATTACTCAAGGCACTTGCAACATGATCCGCATTGATGAAATCTGGCTTTCTACCCAACCTCTGGATATGCGAGCAGGGATGGATACTATCATGGCTCAGGTGGTGAGAGCCTTTGGCTACATTAAACCGCATTGTGCTTACCTGTTCTGTAATAAACGTGGCCATCGCATGAAAGTGCTGGTACATGATGGACTGGGCATCTGGCTGTGTGCCCGGCGGCTGGAACAGGGAAAATTCCACTGGGCGCAGGTTCACCAGGGTGAAAGCATGGCGATCAGTCCGGAACAGTTACAGGCACTGATCCAGGGTTTACCTTGGCAGCGCATTGGACGACAGCAGGTGGTGACGATGCTCTAAACTAGGCTGTTCCATTCTGCTATTCTCCAAACGTTCTATTTCCTCTGCGTCATGACCTCAGGCATACTGCGGTCATGAATACGCTGCCAGACTTAAGCCAACTGACCCATGAACAACTGCTGGAATTTACCAGACAGTTGGCAATGCAGCATCAGTCTCTGGCACAATCAAATCAAGAATTAGAAAAATCAAACCAGCAATTGGATGCCAAAGTTCAACATCTTTCCATTCTCACGCAAAAATACGAGCATGAGCTCGCACTATTTAAACAGCACAAATTTGGCAGTAAAAACGAACATCTCACCACAAAACAAATCCACCTATGGGACGAAGCGGTCGAAGAAGATATCGCAGCAGTTGATTTGGAACTGGAGCGGCTGAATGCAGATAAAACCGATGCAGCGACAGAGAAAGCCACAGTCAACAAACCTAAACGTCGACTGCTGCCAGATCATCTACACACCATCCGTATTGAGCATGAACCTGCATCAACCCAATGCAGTTGTGGCTGCCAGTTACGTCGTATCGGCGAAGATATCAGTGAAAAACTGCATTTCAGACCAGCACAGTTCTACAAGGAACAGCATGTCCGTGGCAAATGGGTCTGTGATCAGTGCGACACTCTGACTCAGCAAGCGATGCCCGCCTATGTGATTGATAAAGGCATTGCTTCACCTGAACTGCTCAGCCATGTGCTGGTATCGAAGTATGCCGATCATTTGCCGCTGTACCGTCAGCGCCTGATCTATCAGCGGGCGGGCATTGATCTGTCCAGATCTACTTTATCTGACTGGATTGGTCGCTGCGGTGTGGAACTGGAACCTCTGGCCAATGCCTTAAAAGAGGTGGTGCTGCAACAGCAGGTGCTGCATGCAGATGAAACACCAGTCACCATTATGCGGATGGATGATGATGAGAAAAAACCGAAGAAAGGTTATGTCTGGGCCTATGCCACCACACAGTACAATCCAGTTCAAGCGGTGATCTATGACTTTCAGGATAGCCGTTCAGGCCAGCATGCTGCAGAGTTCTTGAAAGGCTGGCAGGGTTATCTAGTCTGTGATGATTACAGTGGTTATAAAGCACGCTTTAAATCAGGCCAGGTGATTGAGGTGGGCTGCATGGCCCATGCGCGTCGTAAATTCCATGAACTGCATGTGACCAAAAAAAGTCAGGTCGCTGAACAGGCATTAGTGCTGATTCAGAAACTGTATGCCATAGAAGCAGAACTCAGGAAAAAGACCGATAGTACAGCAGAACAGCGCCGCGAATACCGACAACAGCACAGCCAACCGGTGATGCAACAACTATATGAATGGCTCAACCAACATTATCTGACGGTACCATCGAGTTCTCCCACCGCCAAGGCCATCAATTACACGCTGAAGCGTTGGTCAGCTTTAAGCCGCTATCTGGATGATGGCAATCTACCCATTGACAATAACTGGGCAGAGAACTCAATGCGTCCCTGGGCATTGGGACGAAAGAACTGGCTATTTGCAGGTTCGCTGCGTAGTGGTCAACGAGCGGCCAATATCATGACTTTAATCCAGTCAGCAAAGCTGAATGGGCTGGATCCGTATGCCTATCTCAGTGATGTGCTGAAAAGGCTGCCGACACATAAAGCGACCCAAATAGAAGAATTACTGCCACATCGCTGGAAATCCAACTCAAATTAAAAAATAGGCATGGGGTTCAGCGGACGCTTACATAGATTGTTAACTTAGATAGACTTTTAAGCAATGTAACTTGCCGCATGTTTATCAACATATGTCTCAAAAAAGTCTGCCCATACATAGATTTATGGCGTTTAGTGCTTAAATTTCAGATTAATCTTCGTCTGATGACCTGAATGGATGTTACAGATTACATGCAGGTGAATTACTCTGTGGCTGTATCATGGCTTTTGTGCAATCCAATCCATTTGATCCGAATGTTCTCTTTTGCAATAAAGCAGCCTCTTCTGCTTTTCCTGAACCAACGAACTATGTCATTGATTTGATTCAACCGACAACAGTGATGCTGAATCAAATCTCCAAAGAAGGGATTAAATGCAAGAAATATGGTAAGAAAAAGATAGGGGATGGAAGTTATTATCCGTCTAATTGGAACCAGCCCATGAGTCGAGATCAGTTGAGTAAGAATCATTTTAAATGAATAAGAGAAGGATGGCTTACCTCACTTCTCCGAATAACAATGCTATGCTTTTCAACCAAGGTTATAAATTGGCAACTACATTTCATTCTTCTTCATGCTGGTCCTATAGCCTGTAGACAATTACTACATCATTTGCATTCAATGCTCAATACAGCCTGTCAGCAGAACCGCAGCGATACTTTTTTTCGTGCATACATGTAGTGTTTAAATCCATTCATTTTTCAATGATCCTCTGCCGTTTATCACATTTATGGTCGATCTTTAACCTTGTGAAAAATGCACATACCGATCCCTTCAAACTGTCAAATTTATGTATGCATGACATTTAAAGAAAATTATCTGATCAATTTTTTTAGGTAAAATTCATCAAGAAAAAAGTTATTATTATTCATAACATCACCAATAACCACATAAAAACAATAATTTAATAAATTATTCTTCCAATTTTTTTATATTTAGTGTTATTACCCGAAGCACGGTCAACAAAAATCCGGTCGACCTCAATTCCTTCAAGTTGACGTCCAGTGTTTTGCTCGACAGAACTTACCCGGACATACCCTACTTTTTGGCCTTTCACTTTTTCACGCCCCAATTGGATAAAAATGAACAATTTCGTAAATTATAAATCTTTAACACTAAAGTTACATGTTACTTATGATTAAAAATCATTTAAATGATACATAATTTCATGAACTTTCAGATTGTAACTTTAGGGTATACTTTAAAGTTACACAAAACATCTATATGAAGACTAAAGTCCAAATTAGTGTTTATGTTGGTTCAATGTATTACATTTCGTATTTTCTATTTGTAACGTAATTTCAGTAATATTATGATTATGTTTTAGAACTTCTAAGGCCTTTTGATAGAGTTGATCTGTATTGCTATTCGGAGCAACCAAATGAGCAGTTAAATGAATATTTCTTGAGGATATAGCCCAGACTTTCAACTGATGAATCCCTTCAACGCCCTCTAGCTTCAATAAATCATTTCTTAACGACTCAATATCAATCTCATCAGGAACTCCTTCAAGCAGAATATGAATACTTTGTTTTAATAAAATCCAAGTTCGAGGTAAGACCCAGAAGCCAATTAACACAGCGATTACGGTATCAACCCACATCCACTGGGTAAAATAAATAACTATTCCTCCGATAATCACGCCTATCGATCCTAGAGCATCACTAAGAACTTCTAAATATGCACCTTTTATATTTAGACTTCCTTCAGCACTAGCAGAAAGGATTTTCATTGAAATCAAATTTATGACCAAACCAATGACCGCGACAATCATCATTCCAACACTTTGAATTTCAGCAGGGTTCGTAAAACGTTGATAAGCTTCATATACAATATATATTGCTACCACAAAAAGCATCACCGCATTAAACAGAGCCGCTAAAATTTCAAATCGCTGATAGCCAAAAGTTCTTTTATCATCTGCGGCTTTTTTACCAATTTTGATAGCGGCAAGAGCAATAGCTAAAGCGGCTACATCAGTAAACATATGAGCTGCATCAGATAACAAAGCCAAACTTTGGGTAATAAAAGCAGCGACAACTTCTACTATTAAAAAAGTAGTCGTTAAACCTAAGGCAACCATTAACTTCTTACTATTTTCTTCAGTAACAACCGCATGGCCATGATCATGATGTTCTGACATAAAATATTTTCCTTATTCTATTTATGATGAGCAGAGATATTGGATAACAGCCAATATCTCTGCTGTAAATCGACTAATCTATTGGATTAAGAAACTTTCTTTTCATTTATCCAACGATAAAGCACGGGTAACAGCACCAAAGTTAGTAATGTTGAAGAGATAATCCCGCCAATCACTACGGTTGCCAGTGGCCGTTGAACCTCAGCCCCTGTTCCGGTTGCCAGCGCCATTGGTACAAAACCCAGTGAAGCCACACAAGCTGTCATCAACACTGGTCTTAAGCGCAAAATAGCCCCTTGCCACACGGCTTTATGCACTGGATATTTGTCCCTTAATTCCTTAATAAAGGTCAGCATTACCAGTCCATTGAGGACTGCAACACCAGATAAGGCAATAAAGCCAATTCCAGCTGACATCGATAATGGAATATCCCTTAGCCAAAGGAACAGCACACCACCGGTCAAGGCAAAGGGTACCCCGGTAAAGACCAATAGACTTTCTTTGACATTGTGAAAGACCGCCATCAGTAAAATAAAGATAGTGATTAAAGCCAGTGGAATCACGATTTGCATCCGTGCTTTGGCTGAAGCCAAATTTTCAAACTGACCTCCATATTCTATCCAATAACCACTTGGCAAAGTGTATGCTTTGAGCTGTGTCTGTACATCAGAAACAAAAGACCCTAAATCACGCCCTTCAACATTCGTTGTAACCACAACTCGGCGTTTACCATTTTCTCGACTGACTTGGTTGATTCCTTCAATGGTCGAGACTTGCGCGACATCCGACAATAAAATACTGCCACCATTTGGAAGCTGAATAGGTAACTGGGAAACAGATGCGACACTACGGTCTTGCTCTCCAAGACGGATAACAAAATCAAAACGACGATCGCCTTCTAAAATCTCTCCCACGCTTTGTCCACCAATACTTGCAGCCACCACATCCTGAATAGATTTCACACTCAAGCCATACTGGGCAGCTAAAGCTTTATCAATCTCTACATTGAGTAAAGGCAGACCCGAAGTTTGTTCAACTTTCACCGCACTGCTACCTGCGACTTGCTGAATGATTTTCGCGATTTTTGCAGCCTCAGTATTCAAAACCTGCATGTCATCACCAAAAACCTTCACCCCCACATCACTGCGTATACCTGAAATCAGTTCATTAAAACGTAGCTCAATAGGCTGAGAAAACTCACTGTTATTGCCGGGAATTGTCGCAAGATAAGCTTCCATTCGGGTTCGAAGTGCATCTAGGCTTTCTTTTGAATCTGGCCATTCCTCACGTGGTTTCAGCATGATATAACCATCGGAAATATTCGGTGGCATCACATCTGTCGCCACTTCAGCAGTCCCGGTACGGGCAAATATAGCTTTAATTTCGGGAAAGTTTTTCAGTAAAAGCTTTTCGGTATTTTCCTGAATACGTAAAGACTCTTCCAAGCCTGTGCTTGGAGAACGTAATTGCTGTACCGCAAAATCACCTTCACTCAGCTGGGGTGCAAACTCACTGCCAATCTTCGTGCTGAGCAGACCCGTAATGACCAGGAGACAAATGGCAAAAGTTAAAACCACCGCTTTGTAATGATAGGCTCCATCCAATATCTGTTGATATCGGGTTTTGAGCCAGATCATCCAACGGCTTTCCGTTTCTTTGATCTCCCCTTTAACCCATAAAGCAACTGCAGCGGGCACAAAGGTGATCGATAAAATAATAGCTGCCACCAGTGCGAGAACAACGGTTAAAGCCATCGGATGAAATAGTTTTGCTTCTACACCACTTAAAGCAAAAATCGGCAAATACACCACCAAAATAATAAGCTGACCAAAAATAAGAGGACGACGTGCTTGGCGGGCAGCCAGAAAAACTTCCTTAAAGCGTTCACTTTGTGTGAGAGGTCGTTTTAACAGTTGCTGTGTATGGGCTAAACGCCGGATACAGTTTTCGACAATCACCACAGCACCATCGACAATGATGCCGAAATCGAGTGCACCTAAACTCATCAGATTGGCACTGATATTTTTCTGTGCCATCCCGGTTAAGGTAAACAGCATAGAGAGTGGAATGACACAGGCAGTAATCAAGGCAGCACGGATATTCCCTAAAAACAGGAACAGAATGATGATGACCAGGATTGCTCCCTCTACCAAGTTTTTCTGAACGGTTTTAATCGCCTTCTCAACCAAGGTAGTACGGTCGTACACCGTTTCAATCACTACCCCTTTAGGCAAACTATTCTGAATATCTTGAAGCTTGGCATCCACAGCTTTAGAAACAGTCCGGCTATTTCCACCCATCGCCATCATGGCAATCCCTAAAACGGTTTCTTTGCCGTTATAGGTTGCCCCACCGGTTCTTAAATCATGCCCAATAGAGACTTGCGCAATATCACCAACCCGAATTGGGCTGCCATTTGGGCTACCCAGCATGGTGTTCTCAATATCAGAAAGCCCATTGAATGTACCCGGTACACGTACCGTCAATTGCTGACCATTGTCTTCAATATAACCTGCACCTCGGTTCTCATTATTTTGCGCTAAAGCCTGTTGCAGTTGTTCTAATGAGATATTCAGTTGCTGCATCCGGTTTAAATCGGGAGAGACCACATAGGTTTTTTCAAAACCACCAATACTGTTGACCTCTGCAACTCCCTTAACACGTTGCAGTTGAGGACGCACAATCCAGTCCTGAATCTCACGCAAATCCATCGGCGTGTATGCAGTTCCATCCGGCTTTTTCGCATTCGGATCTGCCTTCAGTACCCATTGATAAATCTCACCGAGACCCGTAGAAACGGGGGACATCGTCGGTGCGATTTGTGCAGGCAACTCAGATTGCGCCTCCTGTATCCGTTGGTTAATCTGCTGACGGGCCCAATAAATATCAGTCCCATCTTTAAAGACAATGGTGACTTGAGAGAGTCCATAACGGGATATGGAACGGGTAAGCTCCAGATCCGGAATGCCAGCCATGGCATTTTCAATGGGATAGGTAATCCGCTGTTCGACTTCAAGCGCAGTAAAACCCTTGGCTTGAGTATTAATCTGGACTTGGGTATTGGTAATATCGGGTACAGCATCAATCGGGAGTTTCTGATAGCTATACACCCCGACCGCAATCCAGGTACAGACAAAGAGCAACACCCAAATCGCATTTTGTATGGAAAACTGAATGATTCGTTCGAATAAACCTTCTGGTTTTGGCAGATCAGAATTAATGTTCATGGCCTGCCTCGTCTTTTTCTAATTCAGATTTCAACAAGAAACTGCCTTGAGCGATATACTTCTGCCCTTCAGTCAGCCCAGAAATCACTTCAAGCCATTGTCCATCACTTGAAGCCTGCCCCAATTGCACTTTCTGTGCTTTTAAGTGGACTTGACCTTTTTGTTCTGAATCTACGATGAAAATACTGTCTTCACCTTCAATACTTTGCAGCGCAGACTTTTGAATCCGAAGGGCTGATTTTGCTGTAGCTTCCGGAATCAACACTCTCACTAACACATTAGAACGCAACTCAGTAGCTTGCGCATCGAGTTTTGCGCGCACCACCAGACGCCCTGTTTGTACATCTGCCTGAGAGGTTAAGCTTTGTACAGTAGCTTTATAGATTTGATCTGAATCATTCACTTTAAAGTCAATTTTTTGCCCGGCTTGCAGTTGACCTGAGAATTGATTCGGCAAATTAAACTCAAGCCATAAATCTTTCAGCTGTTCAATGACAAAGAGCTGATTAGCCAGTTGCACATTTTCACCGACCACAATATCTTTTTGACTGATCACCCCAGAGATCGGTGCTTTAATCAGAAAACGCCCATTGTTATTGCCACTTGCACCTAATGCATTTAAACGTGCTTGTGAGGACTGGACAGTAATCTGCGCTTGACGGTAGGCATTTTCGGCACGCTGGTAATCCTGTTTGGCAGAAATCCCCTGTGACCAGAGTTGCTGTTCGCGCTGGTAATCTTTACGGGCCAAATCCAGATTCACCTGTGCCATACGCAGATTTGCCTGTTGGTCGATCAGTTCAGGCACGATTAGTACAGCCAGCGTTTGTCCTTTTTGCACGCTCTGTCCTAAAGCCACATTGACCTGCTCGACATGACCACTAAAATTAGGCGATATATGCGCTTGTTGATCGGTATTCACCACCAATTTACCTGGCAGGGTTGTCAGCTTTTCAACCAATCCTGTGGATGCAACAGCAACTTTTAAACCTTGTTCAACCATTTGTTGGCTGGTCAGTTGTATTTCGCCTTCTTCAGCATGTCCTTCTTCAGAACTATCTTCATCAGAATGTTCGGCATTTCCCTCATCATGACCATGCCCCTCAGATTCAGTTTTTTTTGAACTTAACCAAATAACCAGACTGACCAAGACCGTAATCAGAATCAAAATTGCAATCATGAGAGACTGGGATATTTTTCCGTTTTGCTTGGCGTTCATTTTATCGTGCTCCCCCATTGATTAAATTTTGCGATGCTTCGACTGCCTTTTTATTCAGTTGTGTATAGGCATCCGAACGGCTAATTTCTTCATAACTTGTGCCAATACTGAGTGCCTCAGCTGCGAGGGCAGTTTGCCAAGCTTGACGTAGAATTTGTAATTGACCCAATCGAAGATTCTGCAGTTGGGTGGTTGCTTGCTGAACGTCGGTAATGGACAGTTTCCCTGCCTGAAACCCTTGTAAAGTACGGCTCTGAACTTTGGTCGCCAAAGTAACTTGTGCTGTTGTGGCATCGAACTGGCTACGTAAACCTTTGAGCTGATGCACGCTGTTGGCAATATTGAGTATTTGTTGCTTCAGCTCACGCTGCTGCTGTTGGTTCAGCAATATTTGCTGTTGCTGGACCATCGGGATCGCATATTGCTGGCGGTTGAAAATATTCAGTGGAATAGCCACGCCGATTGCCAAAGTCGTATCGTTGCTTTCATTAGGGGTTTTGCTACGTTTCATGCCTACATTTAAAGTCGGATTGGGACGTGCCTGAATTCTTAAATTTTCAATTTGATGATCCGATTGCTGAATGTTCAAGGCATAGAATTTTTCTAGCCACCCTTCAGCAATATACCGTTGCACAGTTTGGAGACTTTGCTCTGGCCAAGGGATAGCGGTTTTATTCAATTGAAGATGTGAAGATGTTTCTCCCCCCCACAAATTAGACAGCTGACGACCGGCAGCTTGTTTATTCAGCATCGCTTGCTGATAAAGTCGTTGGATTTCTAGCGCTTCAATTTGGGTACGCTCAAAATCAACCAGGGCAATACTGCCTGCCTGATAGCGTTTCTGGGCACTGTCCAGATTGGCTTTACTTGTTTTTAACTGTACTGAATAAGCAGACTGCTCAACCTCAGCAAGTGCAAATTGCGACCATGCAAATTTAACAATCAGTTGGCTTTGTGCCTTCCATAATTGCTGTTGCAATTGGATTTGTTGATTCGAGGTATTGGCAATCACCCGGTTCAGCTTACGCTGACCAAATAGATCTAGAGGTTGACTAACGCCAACATTGAATTCCTGTTCTTGACCTGAGCCAAAGCCAGACTGTTCTAAACTTATACTTGGATTCTGCCATAACCGACTTTGCTGAATATTCAATTCAGATATTTGCTGAACTTGTTGCCACAGCTTGTCTTGAGTCTGGTAACTTTGTACTTTTGCTAAAGCGGATTCAAAGCTGGTAACGTTTTCAGCATAGCTATATTGCATAGCCGCTGCACATATACAAGCAACCAAGCTATGACGCAAGAGTATAATTGATTGTGAAGACATGATTTTTCCCACTTATTTAAATAATAAAAGTGGTGGGAATGTTTTAGGCTACCCCACCATGAGCGGGGAAAATTCGGGAGGTGGGCTTTGTTGAAACAGGTCAGGAGCCTGATAGCTGTTTTTCCAATGAAATTGTGGATTCACTTTAACTTCAGAGCTTGGATGAAACACATCTACTTTTTCATTTTGTACAATCAAATGCGTCATCGATGGTAGATGATCTTGATGATCTTCACCGATTTCTAAATCGCTACTGAATGTTTTTATGTTTTCTGACTGTCCATTATGATCGTGTTGACGACTATCGCTGGCACACAAGGTATTTTGGTGATGACCAAAATGATAACTCTGCTGTGATTGAGGCTGTTGTTCATGGACACAAAAGGCCGCCGCCACATTCCAAAAGCTTTGGAACATGAACAATCCAACCAAGACTGTAATCCATGTAGTAGAACGCATCATCATAACAATCGAAAAATTTGTACCAAGTATAAGGCTTAGAGCCACTCCAAGGTCAAGCTTAATAAATTAAATTAAACATTCAATGAACACTGAATAGCCGGCACTTTTGCAAATTTACCTTGTCTCTATAAGCTCACATCAATTTCAGGTAAGAATAACAATAGATAGTGAACCGTACCGGGTTTGTCGGAGACTTTTTATTTAAGTTAGGCCACCTGACCTAACGGGTTAATCTTATCATTGTACATTGCTTCAAACTCAAAAGGCGATACATTGTCAACGGCATTCTAAAATTGACCCCTTTTACCTTACAAATGGCAAAGTAAAATTGCCCCCTGAAATCAGAGAAAGAGCGGTTCAATTATTGATTGAATCTGAAAAAGATTATCCTTCTACTTGGGCAGCAATCACAGCTATTGATCCTAAAATCGGTTGTACTCCTGAAACATTGCGTGTTTGGTATCAAAAATATTTAGATCAACAAAATCCTGTCAAAGTACAACAGATATCTGATCAAAAAAAATGAAGGGTAATCCCCCCTAAAATACTAGCTCTTTAAAAGAGGCAGTATTATGCTTTTACAACATGGTGTTTAACTTGAGAAACTGAATTTAAAACAATCTACTGTAACTCTTCCAGACAGATATGAAATTAATCCACCCCTAACCCTTTAAACACCGCATCCACCGGATCTGCATAAAAGCTGGTCTGGAACTTGGTAAACAGTTCCACAGGAATCGTTGGGATATCTGCCGCACTACTCATTGGTAAAGCAACCTTCTTGGCACCCGCATCAAAAGCAACTTGCAGACATTCGGCAATACTTTCCACCGGTGTCACTGAACCACCCAAGCTCATATCACCCAGTACCACCATCTGACTTTGTACCGATCGTCCTAAGAGGCCAGAAGCGAAAGCCACTAAACTTGGCAGAGCAAGATGGCTGAGCGGGCCGGTATTCTGTAATTCCACCACATGTAAGTGGAAATCATGTTCCAGCACCTTACTGCCCCCCGAGATCCGGGATGCATTGGCCTTGAAGTAATCAAAAGCAATCTTGACCTGTTCTTTGGCACTACTTGAATTCCATAAGCCAGATGTCGCCAATTTTCCTGAACCTTTAGTGACTTGAAGTTCTAAGCGGTATAAGCCTGGCATGCCCTTATTACTGAGGCCAATGGTATACAGGAAGCCTGGTTTAGCAGGACCTTCGGGAATAAGTCCACCTCCACCCTGCTCTTTTACCGAAACAAAATGCTCTTCTAGGGTGTCATTGTCGATATAGCTAAAATGCACATCATAGAATTCCATCCCCCCAATTTTTTTCAGCTGTTCTTTGACCCGACGGCGCACCTGCAGCGCATATTCCAGGCATTGCCGTACATCTTCTTTGTTAAATTGACCATGTGGGTAGAGCAGCTTCATCAATCCAGAAACCGTCTTGCGAACGGCAATCACATCACGCTGATTCAGGTTATTCCCTAGCTTAAAGTACTTCTCAATGGCATCCGCAAAACTACGCTTACGCATTTCCCGGAAGAACTCAGCCAGATAATCAACGATCAAGCCATAACGGTTGGTAAAGAATTCCGGGCGCATTTTCGGAATTTCCCAACCCGGGATATAGGCATGAAAGCGATCAAAGAATGCTGAATCGATCATGGCTTCAGGAAAAGGAGCCAATAAGTGGCTAGTCTTCACCAAGGATTCAACACTTTGGTTAATATTACCCACAATATTGTAAACAAGACATTTTTATCTTTTATATTCAATGGCTTATTTTCCTGCTAATTGGTAATACCATGAAAAATACCATGCTCAGAAAAGGCTTAACAATATTTTGAAAAATTGCCTACTGAGCGCTGCCGCACAGCTCCATAGGCCGCTTTCCTGGCTTTGCTTCCAGATGTATGCTATTCTGCTCCTGCAGCTAATGGATCACCGCAAACAGGTTACTCGCCTGGGGATTCCCTTTCGACCCGAGCATCCGTATGAGACTCATGCTCGATTATTATTATTATAGAAGCCCCCATGAATAAATCGCTCATCATTTTCGGCATCGTCAACATAACCTCGGACAGTTTCTCCGATGGAGGCCGGTATCTGGCGCCAGACGCAGCCATTGCGCAGGCGCGTAAGCTGAT
Organism: Acinetobacter sp. YH12145; assembly: GCF_013418335.1. Classification (NCBI taxonomy): domain Bacteria; kingdom Pseudomonadati; phylum Pseudomonadota; class Gammaproteobacteria; order Moraxellales; family Moraxellaceae; genus Acinetobacter; species Acinetobacter sp. YH12145. The sequence continues at coordinate 6,276 of NZ_VPCE01000021.1, read as the reverse complement.
GGCCGAGGGGGCAGATGTGATCGACCTCGGTCCGGCATCCAGCAATCCCGACGCCGCGCCTGTTTCGTCCGACACAGAAATCGCGCGTATCGCGCCGGTGCTGGACGCGCTCAAGGCAGATGGCATTCCCGTCTCGCTCGACAGTTATCAACCCGCGACGCAAGCCTATGCCTTGTCGCGTGGTGTGGCCTATCTCAATGATATTCGCGGTTTTCCAGACGCTGCGTTCTATCCGCAATTGGCGAAATCATCTGCCAAACTCGTCGTTATGCATTCGGTGCAAGACGGGCAGGCAGATCGGCGCGAGGCACCCGCTGGCGACATCATGGATCACATTGCGGCGTTCTTTGACGCGCGCATCGCGGCGCTGACGGGTGCCGGTATCAAACGCAACCGCCTTGTCCTTGATCCCGGCATGGGGTTTTTTCTGGGGGCTGCTCCCGAAACCTCGCTCTCGGTGCTGGCGCGGTTCGATGAATTGCGGCTGCGCTTCGATTTGCCGGTGCTTCTGTCTGTTTCGCGCAAATCCTTTCTGCGCGCGCTCACAGGCCGTGGTCCGGGGGATGTCGGGGCCGCGACACTCGCTGCAGAGCTTGCCGCCGCCGCAGGTGGAGCTGACTTCATCCGCACACACGAGCCGCGCCCCTTGCGCGACGGGCTGGCGGTATTGGCGGCGCTGAAAGAAACCGCAAGAATTCGTTAACTGCACATTCGGGATATTTCTCTATATTCGCGGTTCAGCAGGCATGTCCCCTTTGAGGGCGACCCGACGACAGGATAATCGACCTTATGGTGCGCAAATATTTCGGCACAGACGGTATTCGTGGCAAAGCCAACGAAGGCGCGATGACGGCGGAAACCGCCTTGCGCGTCGGCATGGCGGCTGGCCGTGTCTTTCGTCGCGGTGACCACCGCCATCGTGTCGTGATCGGCAAGGATACGCGCCTGTCGGGCTATATGCTTGAACCCGCGCTCACAGCCGGTTTCACCTCGATGGGCATGGACGTATTCCTTTTTGGCCCGCTGCCGACAACGTATAGGAAGAATAAACGCCCTTTTCACCCAAGTCCAACAGCTTTGGACCGCAGTTGACTCTTTCGACACCCCTGCGATGCAACCCAATCCGGCTGACGGGGAGCCAGCAACGCTGAAAATTTACCCTCCTCTTTCCCACTAGCGGCTCCTTTTCCGACAACCAGCACGGCGGATCCCTGCCGCGGCGCTGTGAACGCAGCATTTTGATTGGTATCGTTGGCCTTCAGGCTCGTCAGTCAAACAGACCCAGGAGCAGCTCAGCCGGTGGCGCCCGGCTTTCGGGTAACGCCCTGGTCCCGCTGGTTTCGGCTTTGTGCTTCAGGTGATCAAGGATCTGCTTGATCACTATAGGGTCTTCAATGCAGGCGATGACTTTCATGGCGCCGCCGCAGCCGCTGCAGGTCTCGATGTCGATATTGAAAACACGCTTGAGCCGTTGCGCCCATGTCATCGACGCTCGCCGTTGTGCTGGTGTTGCCGGTTCATCAGCCACCCTGACCTTGTTGCCCCTGCCCCGTTTTGCCGGCGTGACCAACGCCCGGTGCCGACTGTTGGGTGCGAACACCCCGTGGAAGCGGGTTAGGTTGACTCTGGGCTTCGGTACCAGGGCGGCCAGCCTTGCAATGAAATCCAATGGTTCGAAAATGACGTGCGTGGTGCCGTCCCGGTACGGCGTCTTGAGCTGGTAGCGCACGTTGCCGCCTCGTGTTAACGACAGCCGCTTCTCGGATACCGCCGGGCGGCTGATGTACCGGCACAGCCGTTCGAGCTTCTTGCGTTCATCGGCCCTGGCCGCCACGCCGGCGTGCAGGCTGGACCCGGCTACCTTGCCAATCCCGTCACCGAACGGATCACCACTGGTCGGCAGAGTTTGCAAAGTGAACACCTTTCGCCCCGCCTGTGAACCGACAGCGATACGGTAAGTGATCGAGTGCCCCAGCAGGGGTGTCATCGGGTCGTCATCCACCGCATCCGAGGCCAGATAGCTGTTTTCGACATCCCGTTCCAGCAGGCCTTGCCGTTCCAGATAGCGACCCACCCGGTGGGCGATGGTGTGCGTCAGCTGGGTGAGCTCTGGGCTGGTCGGCGCCTTGACCCAGCGGAAACGCGCTGAGCCGTGGGATTGCTCGACATACACACCGTCGAGAAACAGCATGTGGAAGTGAACATTCAGATTGAGCGCCGATCCAAAACGCTGGATCAGGGTGACCGCGCCCGTCTTGGCCACTTGGTGGGTATGGCCCGCTTTCTTGACCAGGTGCGTGGCAATGACGCGGTAAACGATGCCCAGCACCCACCCCATGATCTCGGGCCGGCTGGCAAACAGGAAACGCAGCTGAAACGGGAAGCTCAACACCCACTGACGCATGGGTTGTTCAGGCAGTACTTCATCAACCAGCAAGGCGGCACTTTCGGCCATCCGCCGCGCCCCACAGCTCGGGCAGAAACCGCGACGCTTACAGCTGAAAGCGACCAGGTGCTCGGCGTGGCAAGACTCGCAGCGAACCCGTAGAAAGCCATGCTCCAGCCGCCCGCATTGGAGAAATTCTTCAAATTCCCGTTGCACATAGCCCGGCAATTCCTTTCCCTGCTCTGCCATAAGCGCAGCGAATGCCGGGTAATACTCGTCAACGATCTGATAGAGAAGGGTTTGCTCGGGTCGGTGGCTCTGGTAACGACCAGTATCCCGATCCCGGCTGGCCGTCCTGGCCGCCACATGAGGCATGTTCCGCGTCCTTGCAATACTGTGTTTACATACAGTCTATCGCTTAGCGGAAAGTTCTTTTACCCTCAGCCGAAATGCCTGCCGTTGCTAGACATTGCCAGCCAGTGCCCGTCACTCCCACTCGATTGTAAACAAGCACACAAAACCCTTTAGTGACAACAATTTGCAAGAACTATCAGGCTCAGTGCCATGAAAAATACCATGACCAGATCATGAGGTTGAACACGGCTTGCGCCGGCAGCGTTCACGCTCCTGGTCGGCGATCTCGCCCGGCTGCAATGCTAGCTCAGCATCGGTCATGCGCTCCAGCACGTCGCGTAGGCGGATGGTGCAAGGAATGGGCGGCAGCTCGAACTCATAGCCGCCGGCGATCATTTCGGCCGCAATCTCCTCGGTGATGAAAAACGGCTCGTCGTCTTGGTTCGGCTTCTTCATGCCCTTTCCTCCTGGCGCTCATCCTGGCCGACAGCGGCCAGGGCATCGGCTTCCGTCAATGCGTCCTCCACGAACGCGCCGTGCTGCTTCGCTTCGGCCTGGCTGACCTCGGCCCATATCCGTTTCACCTGGGCCGCACTGTACCCGGCCAGCTCGGCGGTCTTGTTGATGCTGTAGCCGGACTTGCGCAGCGCGACAACTTGGGCGCGGCGCTTCGGATCAGCACGGCGGCCCTTGTACCGCCCGGCCTGGCGGGCCAACTCAATGCCTTGGCGCTGGCGTTCGCGCCTGTCCTCGTAGTCGTCGCGGGCCATCTGCAAGGCCAGGCGAAAAAGCATGATCTGCACGGCTTCCAGCACGATCTTGGCGACGCCCTGGGCCTCGGCCGCCAGGTCGGATAGATCGACCACGCCAGGGACGGCCAGGCGTGCGCCTTTGGCCTGTATCGAGGCCACCAGGCGCTCGGCCTCGGGCAAAGGTAGGCGGCTGATGCGGTCGATCTTCTCGGCAATGACCACCTCGCCGGGCTGTAGGTCGCCGATCATGCGCAGCAGCTCAGGCCGGTCGGCGCGTGCGCCGGATGCCTTCTCACGGTAGATGCCGGCGACGTAGTAGCCGGCGGCCTTCGCGGCCGTAGTGATCGCCTCTTGGCGTTCCAAGTCCTGCGCGTCGGTGCTGACGCGCAGATAGACCCGCGCCACCATCGGCGCGGCTACTGGCTTCGTCCTGCGCATACTTGCGGGCTCCTTTGGGCATACTCAAATGCACCCATCTTAAACTGGCAGCTAATGTACAAAAGTTGATAGAAGCACACAAGTTCAATTTTGCACTTCTGCCCCACTATTGCAAAACTGCTTGTTAGTAGCCGTTTTTTCTTACTGTTTATAGATTCAATAATTTTTGAAACGAAAAATTGGGACTAAACATTTCGGTTTCGTTTTCTGTCGATTCGTCCTGCGTATCTTTTGCATAAACAAACATTTGTTGTTCGTAGTTTTCGATGGCATTTTCAATACTTGTAAATTCTCCGTTTGTAAGGTTTTCAGACAATATCAAAGCATCCAATAATCCCGTATTTACACCCTGTCCTGCAAAAGGCGACATCAAATGAGCAGCATCGCCAATCATTGTTATGGGTAATGGACGGTTACTTTTCCAATCATTGTTCAAAGGAAATTTCCTTGTGGGCAAGCATTGAAATGTTGATACCGAACGTATTAATTGTTTGTAAACTTCACTCCATTTGGAAAATCTTTTCAATAAAAAATCGGCAACGCTGTTTCTGTCCTGAAAATCTAAGGGAATTTTATTTTTCCATTCATCGGGCGTTTTAAAACTAATTCCTAAATACAATGCACCATTATTATTGGGATTGGCAAACAATAAAATGCCCTGATGTCCCGCCATTAATCGGTTGCCGTTGCATAGCTGAAAAAATCCGGGACAGTTTATTTCCGGTTGAAGAATATCAGCTTGGATGTTGAAAGTACCGGTTTCTTCAACTTGCGTGTCGGTAACAAAGCTCCTTATTTTCGACATTCCACCATTGGCAAGAATAACCAAATCTGCTGTTTCACTCGGTTTATTCTCAAAAGTTAGTGTCCACTTCTTCTTACCAGGTTCAAGCATAACAAGTTTTCTATCCCAAATAACCGTGTCGTTTTCTAAACTATTCAACAAGATAGCCCTTAAGTCATTTCTGTTTATTTCAGGATTGTCAAATCGATTTTCGGGCTTTACATTTTTTGTGGATAAAATATTGCCTTTTTCATCAGCAATATTTACACCCATTGGTAAGGCTAAGTCATAATAAGTTTGTAACAATCCCGCTTTTTTCATTGCTTCCTGACCTGAACCTTTGTGTAGGTCAAGGGTTCCACCAAAAATTCTTGCCTCTCGGTCGTTGTCTCTTTCGTAAACTGAAACGTCTATGCCGTTTTGCTGTAATAATTTTGCCATAGTCAGTCCAACGGGTCCACCACCAATTATTGCAACGTTCTTATCACTAAGTAAATTCATTTGTTTGTCTCTATCTATTCGCATTGTCATTCAAAAATGGCACATAACAAGTGGCTATACGCCAAATGGCGTATATATCCACTATATCTTATTTTGCTAAACCTTTCATTATCAGTGACAAATCCGTTTTCAACCGTTTACCGTTCGTTTCTACTCTCTCAAAAGGATTTATATTCATAGTGCTTTTTGTTAAGTTTTGCTCAAATATACAAATCCTTTCTATATATCTAACAAATCCATCGGACTTTTTAATTGTTCCATTCCCTTGGTGGTAATATGTGTATAAACCTCAGTTGTTTTACTGCTTGAATGACCTAACAACGATTGAATATAACGTAAACTCGTACCATTCTCAAGCAAATGCGTTGCAAAGCTATGTCGTAAGGTATGTACAGTAACTTCCTTTTGAATCTTTGCTTTTAAAACAGCTGCTTTAAAAATGTTTTGAATACTTCGGCTTGAGTATGCGCCACCTTTTTGACCTTCAAATAAATAATCTTTTGGTTTATATTCCATAAAGTATGTTCTTAAAATAATTAATGTTTTCTCAGATAAAATGGTATAACGATCTCTTTTTCCTTTTGACTGTTCTATACGAATTTGCATGCGCTTGGAGTCAATGTCTTTTATTTTCAGGTTTATACATTCAGAAATGCGCAAACCTGCCGAATAAATAGTCATCAGAATAGCCTTGTGTTTCACGTTTTCAATAGCGCGTAGTACCCGAATGGTTTCTTCTTCACTCATCACAACAGGAAGTGTTTTTTCTTTTTTTGGTCTTTCGATGAAATATGTTTTCCGTTGTCCACCCAAAACACGTTCGTAATAAAACTTAATCGCATTGATTGCCTGGTTTTGATAAGATATTGAAACTTTTCGCTCCATAACCAAATGTCGGAGAAATGATTGTATATGTCCTTCATTCAATCGATCGACGTATAGGAAGAATAAACGCCCTTTTCACCCAAGTCCAACAGCTTTGGACCGCAGTTGACTCTTTCGACACCCCTGCGATGCAACCCAATCCGGCTGACGGGGAGCCAGCAACGCTGAAAATTTAC
>NZ_VPCE01000020.1:0-53942 GCF_013418335.1 Acinetobacter sp. YH12145 | reverse complement strand
CGCGACTCATAAGTGCTCGGTTATATGCGGGCCAATTGGTTGTGCGGTAGATTTTGTGTGCAGGCTTCTTCATTTGAAAATTATATCGCTGAAAAAGCCTTTACAGATAGGTTTGTGCAACAAAGCCCTTGCAAAGTGGCATCTACCGCTTTGGCCATATTCAAACTGCCGCAGATATAGAGACAAGCCCCTTGCTCTAGCCAATCAATCAATTCAGCTTTTTTTACAACTAGGACATCTTGCACATACTTTTCAGCAAATCCATCACGAGAAAATACCCGATCGATTTCTGCAATTTTACCTTGGCTTTGTAATTCATGTAGTTCATCAGCAAAAATTGCATCAAAAGCATGTTGACGTTCACCATAAATAAACCTGTTTTGATAGTGCACCGTTGCGACGCGTTGCCTTAGATGTGAAAGCAAACTCGCCATTCCTGAGCCATTATCAATCAAAATCTCAGACTTCCCCCCCCTCTTTGCTAAGTGTAAATTTGGATTCGCACGAATACAGGTATGAATATATTGACCAAGTTTTAAATCTTGTGTTAATAAACCAGAACCTAAACCTAGTTCATCGCCATGCTGCTCTTGACGTACGACGAGCTCTAAATATTTTTAATTAAATAGAGTTTGATAATTTCACGCTTATACTAAACGACTGAATAAAGACTATAATAAAAATTAAAAATTCATTCGCCATTTGCGAAATCTTCGAGCAATCATGTCCAAAAATCTTGCAACGCTGATTGGATTCAGTGCAATCTTACAATGGTCTTCTATTGTTGGTTTACTTAAGAAAATTAGTTTCAGTATTGGCCCTGATCTTGCTGTGCTCTTTATGTATACCTTGAGCGCAATTATTCTATTGCTCTTATTTAAAATTCCAAACCTTAAACTGGTTCCGCGCCAATTTTTGATATACGCCACCCTTTTATTTGTGATTTATGAGTTGTGTTTTTCGTATGCCATTGCTTTGGCTCAAACAGCTCAACAAGCGATTGAAATCAGTTTGGTCAATTATTTATGGCCGAGTCTGACAATTGCCGCGTTAATCTTATTTAAAGAATTAAAGTTTAACTTTTTCGTAATCATTGGTTTAGCCATTAGTTTGGGCGGCATTATTTTAATCCAAACTGTTAACGGAAGTTTTAACTGGTCTACAGTCTTTACCAACATTCAGTCCAATCCATTAAGCTATTTTCTTGCTTTTATGGGCGCGAGTTTATGGTCACTCTACTGTGTGATTACCCGTAAATACAGTCATGGACATAACCCTATTTCATTCTTTTTCGTCGTGATCACCATTGTGCTATGGCTAAAAATGTTAATATTTCACGGTATCCCGCGAATGCCTGCCGTAGACTTACATACCGGTATGTATATGTTGACCGTGTCCATTGTAACCGCTTTGGGTTATGCAGCGTGGAATGTAGGTATTATAAAAGGCAATATTACGATATTGGTGACCTTATCGTATTTTAGTCCGATTTTTTCTTCATTAATTTCAATGTTTATTTTACAGACACCACTGAGTTTAAGTTTTTGGCATGGTGCCATTTTAGTGACATTCGGTTCGCTGGTATGTTGGATTTCAACCAGCTGGCCACAAATAAAAGCCAAATTAATGCAATTGCGTCATGAATAATATGGCGCAGTTAATTGCCTCTGATTATCTTAAACTGAATAACAAAACCGCGATTAGGCACAGCATGTGAAGTAACTGTGTTGGTGCAAAATATAGAAAATATTTCCATCCACCTGTGAGAAATGCATTCACACATTTTGAAATCGCATGGGCTGATAATCCAATCACCACAGCATAAACCAATGTTAAATTGTCGATATTACCTTGCATCACCACGGTTGCCATAGCTGCATGGACTTCAAAGAGTGATGCTAATAATGTCCCTAAAATTAAGCCTTTATCACCTAAAGCGAGATTTAATCCATAAACAAGTGCTTGGATCAAAGTAAGCGTGATGGCAATGATTGCCGCCTGTTTTAAGCTAAACATTCGACTATCAGTATTTTCTAACGGCACTGTTTCATTCGCCTCTACACGAAGCATTTCAGGTTCTGACTCTTTATTATGCTGAACTTGAGATGAGCCATAAATCAGATATAACGCAGCAAGGACCAATATCAAGATGCCGATGATACTTGGTATAACTAATATTTTAAACCAAGCAAAACTCACCCCAAGGACAATGATCAAAAGTTGAACCAATGTCGCAACACATGAAAAAAGTCCTGCCCCTGCATTACTTTTGGCATTGGCTTTTCCTGCTCGTACTTCCATGCCTAAGCTTGCGATTGTTGCTGTGCTAGACACAAAACCTGATGCCAAGGCCGATAAGATAATCGCTTTATCAGAAGATAGAAGCCGCTTGGCGATGTGCGCTAATGACTGCACCACCAAGATCAATATCAGTAATTTTAAAATCACATAGGGATTTAATACTGAACCCCAATAGGCTTGATTCGGAGTTAAAGGTAAGGCAATTAGGATCAATGCCAGTAAAAAGACTCCATCTCTTAACTCATAGTCTTTGATCCAATGCGCTGCAAAATGATGTAAGCCTTTCTTTCCAACTAATATGAGGGTCAGCACCACAGCCAAACACGCAGCCAATGGAATATTAAATACACAAGCAGCGCCGATTAAATAGGTCATAACAAAAGCAAGTTCTGTGGTTGTGCCAATATCTTGTTTTTGCTGGCTTAATCCATAATAGCTATACATACTGACGACAATTGCACCGATTACACCAACAGCTAAATGGATTAAAAAACACAATGCTCCAAACAGCGCGCAAATGGTAAATGAGCGTAAACCAGCAAAACTCTGTTCACTGTCCAAATTGTTGTTACGTTGACGCTCCAAACCGATGAGCAGTCCACAACCTAAAGCCGAAGCTAAAATAGTTAACAATGCTGGGAAGGATAATGTTTGTATGAGTATTTCCAAATTTAAGCCCTCCCATCAATACATTGTTTATATTAGCAATATAAATAAAAAATAATTAAAAAAAATTAACGCTAAAATTCGAAAAATAAATATACAACTTGAACATTTTCAATCATGTTCAAAGTTTAGTCATCCTTTAAATCATAAACAATTCCATAATCAATATCCTAGTGGACATGGAATATTTCTCATATTTTAATTAAAAATATATTCGAAAAACTGACTTAAATTCGGCCTTTATTTGCCTTCATGATTGTTTAAAGCACACATTAAGCCCAAATCACCATAATGGCCGCAATCACCACTAAGGCTAATCCCCAATGATCGGTTCTTGCGAGTTTTTCCTTAAAGAAATATGCAGAGATTAAGAGGCTAAATAAGATTTCGATTTGACCTAAGGTTTTGACAATCGCAACCGTTTGCATACTCATAGCAGTAAACCAGCCCAAAGACGCTAGAAAGCTACAGACACTAACGCGAAAGGTCAGACCGACTCTATCCCACATAGCAATGAGCGTTTTACGGCTAAATAGACTGAGGTACAGCAGCATAATCACACATTGAAAGCCAATTACACTCAACAACACCCACGCCGCACGATGCAAAGTCGGTATATCGCTTAGCTCTAAACTGGCTTCACGAACCAATAAAGAGGTAATTGCAAAACTTAATCCACTCCCTACACCGATGCATAACGTTGGCAAAGATAACTTTTGTCGTTGAGAACCTTTGCTTAAAAGAAAAACGGCTATGCCACCAACCAAAACACCAATCCAACCAAATAAACTTAAATGTTCACTTAAGAAAATCACCCCCACTATGGCCGCAAATATGGCTTCACTTTTCGCTAAACCGACGCCGATGGCATAATTCTTTTGCTTAAAAAGCAAGACCATTAAAATCGTCGCTAAAATTTGACTTAGTCCTGCAATCACCACATAGACCCAAAACATAGTTGTAAATGTGGTCACCTGAGTCACAGGCTGTTGTTGGTACAGCACATATAAATAAATGCAGGCAAATGGGAGTCCAAAAATAAACCGTGCAAGGGTGACACCATACACATCAACAGTGGTACTGAGTTGTTTTTGAAATGCATTGCGCCATGACTGCATAAAAGCAGCCATTAAAGTGAACAAGATCCAAACTGGAAACATAAGAAAGGTGGTTTAACGGTGGATGCCTCATCAATTTACGCTTTTATTGAATTGAATGCGACCCAACACGGCTAGATTATTCATTGAACTTGGTTATGGATTCGTTGAAAAAAATTTATTTAAAAACCTCATATTAAGAATATGGTATTTATCAAAATTTAAGTTTTTATAAAAAACGCAAAGGTAACATACCTTTGCGTTTTGCTCCTTACCAACATTTAGTTAGTGACTTATATTAAGTTAGCTTTCAAGTAGTACAGCACCAAATTGCTCACGTAGATCTTTTTTCAGCATTTTACCTGTTCCGCTCAAAGGAATAGCATCCACAAAAATCACTTTATCTGGCACCTGCCATTTAGCAACTTTATCTGCATAATAATCCAAAATTTCTGTATCAGATAAATCGACATCTGGCTTTTTAATTGCAATCAAAACAGGACGCTCATCCCATTTCGGATGGGTTGCTGCAATCACTGCCGCCATAGCAATTTTAGGATGTCCCATAGCTAAATTTTCTAACTCAACGGAAGAAATCCATTCACCGCCCGATTTGATCAAATCTTTTGAACGGTCACTAATTTTTAAGAAACCATCTTCGTTCAGGGTTGCAATATCCCCGGTATCAAACCAACCATCTGAGGTTAATGCAGATTCTGTTTTGCCAAAGTAATTGCCAATAATCCAATGCCCTTGGATCTGTAAATTACCCGTCGTTTCGCCATCACGTGCAACTTCGTGTGTACCGTTTTCTTCATCGGTAATACGTAAATCGACCCCGAATGGTGGACGACCTTGTGACAATCGTACTTGTAATTGTTCTTCTTCAGATAATAACAAATGTTTGGCTTTAAATTGGTTTGAAGAACCTAATGGACTGGTTTCGGTCATTCCCCAAGCATGAATCGTTTCACAGTTAAATTGTTCTTTAAACACTTTTAACATCGCAGGTGGGCAAGCAGATCCACCAACCACATTACGCACTAAACTTTCAAGCTGACTACCCGCTTGTTGCGCAGCATTAATTAAACCCTGCCAAATCGTTGGAACACCCAATGCAACGGATACTTTATAGTCATCAATCATTTGCGTCAGGCTTGCTCCATCTAAACCTGGGCCTGGCAGCACTAAAGTACATCCCACCATTGCCGCAGCATATGGCGTACCCCATGCGTTGACATGGAACATCGGCACAACAGGCATCATAATATCTCGCGCTGAGATATTTAATGAATCCGGCATACAAATCGCATAACTGTGTAAGACTGTTGAACGATGGCTATACAACACGCCTTTTGGATTGCCTGTGGTACCCGAGGTATAACATAAAGAACTAGCCGATAATTCATCTAATTCTGGCCATGTATAGTCTGCAGATTGTCCCGCGATAAGTTCATCATAAAATTTAACATCTGGCACCGCTTCGACAATTGCTGCATCCGGTGCATCTAAACAAATAAAATGTTCAACAGATTTTAATAGTGGTTTTACTGCTTTGATTAAAGGCAAAAAGGTTTTATCAAATAACATCACGCGGTCAGCGGCATCATTGATGATAAAAATTAATTGTTCTGGAAATAAACGCGGATTAATGGTGTGACATACATAACCACTACCTGAAATAGCGTACCAAGACTCTAAGTGACGATGGTTATTCCAAGCGATGGTCGCAACACGATCTCCTAAATTTAAACCGAGTGAAGCAAGAACATTAGCAAATCGTTTTGAATTTTTATGGACATCACCCCAAGTGGTTTTCGTAATCGTCGTGTCTGTATTTTTTGAAATGACTAAACTATCCGCATGATAGCGACCTGCATGTTCAATCATGCTACTAATCAAAAGCGGTTTAAACATCATATTACCAAGCATTCTTTGCTCCCACATTCATCCATATTGAGTTGTTGTTTTTCCGCACTGTCCTGCAGATTTTTTAAAACTTTGCACCATGTCAAAAGTGATTATTCTTCATCGGCAAGGTTGAAAGCAGTAGATATGAAACGCATATCCAAAACTGATTCTTATGTTTTAACCTTAATTGATTTTAGAATCCACTGTTTTATTGCTCAAAATATGAATGCTTTAGTGGTATATAATGCAAAAATTAATAGCATCATCCCAATTCAAAATATGTTCCTATTTTGTTTTCGCTCTGTTGCTTTAAAAAATGTCGATTTCAGTTATCAAATAATTGACTGAATCAATTGGCATAAAAAAAACCCAGTCTAGATACACTGGGTTCATTCGTTGCATTAGCCGTTGTAGTTAAGTTGAAATAGTTACAGCACTTCAAACTCAATACGACGGTTTTTCTTACGGCCTTCAGGCGTAGCATTGTCTGCCACAGGCTTATTTGAGCCCATCCCTTCAGTACTTAAGTTCGCCGCTGCAATATTTTTTGAAATCAGGTAGTTTTTAACTGCATTAGCACGATCTTGGCTTAAACTTAAGTTTTTCTCAGGATTCCCCGAGCTGTCTGTGTGACCAATAATTCGTACTTTTTTCCCACCGACGCGATTCAGTGCGATAACCATTTCATCTAAGATCTGTACCCCAGATGGTGCTAAAATCGTGCTTCCAGATTCAAATTCAATAATACGATTACGTAAAGCCGCATCAATAATGGCCTGCTCAGCCTGATTGACAGAAAGCTGTGCATTGAAACGAAAAGGTGCTGTGACCAAAGACTGAAACTTGGTGGTCGTAGGTTGGATATCATTTTGATTTGACATCTTTCCACTTAAATCGACTTGCGTTCCGCGTACAGAGAGTTTCCCCTGTTTTACTTTTTTTAAGTCGTCATTAATCATTTGGCTTACGCTATTACCCCAACCATTAGGTGCTGTAACCGCTCGAACCTGAATTTTATCAACCACATTTGCCTGACCATAGGTCAAATAGGCTTTATTTAATATTTCTTGCTTGGTTGCTTCATTCGGTACAGCACCTTCAATCACAATAGGCTCTGCCCAAAGCAAAGTCGAACAACCTAAAATGCATACACTCGCAATAAATTTGGGCAACATTGGTAAGATTCTTTGCATCATTATTCTTCTATAAAAGTCTGTCTAAAAAGTTTAATGCCATGAATAAGGCTGATCTGACGCTCACTCAAAGACTGTTCCAAAACGGCTAAGCCTGCATTTTGTTCAAGATAAGGATCAATCCAACTGGCATCGATCAGGGAAACCCAATGATCACTTTGCATATTTTGGGTAAAAACATCACTGAGTGCAGTAATATCAGCACCTTGAAAACCAAACAGTAAAACAGGTGAATCACTGTGTAGGATGCCAATGAGTAACTCAGCATCTTGGTTTTCGACAAAACGACTAATTAGGTTGACCCAAAAAGCCGCAATTTCATAGCAGTAACTAATATTATTAATTGGTAAAATCAACACTTTATTCAACCGAGACGTGCCCTGATGAATAATCGGTTGTAGCAGCAAACCGAGACCAATCATGCTTTGCGCCAACTGATAAGGCGTAAAATTCAATAAACGTGCAAATGAATGCAACGTATGATGCTCATAAAAAGAAGAGGTTTCTTCTGTCCCGAACACTTGAATTTCGTTATTCAGTTTGCCTAATTTATCGAGCAAAATATCGGGATCGCGAATAGAACGCATCACTCGGTTACGCTGATATAAGTCAATTAAGGTTTGTTTATAACGATATGGTGCATACAAAATATTATCGAAAGGATCATCGATTTCTAGCAGATGAGCGAGCACCATTGGAAATTGACGCTTTGAACTGTCTTCACTACTAATCAAATTGGCAACCAAAAAACGCTTATCTTTTGGACTGGCAATAAAGAAATCTAATGAAGGCAGTGAGTTATACGCTGCATTAAAATTGTCTGAACGCATAGCGAACTCAAGCGCCTCCGTGATCCACTGATCGATTAACTGAATCAGTGAATATTGTTCACGGCTCTTTAAGAAGTCACCACGAGCTGGACATTTTCCATAAAACAGCGGTGTCGTTCTCACTTCATACATCGTCACACTCCTTGTTCTTTTGCACGAATGCCACCGCTCTCATTTTTAAATTCATCATCATGGTGTTGCTGTTCCTTGTACAACACTCATCGGTGAAGTCGCTGGCGCTACAGGCGCTTGTCCTGCAGGCATCGTTTGCGCTGCGACGACACGAACACCTTTATTCGTCACCACTTGATCAACAAGAGTCATACCTGAATAGCCTGAACCTGTAGTTGGGCCAGATGCGTTACCACTAATTAAACGGAAATTCACTTTAACAAACACTTTTGGATTTTGTTTGCTACGCCACACCATTTCAAATGAATTACCATTTTGTGTACGCTGAGCGCCTTCAACCAATCGGTTAATACCATATTCACCCGGCTCATCAAAAATCGTATGCGTTTGACCTTCCAAGTCAATTGCAGTAATACGTGCACCCGGAATTGCCCCTTTATTTGGCCAAACGAAGTTCACCCATTGCTGAACACCGTTTTCATACACCATACGCTGACCATCAATATCAATGGTATATGAAAGCAACTGTGTATTTTCTAATGGGAAGAACTGGAAGTTCGATTGATTGGTTGCCGCAGGTGCTGCTTGACTCAATTCCCCTGTAGCAACGCCATTACTTGGCGCAACATAGCGTTGGAAGTTCGCTACAAATTGTGGATTTAAACCAATGCCCAAATCTTTCCATGTTTTCGTGGTTAAGGTATAGCCTCGACGAATCACCAATGGATCCAAATATTCTTTTACAAAACGAGCGATACTTCCGTTTTCACCAAAAATTTGGCTAATTTCATTACTGGTCGCTTGTAAAGTAGCATTGCTATTAAATGGATATTTAGGTGCAAGATTGGTTGTAAATGGTTGATACGCCTGCATTGCCCACAACTTATTAATTTCGTTTTGAGCTGGAATCAAAAGAACTTCAAATGACTGAGTCACCGGCTGCATAAAGAGTTTTTGAATCAACTGTTGATCTAATTCATTCAGACCCACAGACATTTTTTCATCTACGAATTTTTGTGTGCTATTAAAGACTGAGCTTTGATCATTGATGGTTTGTTTCACCAATGTCATGCTTGCAGGTCCCATATCACCGCCACTCTTCAAATCATTGAACTTACTACGTACTTGACTCAAAGACAGCATGTATTCATCTAAAATAGATTTGTTTTGCTGATCATCACGCTTACGAACCAATTGATAGAACACATCAAACTCTTTTGCAATAACACCTTGACCGGCTTTAGAAGCAACTTGCTGTGCCTGCTGCGCATCATCACGGCTGAGGACTTTACGTTTAAACCACGCAATAAAACCTTTCTGAGGCGCAGCCAGTTCTGCTTGAACAATTGGATTATCCCAACTGGTTTCTTTCGCAATACGGTCCACCACTTTACGAATTGGCGAATTCTCAGGTTCACCTAAAATATCGATAAAACGTGACTGCTGAGCAACATCTGCACCTTTTCCATAATGCACAGCATTTAAAAATTTACGCCATTCAGCGATATATTCCTGCTTATAAAGTTCGGTTAACTGTTTACTGATCTGATCTGGACTACCACTAAACGTCAGGTCATCAGAGCGATTGGTATTGAGTACCCAATCTTGGGTATCTGTCGGATTATTCGCAGCTTGGTTAATCGCATCTTTTACATAATCATTCCATGCTTGGTAAGTAAAAATACCCGGCAAGGCATAACTACCTAACATGCTGTTTTGGCCTGTTTCACCTAAAATTTGCTTCACAGTTACTGCAGGGAAACGTACCGAACCACGCATTTTAATTTCATTATAAACGCGGTCACGTGCAGGAATACCCATAGTAACAGCCGTCAATAATTGACGTGTTTGATCAACCAATAAAGGATCAGATTCCATTTGTGGGAACGCAGGATCAGCAGCTAAAGTCATCGCATAAGATAAAACTTGTTCAGCTTTTTGAATCATTTCCCCACGTGGCATTTGACCGCGATTTGAATCTAACCATGAACGCCAGAAACGAGTAACTTGGTCACTCAAATGGCTCGATTCCATATATTTATGATTGCTCATCATCAAATACGCCTTCAGTGCATTATATGCATCCTGAGGGTTAGTATCTGATGGTTCTAAATAGGGCTGATTTGATTTCACAGCTTGAGTGATTTGCACATTGACGTGATTTTCTTTCAACGTCGCTTCATTGGCTTTAACGCGTTGTAAGTACTGCGCCATATTTTGCTGAGATGGTGCCAATACAATTTGTTGAATACCACGTAAATACTCAACTTTAAGTTTTTCACGGATTTTATTCCCTTGGTATAAACCAAAGCTGTATTTCAAAGGACGATCTTCATCAAAGTGATCGAGCTGCTGTAAATGCCCTTGTAATATCAGCAATGCATCCAATTGAGTCGAAAGCTCACTTCCGCTACGGCTTTCCATTTGCACAACTTTGTCTAAGTCAGCTTGAACTTCCGCCACGAGTTGTTGGTTATTACGATACGACCAAACCCATAACCCAAGCACCACAGCAACCAATAACAATGCAGCAATAAATGCCATAAAGCGCTGACGTTTACGTGCAGGATTGATATGTTGTTTAACTAGATTTTTATCTTTTAAAATGACGGTTGAAAAGAGTCCTTTTAAGAAATAACCATGGTCTTGCGAAACAGAATTTGTAGGAATGCCAAACTCACTATCGGTACTTTTCACTAAATGAAAATCTTCAGCGATTTGCTCGGTCATTGGACTTTCAATCACACCTTCTTGCAACGCACTGGTGAAATAGAACCCACGGAATACCGGTTTAAACTGATAAGGGTTGTCTTGAAACAACGTACCAATAAAAGTTTTTAACACTGGCTTTAAGCTTTTAAACTCAAGTGGAAATGTCATTACACTTGGAGAAATATTTTGCGAATGACGACGACTCAAGTGTGTCGTACTGACGCTCTTCAAACCATCGTATAAAATTGAATAATGCTTTTCGAACATCTCAACGGCATGCTCAGATGAGTCTGGATCATAAGGCAGTGTTGCACCCCAAACTTGATCAAATTCATCCTTATCATAACAATCAAAAAATTCAGTAAAGCCGGCAATCAAATCCATTTTTGAAAAAACGATATACACTGGCGCAAAAATTTCTAAACGTTCAGTCAAATCCTGTATACGTGCGCGTAAGTTTTTGGCTAATTTGATTGATTTTTCAGGGCTTTGACTGACAAGCTCCGCCACAGAAACAATTACGATTAAACCATTAATCGGCGCTTTAGAACGGTTTTTCTTTAGAATATTTAAAAAGCCTAACCATTCAGAATGGTCTTCGGCATAAACAGAATATCGACCTGCGGTATCGAGTAACACACCATCTGTAGAGAAAAACCAATCGCAGTTACGAGTACCACTTAAACCTGCCGACACCATTTTCTGATGAGTTTCTTCAAATGGAAATCTAAGGCCAGAATTATAAATTGCCGAACTTTTACCCGCTGCTGGGTTACCAATCACCATGTACCAAGGCAATTCATATAGCGCTGCATTACCCTTTTTATCGCCAAGTTTTGATTTACGGATAAGTTGAATCGAGTCTTTCATTTGCTGATTTATCAGCGCAAGTTCTTCTTTATTCTTTTGTTTGCCGTATTCAGCTTCATTATCTTTGGTAATCGCCTCAGCAAGCTCTTCGCCTTGCTGTTTATGACGATAATGTTGTACTAACTCATAAATACCCCACAGAATTAATCCGAGAATATAAACAGCAACCATAATGTAAAAAGTCTTTTGCGGAATCGAATTATGCATGGCAACAATAGCCACAAAAAATGACAAAGCCACCATCGCTTTAGGATTGGTGACGTACTGCCAAACATAACCGAGGATCGTATAAAATAGTGTGTTCACAATGTTCTCAATTTCGTCTTAATTCTAATTAAACAGTTTCTTGTTCAAGTTCATCTTCTACTGAAAATGCTTGAATAAAAGCAAATGTCGATTCTTGGTCTGTGCTATAAATCATGGCAGTTAACTCTTCTGGCAAGTGCATACCCAACATGAATCCAAAAATTTTTGCCAATTGCTGGGTATTTCCAAGATTCTGTTTTGTATATAAAAAATGATAGGTTTCAATCGCGGTTTCATTAAATTTATACTGTAATTTTTTCACCACTTTCATATCCGTTGCATCATCTAACATCAATAAAAAGGGTTGTTCTTGATCATACTGATCTAAATTATTCAATGCTTTAAGCTCTAAATTACGTTTCAACTCAGGCTCATGTGCCACCACTTGTAGCACTTTATTTGGAGTTAAACCTCGAACTTGAACGTCTGAAGCAGCCAAACACCAACTCGATGCAAACTCTGCAGCAATGTATTTTTCTTGTAACCACATCTTTTCATCAATCCATTCTTGGTCGATTTCAGAGTCAGCATTGAGAATCAAACTGACTTCAAACTTTTGTTTTGAAATCATCTCTAAAATGCTTAACCATTCTGAATAAGCGACTTGAGTGCCGATAAAATGTGGCTCGATATGAATTTGTTCAGGAATGATCGAAAATCCGTCAGAAAGATACTGCTGAATTACATTTGCATAGTCATCATTCCATTGATGAATCAAATTATCAGCAAGCAAAATATGGACATTTAAACGGTTTAGACGTGAAACTTGCTGTGCAGTGTTCGCCAAATGTTCTGGATGTTCATCTTGCGTATAATCTGGATCCACCCAACCCGGATGCATACGGTACTGATATGCCAATTCACTATCATAAAAGAGTGCTGATTTCTTCAGATGCTCAGCAATTAAAAATAGACTTTCAACGTGTTGCTCTAGTTGTTGCTGAATAAGTGACTGGATTCGTTTTTCACGCATGGTGATGGCACTAAATTCATCATCTGCTTCTTCATTGGTGAGTTCATCTAAATCTTTGATTCGAAATGAAAGAACAGGCAAACCGTATGCATTGAATAATTTATCATCGAGTTCAGGACTTTTGAATTGTTGAATATCTTGGATAATTTGTTCGTTTTCACCAAAACTATGCCAAGCTGCTGAAGAATAAACATTTAAACGAAATTGCTGTACATCGACAGGCTTCGGTTTTGCTTGTTCAATGGCCTCAAGTTGTTGTTGCTCAGCTTGTTCTTCTGCACGTTTTTCAGCTTCAAGTTTTTTTTCTTTTTGATATTGAATGCCCTTATAAATCAAATAAGGCGACAAAATAATTGCACATAAAGCGACAGGAAGAAGTAGAAAATAGGTGACCAGATCAAAAGCTGTCGGGTCATAGCCTGTATCTCGCCAGTAAAAAATCACGAAAGCAGTACACAAAACAAAAAGCGTACTAAAGGTTCCAATTATTAATTTCAGCATTATTATAAATTCCCCATTAAGGCATAACAGGTTTCTGTATTATCGACCTGTTTATTCGGCTGTAAAAATGCTCCCTGAGCTAAACCAATTCCGCTCAAAGAATTTAAACACACCGGTTTTATTTCTTCTTTTTGTAAAATTAAGCGCACATCCACCATTAATGTTGGACTGCACCAAGTTTGAATCATTTGTTTTAATTTTAGGCTGCGTGCCTGATTCGGTAAAAATGTTAAATAATCTTCATGATTTAAAGGTCCAATCACGATTTCAATTTTTTCGTCAATCTGTTGAATCTTCTCACCACAAAAAGTATTCAGCCCCAATAAGCTCGGCTGAGATCCACCTAAACATGTTCTCTGATCTTCTTCAAATACAAAAGTTTCAGGGATAAATTCTCGAATATCAAATTTCTGCTTAAAGATACAATTCAGCATGGTTTTTAATGCATAAGCTGTATTGTTTTGCCCCTGCATTAAACCTGAGAATTCAGCAAAATAATCATCTAAATCTGGCTGATCATGCTGGCTACTGATATAACCATTTAATGCATGTAAAATATCAAGATAGTGATTATCCTGCTCGATTTCATAACGAATAGGTAAATGATAATTTAAACTGGCATCAACATAATGTGCTGTTAATTTATGATTAAACAGCCCTAAAAACTTTTGTGTTTCGTGTCGCTGATGTCGCCCGCTGAGCTTAATCTTATTGGTATAGCTATAAGGTAATGCACCTTGAATACCCGTTAAACCCACCATTAAATTTGTCAGTTCAACTTTCTCATCGTTGAACTCTAAACTTTCAATTTCAGTGTTCGGGAAGTTCAAATTAAGTGAACTATTAAACTCAAAGTCATTGGCCCAATGGACCTGAGCTGCTCCATAAGGTGCATGTCTTAACAAACGAGTAGCTTGAACAAACTCGTAGGCTTTCGGTTCTTGGAAAAGTCCGTCAATTACAGAGCTTTCTTGCCACCAACGTTCTGCACGCATTGGTATAACTCCTGTTGACTATTTGCATCAAAAACCGAGACATCGACAAAGCTGTTCATATTGACTTTTAAATTAAAGATATGGGCTAGCAATTGACTAAATATATACAGGCTATGCCCTCTAAATATATCCGCATCGATATCGATCTGTACTTTTAAACCTCTGACAAATAATGGAAACGGTTTACTATCTACAAGTTTCTGTGTGGTAGAAAACTGAATATTTTTTATGGAGTCGATAATAATTTGGTTTTCTTTCGATTTAGGTAAATTATACAATTCCAAAAGTTCTTTAATATGAGAGACCGTATCGCCTTTCGTTAAAGACATATTATTCAAAGATAAATGTGAAATGACCCGCCACTGTTCTTGTTTATTTTGCTCAAAATAATACGGTAACGACGGTCGTTTGAGCATCAGGGCACGACGGGCCAAATTACTATCATTCAGAGTTAATGCATTTTGATCTTTATTATAACTTTCGTAAGGTAACTCACGATTACTACATAGTAGTTCAGTACTAATAAAATCGGACTGAGTGCTATGTGGGTCTAAAGCACGAGATATGATTGAATAGTTTAATTCCTGATGTTTATTCTTCATCTGCTGCGGATTTAAACTATAAAAAAACTGCACTTTATCCTGATGATAATGACTCATTGCAAAAAAAGGCAGTACCGGATAATACACTTCATCTTGGTTACTTTTTTCACGCACCATATTCATTTTTAAAATGCTATAGGCTTGAAAATATTCAGGATGGTGTGCATCTGTCACCAATGGATATTCCATTCGCTTATGATTAATCTTTTGCGGCTCTGCT
Source organism: Acinetobacter sp. YH12145 (assembly GCF_013418335.1). Lineage (NCBI taxonomy): Bacteria > Pseudomonadati > Pseudomonadota > Gammaproteobacteria > Moraxellales > Moraxellaceae > Acinetobacter > Acinetobacter sp. YH12145. The sequence goes on along the minus strand of NZ_VPCE01000020.1, from coordinate 38,633 downwards.
TGTTTATTGAAAAGATTAACAATTGGTGTAGCAAACAATTTAAAATTTGCCGCATTTAATTCAGAATAATTTCGAATCGCTGCTTGATCATTTAAATTGAGTTTAAAGTGCATTTGAACATCAAATTCACTATGTTCTAAACTTAAAAACTTAATGAAATCTAGATTTAGATTTAAAAAATTGAATTTTTCAGGAACACAAAAATATTCCATCAGTAAACGATATGCATGATGTGTATGTTGATCGATAGGTAGAACACTTTGAACTTCATCAAAGCCCATAATTTCAAATGGATTGGCAATATCAAAAATGTGCTGCCCTACACGAATCGAAAAACTTGTAGTGGATTTAAAAATACTATCCAAAACCTGCAAAGGAAAATTAGAAATAGCGTCTAAAAAGATCGGCAAAGTTTCATTTTTGAGTAAAGCGTGCTTATTCGAAAAAATTTCAAATCCTAAGCTCAATGTAGCATTTTGATTTAAATGCATATGTGCCGATGGATGAGTTTTGAAATTGAGCTGTTTTAATTGAATCGGTAATAATGTAACTTCTTGTACCGTCTGATATTCACATTGAACACCGCGCGTACTTTTGGCTTTTAGACTGGTCGCCTTTGGAATAACGTGTCGATCTATTAATTGCTTAATTTTATTTATATCTTCGAAGCTCACCACAGAACATGCAGGAAATGGTTTTAAATATTGAGGAAACATCACCTCAAAAATTGATCGGGTAAAAACGTCATAACTATCTGCAAGTTTTTTATCAATCCGTGCAGAAATTAAAGAAAAGGCTTGAATTAAACGCTCAATATGCGGGTCATCTATTTGTTCTTGGTTTAAAGACAAACGCTGGGCGATTTTGGGGTATTTACTGGCAAACTCACGGGACTGTTGTCCAAATTCCTGTAGTTGTTTTTCGTAATACGGTAACAGCTCTTCAATCACAGATAACCCACTTCATTAAGCTCTTGGAGAAATAACATATTGTTGTGTTGTTGGTTTTAATAAGGCATCAAAAATAACTGGTTCGTATAAAGGATGAATATTTAAATATGCCTGAATACTTAAACATAGTGCCCCCATATTATGGCCATCCATGAGCATTTCGACTCGAATCTGTTTTAAACGCGGTTCATGTGCAGCAATCGATTGCTCAATTGACTGGCAAATTTTGTCGCGATCCGATGGATTTGCTGTCGATAAGCCCACAAAATCGATAATGCCAAATTGCAAAATAGACTTTTTTGCTAATGGAAAGTCATCAATCAGTTCATCTAATTTTGCCACACGACTATTGAGGAGATCCTCTAAATCGGAAGCAACAGATTCACGAAGTTCTTGCAAAGACAGACCTTGAGTCTGTTGAGCATCAGCTGGTAATAAGCGGTCAAATAATGTCGTTCTAAAACCATAAGGATAAAGCTGATCGAGATTCATATCTTCTTATAAATATTTAAAAAAATGAAAATAGAGGCTACCCAAGTTAGCCTCTATCTGAATCCATCTATTACGCTGCGTATGAAGCAGTGTTGTTAGATAATGACCACTTCTTAGTAACAGCACCTTTCGCAGTACCGTTAATATCTTGTTGGTTATATGTCCACTCTACTGCAGCATATTTCAAACCAAATGATTCGTGTGGAACACCTTCATCATTTACAGTTGGAGTCACGCTAGAAACCAACACATGTTTCAGTTTGATTTGAAGATATTTAATACGTTTGTCGCCATTCGCACGGTAGAAATCAATTTGAACTTCATCAAATGTATAACCTGCTGAACATGCTTCCCAAAGTTTAGGGCTTGTCGCGTCTAAATCTTTAACAAAAACCATATCAGAATGTTCTACACGTTCTGCAGTGTGACCACCCACACTGGAAGAAGTCGCAGATTTAGGTTGACGGATGTTATGCGTCCAAGAGTTTACTTCTAACCAACTCTTGTGCTCTGCATCACGAGATTCGCCGTCTACTTTGTACTTACCACGAAATTGAATGTATATATCTTTCATTGTTCTGAATACCTATTTATTTAAAGTTATTATAGTGTTGACCCAAAATTAATTTGAGGACTGAGGTAACTCGGTCACAAGTCGTAATGAAACAGACAACTCATCCAACTGGAAATGTGGTCTTAAGAAAACCACAGATTTGTAGTGACCAGGCAAAGCTGGATTTTCTACAACTTTTACAGAAGCTTCACGCAATGGATACTGAGCTTTAGCTTCTTGAGATGCACCATCATCAAGTAATACATATTGCGACAACCATTCATTTAAGAAGGTCTCAACATTACCCGCTGATGCAAAACTACCCACTTTGTCACGCATCATTGCTTTTAAATAATGTGCAATACGTGAAACTGCCATGATGTATTGGATCTGGCTAGACAATGCAGAGTTGGCATTTGCTGTATCGCTATCATATTTTTTAGGTTTTTGCGTCGATTGCGCACCGAAAAATGCTGCATAATCCGTATTTTTGCAGTGTACCAACGGAATAAAACCAAGGTCACTCAGTTCTTTTTCACGACGGTCAGTAATTGCAATTTCAGTTGGGCATTTAAAGACCACTTCGCCATCATTGGTTTTGAACGTATGGACAGGCAAGCCTTCAACTAAACCACCACCTTCTACACCACGAATCGCAGCACACCAACCATGCATATCAAATGCATTGGTTAAACGCGTACCAAAGGCATAAGCCGCGTTCATCCATAAATATTCATTATGATTTTCACCTGAAACTTCTTCAACGAAGTTAAATCCTTCAGTGGCAATGCCTTCTTTTGGATCATATGGCAAACGACCCAATACACGTGGCATTGTCAACGCAACATAACGTGCATCGTCACTTTCACGGAATGAACGCCATTGTACATATTCTGCTGTTTCAAAGATTTTAGATACATCACGCGGACGATCAATATCAGTAAAAGACTCTAGTCCCAACATATTCGGGCTAGCAGCCGAAATAAACGGTGCATGTGCAGCCGCAGCGACATGTGAAATTTGCTCAAGCAAATACATATCAGATGGAGTACGGTCAAACTCAAAATCACCAATCAGTGTTGCATAAGGTGCACCACCGAATGATCCATATTCTTCTTCATAGATTTTTTTGAACAATGTGCTTTGGTCAAAATCGGTCGCACCTTGGAAATCTTTAATCAGCTCTTTTTTCGTCGTATTTAACATACGAATTTTTGTTAAAGAATTTGAAGGTGTTTCTTGGCAGAAATAATACAAACCACGCCATGTCGATTCAATTTTTTGAAATTCAGCATGGTGCATGATTTTACTTAACTGAGATGAAATCAATGCATCAATTTCAGCAATACGCTTATCAATTGATAAAGTCATATTGTCTGAAACGGTGATGGTACCTGCCATCACTTCTTTAGCAAGTTCACCAATCAAACTTTTTGCACGATCATGTTCTTGATCTGTACGCGCGATACGACTTTGTTCGACAATTGAATCTAAAAGTGAATATTCTTCGGTTGCTTCAACGTTTGCAGCAGTTGCAGTATTATAATTACTCATTTTCTGCCTCCACGCTCAACTTACGAATTTGATCAGTGTTATGTAACACTTCATCCAATAAATCTTCTAAGCGTTCATTATTTGAAATTTTATTACGCAAGTCAGACAGACGCTCACGCGCAGCAACTAACTTTTGTAGTGGATCAACCTGTTGTACAACTTGCTCAGGAGTAAAATCGGCCATGCTCTTAAATGTAAGATCTACCGACATTTTTCCACCGTCTTCAGTCAAGGTATTTTCAACTTGAAAATTAGCACGTGGCGCTAAAGACTCCATGACTTCATCAATATTATCTAAATCAACATTAATGAATTTCTTGTCTTTTAATTTAGTTTTCTCTACTTCAGATGCCGCAGAGAAATCACCTAACACCCCAACAACGAATGGTAACTCTTTAATTTCTTTACCGTCGCCAACTTCAACATCGTAAGTCAATTGAACACGAGGAGGACGAATTCGTTGAAGTTTTTTCTGTACACTTTCACGTTTTGCCATGAGTGCTTTTCCTTGTTATTTATTCTTCAATGTATCGAAAGGTGAACCACTAGTAGCAGGTTTTTTCGCTGTAGTCTGCGGTTTTGCTGTCGTGGTGGTTTTCTTTTTACTTGCTGCTGTAGTCGTTTGTTTAGGCTTGGTAGACGCTGTATTGGTTCGTTTTTTAGTAGGTATCGTCTGTTTAGATTTCACATTGCTCGAAGATTCAGTACTTTTTTCACGAACATCTGCTGCAGTAGACGTAGATTTATCAATCGTCGGCTGAATATAACGAATATTATCCGACAACACTTTGGCAGGAGAATAGGTCTGTTCATCTAGAGTACGATTTTCATTACTGCGCATATGATTTAGCGCATTATAAGAAATAGCGATACCTGCTAAAAAAGTGACATCAGTAAGTTCAGGCGACTGATAGTTCTTTTCTCGCAGCAGATTGACTGCTTGCAATGCTTTTAAATTGTAACCATTGGCTTGATATTTTTTGGCAATATCTACAAAGATTTCATTTTTTAAGTTCTCATTTTTCTTATTTTTTTTGTCACATAATTGATTATAAAAACCAATAATCTCTGGATCTGTATCACCTACTGCCAGTGGATAATCCTTTAAACAGGATTTTTTCACAGATACCGCTTTATCTTTTGCAAAAACGGTTTGTGTTAAACTGGCTGCTAAAATTATAGGTAATAAAACACTAAATTTATTCAAAATTACCTCTGTATTTCTACGTGCTAAAACTTAATTTATGTGGAGAAATCACCACTTATTTTCCCGTGGGTTTTCTCTTCATTTATCAAAATTAAAAATATGCTGCAGATTTAACAAAAAATAAGCACATAGAGTCAATACAAAAATGTGCCAAACACTCCAAAGTTTGTCGTCTATTTGTTTTTTTTGTTTCATTTTATAAAAAAATCTTTTTCCTTTTTTTATTTAGTCTGTATTATATCGCCTAAAGCAAGACACTAATAATATATAAGGTGTTGATTTTAAAGTTTTTATTTTTATAGCAAGAAAAAAGAGATCACAGTCAAACTTGTAAAATTTCGTACTGTGGATTCTAAATTTGATGAGTTATTTATGAATAATTTAAAAGTTTTAATTACTAAACTTTCACCTCACACCCGCATTTCACTCGAAAAGTCAGCCAATACATGTATTTCACAGCAAAATTATGAAATCGAAATTGAACATTTTTTACTCGAATTATTAACCTATAACAATAAAAATGACCTCCAAATACTCTTAGAAAAATACAAAGTTTCTGCAGACGGTTTGGCAGATGACCTCAAAGAAAGTATTGCTCAACTTCCAAAAGGAAATACGCGCACTCCTATTTTTGCCCAATCCATTGTGCGCTTACTTGAACAAGCTTGGTTATTAGCATCTGCTGAACAAGATCCACAAATTCGTAGTGGTCATTTACTTGTTGCGCTCCTTACCGCGCCAGATTTATACCAAATTGCAGCAAGAGCTTCTTCTCTTTTCGATTTATTACCTATCGATACGATTAAACATAAATTTTTAGATCTTTGCCTAAAGAGCATTGAAAATGAAGATTTAGCAACTGCATCACCAGATGAAAAATCAGCAGCACAAACGAATGCAACTACGCCAGTTAAAACACTAGCTCTAGACCAATACACCATTAATCTTACTGAAAAAGCTAAAAATGGTGGCATTGATCCTGTGATTGGTCGTGAGTTTGAAATCCGCTTAATGCTCGATATTTTGATGCGTCGTCGTCAAAACAATCCGATTTTAACGGGTGAGCCTGGTGTTGGTAAAACAGCCGTTGTTGAAGGTCTGGCATTAAAAATTGCAACCAACCAAGTTCCAGATGCTTTAAAAAATGTCAGCATTCATACTTTAGATATGGGCTTACTACAAGCGGGTGCCAGTGTTAAAGGTGAATTCGAAAATCGCTTAAAACAAGTTATTCATGAAGTTCAAGCCTCTGCACATCCAATCATTTTATTTATTGATGAAGCACACACGTTGATTGGTGCGGGTGGTCAAGCAGGTCAAAATGATGCAGCAAACCTGTTAAAACCGGCGCTTGCACGTGGTGAGTTAAGAACCATTGCCGCAACCACATGGGCTGAATATAAGCAGTATTTTGAAAAAGATGCCGCATTAAGCCGACGCTTCCAAGTAATTCAGGTTGAAGAACCGACTGAAGAAGTCGCAATCGATATGCTGCGTGCCATGATTCCCGTGATGGCAAAACATTTCAATTTACAAATTGACGATGAAGCTATCGTTACTGCAGTCCATGCTTCGCACCGTTATATCACTGGCCGTCAATTGCCTGATAAAGCGATTAGTGTCTTAGATACAGCTTCTGCACGTGTTGCGTTAACGCAAAATGCACAACCAGTAAAATTGGATCAACTTCAAGCTCAATTACATAATTTGAAGCTTGAATTGGCGATTCTTGAAAATGAACATAAGAATATTCCGATTCACCACGAACGCATTGAAAGTGTAAAAACACAAATATCCGCGCTTGAACAGGAGATTCAGTCAACAGAAACGCAGTGGAAAAAAGAACTCGAAATCGTTCAACAGATTAAAACGCTTGAACAAGAGTCCGAGCAAAAACCAGAAAATATTGAAACTTTAAGCAATATTCGTAACCAATTGGCAACGTTACAAGGTCAAACGCCGCTGGTTTTTGAACGTGTGAATGCACAAATTATTAATGAAATCATTTCAGACTGGACCGGTATCCCAGTTGGAAAAATGGTGAATGATGAAATTCAGCAAATTTTGAAGCTTGAAGCACAGTTAGAACAACGTGTGATGGGTCAAGATTATGCACTGCATCAACTGGTACAAGGCATTAAAACCTCTAAGGCAAAATTGGAAGATCCAAATAAACCTCAAGGCGTTTTCATGCTGGTTGGCCCAAGTGGTGTGGGTAAAACTGAAACTGCACTCGCGTTAGCAAACGAGTTATATGGTGGTGAGTCACATTTAATCACCATTAACATGTCTGAGTATCAAGAAGCACATACCGTGTCGTCTTTAAAAGGTGCCCCTCCGGGCTATGTCGGTTATGGCCAAGGCGGCGTACTGACAGAAGCAGTTCGCCGAAATCCATATAGTGTGGTTTTGCTCGATGAGATTGAAAAAGCACACAGCGATGTTCAAGAGCTATTCTACCAAGTATTCGATAAAGGTACTTTGGAAGATGGCGAAGGTCGTGTCATTGACTTTAAAAATACTACGATCTTATTGACTTCAAATGCAGGCTCAAGTGCCATTATGCAGGCCTGTTTGAATCAGCCAGTAGAAGAATGGCCGTCAGCAGAAGAACTTTTAGATGTATTAAAACCAGCTTTATATAAACAATTTAAGCCGGCATTTTTAGGTCGTATGCGTATCGTACCGTATTTCCCATTGCACGATGATCTGCTCGTACGCATTATTCAGCATAAATTAGGTAAAATCACCGCGCGTATTGAAAAACAATATGGTACGCAAACACTTTATACCGACGATTTAGTCGAATTATTATTAAGTCGCTGTACTGAGGTCGATAGTGGTGCGCGTAATGTCGATAACATTTTAAATGCGACGGTCTTACCTGCTTTAGCCACTGAATTACTCATGGCAATGAGCGAGCAAAAGATTCCATCAGTCATTGAAATCGATGTCAAAGACGATGAAATTATTTATGTTTTAGATCCTAAAAGTAAACCTGCGAAAAAACGCAGCAGCAAAAAGACTAAAACCTTAGAAGCATAAGTTAGGAACGATGTAGAATATGAGTTTAGAGCTCGACGCTTTATTGCAACCGATTACGGATGATTTACCTTGCGGTAGTGATTTTTCATTTTCAAATGATTTTCATGCAATTAAAAAAGCTAAAACACAAGATGACCCGCTCTTGGATCAAGGCGACTGGATCGCAGAACCAAAACAGGCAGATTGGGGCTTTGTGCACCAAAAATCGTCAGATCTACTTCGCGAACATACAAAAGATATTCGCTTATATGGTTGGTTGCTTGAAGCGTGGACTCACATTCATGGTTTCGAAGGGATTGCCAAAGGGATTGAACTTACACAAAAAAGTTTGCAAGACTTTTGGCTACAACTTCATCCTGAAATTGAAGATGATGACCTTGATCAACGTTTAGGTTTATTACAAGGGATAATTAATCAAATCCCAACATTAATTAAATCAGTTTCAATCGTTCATGGCGCGGCAGCTTATTCCCTATCCGACTATGATCGACTACTTCATGTTCAAAACCAAAGACGTAAATCCAACCATGAAGATGATGATCAAGAAGAGTCTTTTAATGGTATGGAACAGTTTGAACATGCCTTGTTCAATACGTCAAAATCAATTCAATACCAGTATTACCAACAGTTTTTAGATATTTTAAACCATTGGGAAAACTTAAAAACGACTCTTGATGATTTGATGGGTTTAGATGCGCCAAGCTTTGCTGGCATTGACTCTCAAATCGAAATGATTCACTTGAGCTTAAAAAAAATCTATAAAGCAGATGCTTTTATCAATTCATCGAGCGCTGAACAGGTTCAATCAAATTCTCCAATTGAAAGCCAAACACTTTCCACTGTAACTTCCGTGCAGAATGATATGCAAATAATACAACAACAGCATACACAGCAATTTAAACCTCAAGTGCAAAATCATCTTGAAAACCGTGAACAAGCCATGAAAGTCTTGCAAGATATTGCGGACTATTTCCAAGTGAATGAGCCGCATAGCCCTGTCAGTTATATGCTGCAAAAAACCATTAAATGGTCACAAATGCCTCTACATGAATGGTTAACTCATGTGATTAAGGATGAAAACCCTCTTGAAGCTGTACAAGAAATGTTAGGTGTTCAGCAACAAAGTAATGAATCGAATAGCGACTGGTAAAAACAATGTTTAAAGCAGAAAAAATTTTATGGGGTGAAGGATTATTTTTACGCCCACAACACTTTCAATTACAAGATGCTTATCATGAACAGCGTTTAAACCATACGGTTCGCGCAACAATACCGTTCGCTTATGGTATTCAAAGTTTAATTTTTGATGAATCACAACTCAGTACCAATACTTTGGCTTTGAATAAAGTTGAAATGATTTGGCAAGATGGCGAGATTTATCAAGCACCTGCACAAGACTTATTACCTGAGCCTGTACTACTTGATTCATTAAATTTACGCGGTGAAATGCAAATTTATTTAGCATTACCAATCGTTCAACCGAAGAAACGAAACGTCAATTTTGAAGAAAATACCCAATCGAGTCGCTATCATTCACATTTGACTGAAACTCATGATTTGTTTACAGATGCGACGGCTGCTGAAATCACTTTATTACGCCGCCGTGCAGAGTTTAAAATCTTTGAATTAGGCCAAGAACCACAGCACAATCTTGATGGTTTTCTTTACATGCCTATAGGCCGAATCAAGCGCCAAAGTTCAGGTAATTTTGTCTTAGATTATCAATTTATCCCACCAATATTACATATTAGTTCGTGTGATTCGCTGATTACTGGGCTCAAACGAACGCTCAATATCATCAAAGCTAAAATTAAAACCATTCAATCGAATAATCGTGAAAACGAACAAAAGTTAATTGAATTCCGTTCAGGTGATATTGTGTCATTTTGGTTGGTTAATGCGCTAAATACTGCACATGCGACCTTAAATCATTTATTGCAATATCCACTGATTCATCCTGAACGTTTGTATTTTGAATTATTACGTCTGACAGGTTCCTTGCTCACCTTCTCGACAGCTTACGAAGTAGATCAGCTTCCGCAGTATCAACATCATAATTTGCAAGAAAGTTTTGCTCAATTAGATGTGATTTTACGTGAGTTGCTCGATACGATTATTTCAAATCGATATATCAGTATTAACTTGAAAGAAACCCGTCAATCCTACTGGGTGGGCAGCCTTGAAAGTGACAAAATTACTCGTGATTCTCGCCTGTATTTAGCTGTTTCAAGTAGCGTGATGCCTACACATGACATTATTTCTTATGTACCGCTGCGCTTTAAAGTCGGCAATACTGTCGATGTTGAACAGCGAGTCATGGCGGCATTACCGGCTGTGCCATTGCAACATATGATGCAAGTGCCAACAGCAATTCCGGTACGTTCAGGTGTGAGTTATTTTGAAGTTGAGCCAAATAATGATTTGTATCAACGTATGCTTGATTCTGAATCCATCTGCGTTTACATACCAGCTGGCTTCCAAGATATCTCGATTGAACTTATTGCTGTGATGAATGGTTAAGGAGCAATCATGAATATTTCAAATAATGCCCCTTCACTTTTTGACGATGGTCAAATTGGATTAGGCTCTTCAAAACCAAGTGCTGAACCGAAAATCAACAGTTCAACCAATTTAGTTGATCTACTGCATGATGGTTTTTACATCGTATTTTTACTCAAAAATCAATATGTTCCATCCAGCCCTGAAAGTTTCAGGACAAAAATTATGGATCTATTAAACCGATTTGAAAGCCAAGCCCGTAAGCTTCAATTCAGCAATGAAGATATCACGGACGCAAAATATGCCTATTGCGCTTTATTAGATGAAACCATTGTCACCCAACAAGATGCACGTTTTTTTGATTTACAAAACAATTGGATGATGAATCCACTGCAATTAAGTCTTTTTGGTTCACAGCTAGCAGGTTATCGTTTTTTTGAAAATTTAGAGCAAATTCGTTCTAAGAATAAAGATCGCTTAGCAGCACTTGAAGTTTATCATTACTGCATGCTCCTTGGTTTTCATGGTAAATACCGACTTGAATCGATTGAAATGCTCAATTCACTCGTTGCACGTGTCGGCGATGAAATTGATTATATGAAAGGTAAAAAGGCGTTTTCGCCTTTCGCGGCACTGCCGGATCAAATTAAAAATATTATTCACCGTGAATTACCATTTTTTTGGATCATTATCTTTTGGGCATTGTTTGCTGTATTAGCATTTGGTGGACTGAAATATATGTTATCCAGCCAAAATAATCAGGCGTTATCACAATATCAAAATGTCATAACTGCACCATCGGAACAGGCTTATATCACCATTCATTTACCATAAGACTTAGACACCATGGCAAACGAAAAATCGAATAACGTTAGAATTTTACAGTCGACTCAAAAGAATAATTTACCGCCTTTAGCTCATGCTGCGATTGGCTTTCTTGTTGGTGCTGCGGTCATTATTGTTGTTGGCCTGGGATATTTTTATCTAAGTTCTGACGATCAGCCTGCAAATACAGAGATGACTACTTCTGCTCCAACTGAAGATAAAACTGAAACTGAGGCATCCGCTGCGCCCCGTCAAAGTGAAAATGAGCAAGCTTCAGCTGAAAAAGCACCGCAAACCGTTCATGCAACTGAAGAAAAAGATCCGGATAATGGTTTATATTCGAATGATTTAGCTACCGCTTTCAATCATGGAAATACAACAAAAGTGACTCAGCCTGTTCAAGCTGTAGCGAATAACCGTTCGCCTTTTGAAATTACCCAACCGCAGCGCCCTGTTGTAGCTACTACAACAACCGTTAAACAACATATTCCAACCACATTAGCAAAACCTAAAGCTGCGCCAACAACAGCTAAGGTGACCAAACCTACAGAGCTTTCTACGAAAGCAGCAAAAGAAGAAGAACACTTTGAAGAACCGATGGGTGGAACGCAAATTTCTGAAACCAAACGTCCGAAAGTGGTTGCTGCAACAAACACTGCTAATGCGACTGTGAGCGCTACAGTTTCCCCATGATCATCTTTTTGGTTAGTTGTTTCTTTGTCTTAGCACTGGTGACAGTGCTTTGTTTTTCTTATGAACTCAGAATTAAAGTTCAGGATTTTTTCTTTCAAATCATTCCACAAAGTAAAAAAAGAATTCAGCACGCCAAAAATTTTGCTTATGAACTGAACTATGCAGCAGCACCACAACAAATTCAATCACACTGGCATTTACAACAATGGTGGATTTTATTTGCAGGCTTCTTACTGTTTGCCAGTATTTTATTATTTGCTTTTACTCGCCCGATTACTGCAAGTAAAGTGGAAGCTGATTATTTGCGTAAAGTCGACCCACAAATTTACGCTATGCTCGATGGACAGGTTTTAGATGCACCTCCTGAAGTTGAAGAATATCTTGTTCAAGAGGCAATCGCAGAAGAAGCAGCAATGATTGAGCAGCCATCTGTTATGGCCTCAAGTTTCAATCCAGAAGTTCAAGATATCCATACGCATTCATACTCTACGGATGTACCTTCAGCAGATCGTAAATGGCATAAAATGAACCCACGTTATAAGCAGCGTTTATTGATGGTGTTTAAAATTATGCGTGAACAACATGGCTATGAAATGGTTTTACTCGAAGGTTATCGTAGTCCAGAACGTCAAAATAATTTAGCCACCAATAAAAATACCACTCGTGCCCGTGGTTTCCAAAGTTATCATCAGTTTGGTTTAGCAGCTGATGTCGCCTTTAAACGCAATGGCAAAGTGGTCATTACTGAACGAGACCCTTGGGCTATGCGTGGTTATCAACTTTATGGTCAAGCCGCTGAGTCTGTCGGTTTAACATGGGGCGGACGCTGGAAATCTATTCAAGATTATGGTCATACAGAATATCGTATGCCAGGCCTGAAAAAAACTGCAGAGATGGCCGCACTACTGACCTCAGAAGGTCAGCTTCAAGCCAATAACATTTCGATTGAGTAATATTTCGATGTTTTGCCTTCAAAATATAATTGAAGGCACACCGTATTAATTTAAATAATTTTGTATTTGCTCTAAAACGTCAGTTGTTTTTTCTGCATGTAACCAATGGCCTGCACCTTCTATTTCTACAATTTTCGCATGTGGAAATTGGTGTTCTATCGCCTTAGTATGTTCCGTGTTTGAAATATAAGGTGACTCTCCACCTTTGATGAACAATACAGGCTGTTGCCAAGTATTTCCGATATTTTCCCAACCAATAATCTGGTCATACTGTTTATACAACGCATCTACATTAAACAACCATTGTCCTTTACTAAACGATTTGAGTAGAAACTGTATAACCATATCCGAATGAATATACTCACGCATAATTTCAACCGCTTGCTGTCTAGATTGAATTTGTGCATTTTGTACAGCGATCAAAGCTTTAAATATTTCATCATGATGACGTTCTTGATATGCAAAGGGTGCGATATCCAATACAACAAGTTGCTCTACCCGCTCTGAGATTAAAGCCAATTGCATTGCGACCTTGCCTCCCATGGAATGGCCAATCACTGAAAACTTATCAATGCCAATTACATCTAATGTCTCAAGTACATCGTTTGCCATCTCACGATAATTCATTTCTGTACTTTGAGGTGATTTACCATGATTTCGTAAATCAAGCTGAATGACAGAATGTGAATTTTGAAAAGCTCTGGCAAGCATCCCTAAGTTACTGAGGCTGCCAAATAAACCGTGAATAAAGACTAGCGGGTGCGTTTCGCCTTCTAATTTTTGATGATATTCGTAATTAAGGATCATTTTTGAATACTTTGCTATGTTGATATAATGATGCCTAGTTGAATGAATGAAATCAAATGACAGTTAAAACTTATTAATCCTACTTAGGCTATTTTTAGGTGGCAATTAATTAACTTGCTTAGGCTATTTTATTAAGTGAAATAGCCTACCGCATTCAACCTAAAGGTTCTTTGTCTTTAATTTGCAGATTTAAAGTGATTAAAAGGAATTTTTAAATAGCGAATACCATTCCCTTCTGGTTTTGGAAATTTACCTGCATCCATATTGATTTGTATTGCAGGTAAAATCAGTTTTGGCATAGCCAAATTTGCGTCACGCTGAGTTCGCATTGTGACAAAATCTTCTTTTTTCGTACCAACGTGGATATGAATATTCTGCTGTTTTTGCGCATGCACACTGCTTTCGCAGCAGTATTTTGCATGACATAAAAACACGCGCATTTCAGGTGCTAACTGATAAATCTTTTGTACAGAGTCGAATAATACTTCCGCACTGCCTTTGGGAAAATCACAGCGTGCTGTGCCATAATCAGGCATAAATAAGGTATCACCGACAAGCACAGCATCATCACCAACCACATAGCTCAGACAAGCAGGTGTATGTCCAGGCGTTGGAATGTTATAGGCATTTAACTCACCAATTTTAAATGCCTCATGATCTGCAAATAAATAATCAAATGACTGATGTGAATTAAAATATTTCACATCAAAATTATAAATGGCGCTGAATGTTTCCTGCACAATCTTGATGTTATGGCTCATCGCAATTTTACCATCAAGAACCTTTTTTAAATATTGAGATGCGGTTAAGTGATCTGCGTGCACATGCATTTCTAAAATCCATTCTACGCTTAGGCTATTTTCTTAAATACAATGAATAATCAAATCTGCATGCTTCGTTTGAGTAGTTGCAGAAGCAACATTATAATCCAATACACTGTCTATAATCGCACATCGGTTTGTTTGCGGATCGGCTAACACATAACTGAATGTATTGGTATTTTCATCAAAAAAATGTTGTACCTGTGCACGATTTGACATTAATTTGCTCCCGAAAATTTACGATGTATATAGACGCCCGCAAACATCGCTACAACGAAATAGATCGCTTGATAATAACCAAGCCCGATCAAAGTAAAGGCTGGCGCAGGACAAATCCCAGCAATACCCCAACCTATTCCAAAGATAACACTCCCTAAGACGAGTTTTACATCAATTTGATTATTACTTGGTAATTCAATCGCCGTCCCATCAAAGGTTGTCGGTTTTGATTGACGAACGGCCATTTGAAATGGAATAAATGCAACTGCAATGGCTCCCATCATCACAAAAGCTAAACTCGCATCCCACTGCCCTGTTGTATCAAGGAAACTTAAGACCTTTTCTGGATTAGACATGCCCGAAATCATTAAACCTAATGAAAAAATTCCACCAAAAATAAATGCCAATATATTTTTCATCATTAAGCTCCGATTACATGGCTCATTACATAAACTGTGATAATCCCTGCCAACATAAAACTAGCAGTTGCAACAAATGAACGCTTAGAAAGACGACTAATACCGCAAATGCCATGACCGCTAGTACAACCTGAACCTAATCGAGTTCCGAATCCAACCAAAACACCGACAATGATCATCATCCATGGACTTGCATCCAGTTCAATTGTCACAGAGGTCATTTTCCCGTAGATAAAAGGTACAATAAAAAGTCCCGCTAAAAACCATATCGCAGGTGTTTTTAAAATCGTCTGAGGATTCAACATTTGCGCAATTAAACCACTAATACCAGCGATTCGACCATGTACATATAGGTAGCCTACTGCTGCCAGGCCCAATAAGATCCCGCCGAGAAAAGCGGTTAGAAATGGATGCATATTTATCAGCCATAAAACAATATATGTTTTTATAATATTTTATTAAAAAAATATGCAAACTCACCAGTCTAAATATTCATTCTGACATGCATTTCCTGATTGAAAAATTTAACGCTTCAAGAGTGTTTGATTAGTTTTATTTAGAATTAATTTATAAACTTGAAAAATCACGAAATATATCCTCGGAGATTTTTCAATAAAGGCTGTTTATTATGAAGTTAATTGAAATAATAAATAATTTATAGATCAATACTAATATCGCTGAGTGCATCGCTCACCCACGTTAAAGCATCTGAGCCCAATTCTATAATATTCGAACCAATTTCAGCTAAGTCAGTCAAATCTACAGAAGACAACGGATCAGATGATGTACTATTTTTTTGCTGTTCTTGTTCAGCTTGCTGCTCAATGGCTTGATCAAGATGAGTTTGATCTAATGGAGATGAGTTTGAATGTTGTTGTAATTCATAGTCGTTATTTTGCATAGGTTCATCCTGTTATTTTGTTTTTTATTACGTTTAGTTGATATTAATTTGGCTCAAACTCTTTGAGCACCTTATCTACAAACCACCAAGGTAAACGCTGAATACCTGAATTCATCTTTAAAATTTCAGCTTGTTCAATTTCCGCAATGAAAGAAGCATGCTGTCCATCGGCAGAGTTATCAAATAAATAACTACGATCCGTTGCTTCTACCGCCTGCATTAACAGATCCATACTTCGATAATAACGTTCGCGAATTTTTTGTTCTGGCACACCATGTCCACCCTTTTTCACGCGGTACTGAACACGTGAAATATTGATAACAGGATCAATAGTGGAAACATAATATAGATAGGTTCGAAAGCCTTTTCTTTTTGCTTCGCGTAGAAACTCCACCTTTGAAATATGGGACATCACCGTTTCAAAGGTAAAACTAATTTTTAGTTCTAAAAACTGCAAACGGATGTAATCGATAATTCTTGCACAAAGATATGAATCAATCTGATCTGGATGAAATTCAATTTTCCACGGATCTAATATCTGAGGTTTTCGTGCTAATAGCGGAATAAATTCTCCATTCGCGGGACGTTTTTTCGTATCGAGAAAGTCAATTAATGCTTCTGATTTTAAAGCGGAATGGTAATCCAACAAATTGAGCCGGTGTGAATGTTTCAGTTGAGCTTCGAGTTCATCCGCATTTAAATATGCCCCAATATGATGGGGCAATAAATATTCTTTAACTGTGCTTTTACCTGAACCATTTGGACCCGCGAACATTCTAATGCGAGGTTGTGGAGGCATGTATTAAACAATTTCCTCTGTTTTCTTTTTACGTTTTAAAATTTTTGGTAGATCATCCACTTGTACGAAGTCGGCTGATACATCTTTTATTTGTACTTCTTGACCATTTTGCAGACGTTGAACCAGTTGTAGACCTTTTACATAAACCACAGTGGATGACGCACTTGCTTGTTCAAAAGCATGGCGAAATGCATGGATAGCAAGGCTCGGGATCATATCGTCCTCATATTGGCTTGCTTTCATTACTGAAGTATAAGCTGTCATGTAACAACTCCTCAAACATCAAAAATAATGTGTTCAATCATCTTATCATACTCGCAATATTTGTCTATTTATCCATCAGTCATCCTGAGAAGAAATTGATAAAAATTCAAAATGCTTAAATCATTTGATTGTATTCCTCGAACCAAACTGCACATATGAGTCAATGTATGGGGATGCCACATCATGAAAAATTTAAATTTTATCCAAATTCGATTTATAATCTGATTAAGCATTTAATTTTTCACAAAAAAATAGCCACTTATTCAGTGGCTAAAAGAGAACGACATCAACAAGTTGATGTATTAGGACTGACCTATGCAACAGGACCAGGGATGTTTGTTGCATATAAATCGTTCTAACTTGATCATAATAATGTGATGGACTTATCATTTTAAGCATATTTCATATCATTTCCTGACAATCTGCATTTTCAATTTCTAATATTATTAGAAACTGCACTTATAGTGAATAATGCTGTAATAATTTTGAAAAATAGAACAAAATGAAAGAAAGTTAGACTATAGCCCAAAAGTTTTAGAAGAGAAATTTAAACCTAAATTATTTTGTAGGACTCGAACAAAATGCACTTTCGTTTAAGCCAGATGACTGCATACTCTGTTGCTGTTGTAGTAAATAATGTTGTGAAGCCACTTGCATTAGATTGGCCATTTCAAGAGCTGAGTTTTGCTGAGATATTTCTAAAATCTGTCGATATGCATTCAATCTTAAACAAAAAGCTTGAGTTTGCTGCTGACCCGTTGCTGTAGATGCAGGGTCATCTAAAATAGCTTTGGTTGAATTAATTTGCTCAGTATATGCTTTTATCTGAGCATTATATTCAGCTTGAGTCAGTTGTGGAGTAACCGCTTCATTCACATTTGCATATGCTACAGAAGCAGTAAACACAGAGAAAATAAGGACATAAAGTTTATACATCAACGGAGAATGCATAAATTAAGCCTCATCACCTTCTTTCCAGACATCTTCATAATCATCAGCATCGATCATAAAACGATAGCCTACATCCAAAGCTAAATACGGTAGCACTTCAGGTACAACATCTTGCAGTTTACGCACAGTCATTGTTTCAAAGTTATCTGCGCCTTCAAGCTCACCACCATAAATATACCAACTGACATTTTCATCACCTTCTGCAGGCTTACGAATACCAACAATTGGATCTTTATTTAAGGTATGAACAGCCACAGCAATTACATCATCGCCCTGCACTTCTACATATGCAGAACCCACTTCTTCACATAAAAGTTTTTGTTCTGCAATCAATTCTGCCAAAGGTGATGAATTTTGCGTATGTTTTGCCATGTTTGTTCTCAGGCCATATAGGTTTCGGGCATTCTACCGTGAATTACACTTATATAGATAAATTTTTTCCGCGGGAAAGCATTCGAGCCTTGTTTTATCAATTCATTTATAGAAAAAGACTCAATGCGGTAGATTCCACCTAAAAGTATAAACAAGAAGAAAGGAAACTTATTCAACACATATACCGCTAAAACATAGAAATAGACGAATAAAAAATAGAATCAGCATGCAAACAGCAAGCTTCTTTACCACCACAGATTTAACTTTTGCCAATGCCTGTGCAAATTTGGACAAATACCCGATTTTCCAAACTTACATGATTTATGAAAGAAATCGTCAATGCCTTGCACATTTCATAGATTCAAAACACTGACTAGAAAATACACAGGATGGTTAATACGCTTATATATAGGTCTATAAAGTATGACTTAGCTAGGCAATAAATGTTCATCATATCTAAAGCTGCCTACTTATAAGGAAATGCTCCCACAGAATATTTAATTCGCTAAGGCAAACAAAATATCTAGCTTGAGCCCTATCATCTATGAAAAAAATTTCATTGGCCTAGAAATATGCTTTATAAACCATAGAAAAAGTAACTATCTTTTAATTTTTATATACTTAGCACACAAACCTGATTTATTCTTTCAAATAACTCGATTGAAAACTGAGAACAATTTAGATTCCTTTACGCGTGAAATAAGTTAAACCTTAGAATTTTTTAAGTCGCTGTATAAATACCATCTTTACGACTATGCATGCGTAGGCTGTTCAACTGACGATCTATAAGACAAATGTACAAGCCATCTCACCTTTCAAATCATTTATACTGGTTATTGCTACACGAATGCACCACGATAAAGCAAGTTTACACAAAAGATATCAACAGTTTTAGCCAATTGGGTTTAAAATGATGTCCTACAATATAATGATAAAAATGTAATTTTTTAACATTGCCAATTCTCTGCAAAGTTCGCATTATATAGCCCATTCTCGGCACATGCTTTTCACGTCAATTCAAAGAAATTATAAAAAAAATGTGGAATTTTATGCCATAATGAGCAAACTTTGCAGGTATCTTGCAAAGTAAATTTGCAACTTTTTATTGGAGCAGGCTGAATGAGCTCGACCATTTTGGTCATTCATGGACCGAATCTCAACTTACTGGGAAAACGTGAACCCGAAGTTTACGGCTATCTGACACTTGAAGATATCAACCAAAAACTGATTTCACAGGCTCAAAACGCTTCCATTTCTCTCGACACTTTCCAAAGTAATTGGGAAGGCGCTGTCGTCGACCGAATTCATCAAGCGCAACAAGAAGGCGTTCAATTCATCATTATTAATCCAGCAGCCCTAACACATACTTCGGTTGCTGTGCGTGATGCCCTTCTTGGTGTAGCCATTCCGTTTATCGAAGTACATCTATCAAATGTCCACGCTCGCGAAGCATTTAGACATCACTCCTATCTATCTGATAAAGCCGTTGGCGTTATTTGTGGTTTAGGTGCAAAAGGTTATGCCGCAGCACTAGACTTCGCCATCGAAAAAATTCAACCAACTTCTCAATCTTAATTAGGAATACTGTTCATGGATATCCGTAAAATCAAGAAACTCATCGATTTGATGATTGAATCTGACTTACAGGCGATTGAAGTTAAAGAAGGCGATCAATCGATTGCTCTAACTCGTCGCAATCCAGTAGTTGCTGCCGCTGCGCCTGCTATGGCTGCTCCTGCCGCTGCACCTGCTGCACCTCGTTCACCACGTGGTGCTGTTGAGCCGTCTCCTATGGTTGGTGTGTTCTATGCTGCGCCAAATCCAGGTGAAGCACCATTTGTTAAAGTTGGTCAAACTGTATCTGCTGGTGAAACACTCGGTATCATCGAAGCAATGAAAATCATGAACCCAATTGAAGCAACTCAAAGCGGTGTAATTGAAGAAATTTTGGTTAAAAATGGCGAAGTGATCCAATTCGGTCAACCATTATTCCGCTATCGCGCTTAAGACCACGGGGAATCACAATGTTGCAAAAAGTTTTAATTGCAAACCGTGGTGAGATTGCGCTCCGCATCACCCGCGCTTGCAAAACTTTAGGAATTAAAACCGTAGGGATTTATTCCGATGCCGACAAAGACCTAATGCACTTACGCTTCTGTGACGAAGCAGTGTGTATTGGACCAGGTGCCAGCAGCGAAAGTTATCTCAATATCCCTGCCATTATTACAGCGGCTGAAATCACCGGTGCAGATGCCATCCATCCAGGTTATGGTTTCTTATCTGAAAACGCTGAGTTTGCTGAAATTGTAGAAAACTCAGGTTTTATCTTTATCGGTCCGCGTCCTGAACACATTCGCTTAATGGGGAACAAAGTTTCTGCCATTATTGCGATGAAAAAAGCTGGTGTACCAACTGTTCCGGGTTGTGACCATGCTGTAACGATTCACAATGCATTGGCAGAAGCCAAAGAAATTGGCTTCCCATTGATCGTAAAAGCTGCTTCTGGTGGTGGTGGTCGTGGTATGCGTATCGTTGAACGTGTGGACACACTACTCGAATCTGTACAAGCTGCTCAGCGTGATGCGGAAATGTGGTTTGGTGACGACACCGTTTATATGGAACGTTTCCTTCAAAAGCCACGCCATGTCGAAGTGCAAGTTCTTGCAGATGGTAATGGCCATGCGATTCACCTTTATGATCGTGACTGTTCATTGCAACGTCGCCATCAAAAAGTGCTTGAAGAAGCGCCTGCACCAGGTTTACCTGAAGAAGCACGTGCGCATATTCTTGAAGCATGTGTAAATGCTTGTAAATTGATGCAATACCGTGGTGCTGGTACATTCGAGTTCTTATTTGAAGAAGGTGAATTCTTCTTTATTGAAATGAATACTCGTGTACAAGTAGAACATCCTGTTACTGAGCAAGTGACTGGCGTAGATATTATCGAGCAACAATTACGCATTGCTGCTGGCTTAGGTTTGGATCTTCAACAAGAAGATATTCAACTTAAAGGTCATGCGATTGAATGTCGTATTAATGCGGAAGATCCATCTACATTTATGCCTTCACCGGGCAAAATCGATCATTTCTATGCACCGGGTGGCGCAGGTATCCGACTAGATTCTCATATATATCAAGGATATAGCATCCCACCCTACTATGATTCAATGATTGCAAAACTCATTGCGCATGGTAAAGATCGTGAAACCTCTATTGCGCGCATGAAACAAGCTCTGGAAGAGATTATCTTAACTGGCGTGAAAACCAATATTCCGCTACATAAAGATTTGATTCTTCAAGATAAAAATTTCTGCGAACAAGCTATGGATATTCACTATCTTGAAAAGCATTTATTGAAGAAAGTCGAAGGACATGAAGATAAATAAATCTTCAACGTCAAAAAAACCACTCAAATGAGTGGTTTTTTATTTTTATAAGAAGAAATATCAATATGTCATACTTAAGGCAAAACTCGCCGCAATGTCGCAAAACACTGCTGAGCCTGATCATTGGCACAGAAATTAATAACCGATGGACTTTTCCACTTTACAAAGTACTGTGAAATTTCGCCGGTTTGATCTTGAATATTGCCCGAACAATCCATCTGATTATTGTCATATTTCACTTGTAAAATCAGTGCTGGAATTTGCACATTCGGATCTTGCGCAGGTTGATAGTCATATACCCCAGATGACCACTCTTCACCGCTTTTGATCACAACATCATTATTGCTCTTAAAATTATAATATTCAACGCACTTTTTATTGGTCGGAATTTCCATACCCCATAAGCCGACCAATTCAGAACGTGTTGTCACCCTAAAGCTATTCACCGCTTCAACTTGATTTTTAGCCTCTGAATTTTGAGTTGTATTCTTATTATCTGCCGCCATCACCAACGATGAACTCAACATGAGTAAAACTGTAAGATATGCTATTTTCATACATTTAATCAGTCATATAAATCATGCTCTTAAAGTAACACATTTTTTTACAAATCCGCGATTTATCACATTTTCATAACAATCATTTTTCCTATTTATCCAAAAAATCAATCTGGGTTAACGAAACTACAAATCAGCTAAATGCCAAACAAATCACACTATTTACAATAAAATAATATAAAATCTTTTTTATCGTTTAATATACGAAAAAAATGAATTCTCCCATATTTAACCTAGGCTTACATAAGCTAATGAAACTGCATTCGAATAGTCTTGCTCCGCTTAATGCACGCCACAGCATGGCTTTTGTAATAGTCGCTGCAGTTATTCTTTGCTGCTGTTTAATCGGTATTTTCACCCGCCCATTAAGCTATTTAGCGATTTTTTGGCCTGCGAATGCAGTATTGTTAGCAATATTCTTAAGGTTCCCTAAACTGAGTAATCTGGGAGGATGGTTAGGTGCATTTACCGGTTATATGCTCGCAGATTTAGTGACGGGCAATTATTTCCAACTCACTTTATTTCTCACTTTTTCAAATTTAACCAACAGCATGGTATCGCTATTTTTTATGCGATATTTTCAGGTGAACTATCAAAACTATAATAAAGGTTTCACCTTTCTGACCATGATTGTCATCATCGCCTGTGGTGGATGCCTTGCAGGTGCTCTTTTTGCTATTTTCACTGTGCCTTATATCCCCAACACGTTTATGTCGACCGATAGATTATCGATTGATTTTGGTATGTGGTGGATTACTGAAATATTAAATGCGCTGATTATATTACCGCTTATTCTGTCTTTTCCTAAACTGGCCGATCTTAAACTTTATTTCAAAGATCGACGTCATCAAAGCTTTCAGATCAATAAAATATTTCCGGCAATTGCAGTTGTCTTCTGTGTATTTTTAACAGCCGTTTCTGCAGGTCCAGGGGCAATTCTCTACCCTTTAGCGGCTCTAATTTGGGCAGCATTAACCTATCGCTTATTTACCTTATCCCTAATTAATGCCGTGGTAATTTTAGCGACCTATTACAATTTAAATGCGTTCTACTTACACGATTCTTCATTAGCCTATTTATCGACAGCAATTTCAGTTCGTATTGGCCTAGCCATGCTGATTCTCTCGCCGTTGATTCTTTGTATTATTAGCCGAAATCGGCACGAACTATATAAAGAGGTTTTATACCTTGCAAATCATGATAGTTTAACGCATGCGATGAATCGTCGATATTTTTTCGAGCAAGGTGAGCTTTACCTACAAAACCAAATTCAGCTCAATTTTTCCATTATCATGATGGATATCGATCATTTTAAAAAATTGAATGATCAATATGGGCATTATGTCGGTGATCAAGTTTTACAAGAATTTTCGAGCGTTGTGCGTAAGAATTTACGTGAAACAGATTTATTTGCACGTATTGGTGGTGAAGAGTTTAGTGTATTACTCACGAACATTGCAGCACCTGAAGCTCAAGGTATTGCTGAGCGTATCCGAAAAGTCGTTGAAACTACGCCAATCATCATTGATGAACAAAATACGATTGATATTACGGTGAGTATAGGTCTGATTCATCAGTCTTTGCCCAATGCTCCAAGTTTGCAAAGTATGATAAATCAAGCCGATCAGGCCTTATATCAAGCCAAAGAGCTCGGCCGTAATCAGGTGATTTTAGTTCATTGAGATTTATCAAAATACTGAATTGTTTTAAGTTGGCTTTTGGATCGTTTTAGGCAAGCCCACGACCAAAAACATGGCAGGTATAACCGCCAGTCCTGCGATCATAAAAATAACGGGTCCCGAAAGCATGTCCCAATATCGACCTGCTAAAATACTGCCACTCGCAACACCTAAGCCCCACATGGTACTGTATAGCGCTTGACCACGCCCTTGTTGACTTGCGGTAAAATTTTGAAAAATGATTCGCATAGCGATTAAGTGGAATAATCCAAAACTAAAGGCATGAATCGTTTGCGCAGCAAATTGAGTGATAAACACCGTCGGATATAAGCCTACAATCAACCATCGCATCCCTGTTAGCCCCAAACAAATGAGCACTAAGTTACGCAAAGAATATCGATTAAAAAAGACAGTGGCATAGGCAAACATAATGATTTCTGCAATGACTCCTACAGACCATAAAAAACCGATTTGGCTCGTCGAAAAATCAGCCTGTTTAAGGTAATTGCTATAAAAACTATAAAACGGTGCATGCGAAAAGAGCAGAAAAAATTCAATGATAAAAAAACTCGCTACAGCTGGTCGTTTTAAGATAGGCCAAAGTGGTTCAAGTTTTTTCTGTGAAGATGGTGCAGTAGCGGGCTCTTTAATCGTAAATGACCAAATAAATGCGAGAAATGCAATGCATAACAACATGATAGGTAGCATTGAAACAGGTATTATTTCTAGCAAAGCCCCTATTCCAAATACTCCAATAATGAAGCCAACTGATCCCCATTTTCTGACTTTTCCATAAAGTTCTGCACGCCGCTCAGCTAACCAAAATAAAGTTACTCCTTCAAACTGAGCCAATATAGCATTTTGAAAGAAACTAAAAACCAGCATGAGTAATGCAACAGACTGAAAACTGTTTGGAATTATAAAAATCAGAAACCAAATACAGGCTTCCATCCATGTTGCTATTCGGACTAAAAGCATGCGCTTGCCGGATTTATCTGCAATCCAACCCCAAATAAATGGGGCAAAAAAACGTGTCACAATTGCAATCGAAGATAAAATACCTATTTCTTGATAATTAAACCCTTGATCCTCTAAATACAAACTCCAATACGGCATGAATGTACCCACTATTGAATAATAGAAAAAGTAGAATCCACCGAGTTTGGAATGGATTGGAATGTTAAGCATAAAGCTGTATTCCTTTGTATTTACAATAGGTTATAAACTTTTCAGAGTTGTATACTTTTGCATCTAAAAGGCTTGGTTAGGATATGGCGAGTATACAAATTTATTTTAATTAAATTATTTCAAAATTTGTATACTTTTACAAAAAACTAAGCATTATTTTATTTTTTATTAATAAACATGTATTTATTTTTATCTGTAGAATTATCACATATTAGTAAAAAACCGCCCGGAGGCGGTTATTTTTGACGATGAAAGTTATAAAACTTTTTGAGCATTCATTTTATTGACGAGCTAGAGATGGAAATAAACATTCAACAATACGTTGGGTACTCCATAAACCAATTTCTTGATGATGCATATGAGGTGCTAAATACTTTAGAAGTTTGTTGATCTTATATCCTGTATTCGTACTTCCATCAAATTGTTTCTTAAGCTCAGCCATTTCATGGTTGGCTAAATAATTAAATGAATTGGTCTCTAGGAAGTTTTTCACAAACTCATTATTCACTTGATTTTGTTTGGAATCTACTGATTTACCTGCAATCCAGTCATAAATAAAAGTTTTTTCAACAGCATTAAACACTCCAAACATTTTACCATCTTCGTCGTGAATCATCTGCCAAAATCTACTCTCTTCAGGTGGTCGATTCAATTTTATCCAGCCCATACGTACAAGCTCAAAAATAAACTCTTCAACACTATCATCTTCAGATAGCCATTCATTCGTCGTTCTATTGTTAAACATACATTTATTACTATGCATATGTTTACCAACGATCGCTTTTTTCTTAAATATTTCTAGGACCATTTTTTCGGTGCTTAAATTTTTAATTATCTGAACTGAACTCATTCCTTTGTTATTTAGGAGATAGCCGATTTTGAGTTTACGAATGAACTCTTCTTTAGATCTGTACCTTGTAGAAAGTTTTTTAATGGCATTGGTCGCAAGCTGCGCATGCCCATTATCAAAATTATCTATCGTGATATGAACATTAAAATAGTGTGCATCAATTCCAAGTTCTTTTAACTCGTAATTGCTAATTAGCAAATGTAAAGGAAGTTGTTCATAGCCTAAATTAAAACCTGCTATCTCTGGTATAAACTCTGAAGGTGCATATGCAAGCGCAAGCTGTATTGCTGCCTGATGGTAATAGGCATCAGATAAGTTTAAAGATAGTTGATTCAAACCATGTGCCAGTAGTAGGTTGTCGTACATTCTCACGTGATTGGCTTTTTCTGAACCGAGACCAAGTTCCTCTAAATATATCTGAATAAAATCTCTAAATACTGGATCATTCCAATACTGAGTAAAGCTATATAGCCATGAACCATCCACTTTTTTTGTGGGTGCAACCTTGTATAAAAACTCATAAGCTTTACTAACTGATGAAAAATACTCTCTTCCTCCACCTTGCTTTCTTCTATCTAGGTATTCTTTATAATATTCACACTGTGTACGGTTATTATGATGAATCCAATCGACAAGATGGTCTATCTCATTTGGCATCTCATCAATGTGTTCGAGAGTTATAATTTCATTCTCTAAAACCTTAAATGCCTTTAATTCTTTGGCAGAATTAGGTATTGAAGCATCTAAGAAGAACTCAACAATTTCGAAATATTTCTGATGATCTTTGGTTATTAAATTTAAGATTCTTTCTTTTACTGCTGTAGGCATTATAATTCTCACGCGGTAAATGATTCTTCTTAACCATAGTTCAGAAAATAAGTAGTATTTGTTAATTTTTTTTAATAAAAATTTAACGCAATGTAATATTTTAAAAATTTTAATATATAAAACACACCTTTAGCATAATTTTTAACAAGTTTTTAAAAAGTAACATTTTTTTGATGTGACTTAATTCACATATTCATATTTAAATATCAATTATGATTCTTTTATAAAATATTCATAGGATAATTTATATGAAATCAATTTTTGACTTTATTTCTAAAAAATCTCTATCGATAACGCTATTTGAAAGTGCGAGTTCAGGTTATTTAGCATATAGAATTTCACAAGATAAAAACTCTGGAATACTTCTGGATGGTTCTATTGTTAGTTATGACTTACTATTCAAGAAGCGTATTTTAAATATAAAACAATCACTTATAGATAAATATACTGCTGAATCCCCAGAAGTAACCAATCAAATGATTATAAATGGGAAAAAATTATTTAAATCAGATATTTATATATCTTGCACTGGACTTTTAAAGCGCGGAGGATCCGAAAACAAAAAGAAACCTGTAGGTACTTTTTTCTATTGCATTTATTTCAAGAAAAAATTTTATAATTTCAAAATTTTAACTAAAGGTAAGCCTATCAAAAAATTAAAAATACTATATAAAGCTCTATGCAAGTCACTCACTAAAATATTAAAAAATTATTATTGTTAGTTTCATGTAATTAAAAAAGGACTATTTGTGTATATAAAACAGCCCCCAAAGTTTTACTTTTAAACAAATTGAAACTTAATAAAGATTATGTAACATCTTTAATAATCATATTAGCAATATTCATGTTAATAATAAATGATCTACTGTAATTGAGTAGATTATCTAATTAATCTTTAAAGGAACAGTATTATGTCTAATTATAACCAAGATCAAAATAATGATACTCGCTTACAGCACCAACGTGGCGATACTCAAAAACCTCAAAACCAACAAAATCAGCAGTCTGATCAGCAGCGCCAGCAGAATGATCAGCAACAACAGCAGCAACCCCAACATCAACAAAATCAGCAGTCTGATCAGCAGCGCCAGCAGAATGGTCAGCAACAGCAGCAGCAACCCCAACGCCAACAAAATCAGCAATCTGATCAACAGCGTCAGCAGAATGATCAGCAAGACCAATAGTCAAAGTAACAACATTAATTTTTATTTGCAGAAGTAGCTCAGGGATCACTACTTTTGCAATTTATTAAATAATTTATCGGAGTTATTACTATGAACGACCATCAAAATGAACATCCAATACATCATGACTGGCGCACGGATTACTCCAATAGACCGTACTATGGGGATCTGCAACGCGAAGTGCCAGATATAGATTATGACCGTGATCTAAGGTCAGCTTATGAGCTTGGTGAGCGCGAACGTCATTTATACGGTGAAAATGCGCGTTTCGAAGATTCTGAGCCGGATTTACAAACCAAATGGGAAGAGTTTAAAGCAGATTCTCGCTTGAAATGGGAACATGCTAAGCATGCGATTAAGGATGCTTGGGATAAAATTTAACCCTGTATGTATGTAAAACTAGAATTAATAAATTGTATCAAATATGGACTTCATAAAAATAATTCTGCATGACACCTCTTTTAACTTTGCATTGGAAATTATTTTCCGATGCATCATTATGTTTATCTTAATTATTATTTTTTTAAGATTTTCAGGTAAAAGAGGTGTCAGGCAACTTTCATTATTCGAGTTAGCTATTATCTTAAGTTTGGGTTCTGCAGCTGGCGACCCCATGTTTAATGATGATATCCCCATCGTACAAGCACTCATTGTGTTTGCAGTCATTATTCTTCTATATAGATTTACAACGTATCTAATCATGAAATCAGATACTTTTGAAACAATGTTAGAAGGGAGGCCGATGTATATCGTTAAAGATGGCTTGCTGATCGTTGAAGATATCAAACAGGAAAAATATTCATATGATGAATTTTTTGCTGAGCTAAGGCAAAACAAAATAGAACACTTAGGGCAAGTCAAATCAGCATTACTTGAAACAGATGGGTGTCTAAGTGTGATTCCTTATGCCAAAGATAATATTAAATGGGGACTACCAATTTTTCCTGATCACTACCAAAAAGCACAGCGTTTTGATTCCAAAAAATACTATTCATGCATGCTGTGTGGTCAAACACAATTTATTAGTTCTCTAAATGCTCAATGCCCCCGCTGCAAATGTGAACGCTGGGCTGAATCTGCTTTTTATTGTGAAAGCAACTCTATTTAACCCTCAGATTGAACACAAAATAGACAATTTTTTACTTTAAATTTGCCGAGCATCTTTATTGTCTATATTAGCTTTATGCAATAGCAAAACCTTATCTAGCACATGTACTAAATAACATCAGACAAAGGGATGTAGCTCATGAAAAAATCAAATAATCCTAAAATTGATCAGTTTGAAAAAGAGGCATATGTAGACCCTAAAGGTAAAACACTGACCTCATCTTTGGGTGTACCTGTAGCTGACAATCAAAATAGCTTAAAAATAAATCAGACTGGTCCTACTCTGTTAGAAGATTTTCTCTTACGAGATAAGTTAATTCATTTTGACCGTGAACGTATCCCTGAGCGTGTAGTGCATGCTCGTGGTGTAGGTGCGCATGGTTATTTTGAAGCTTATGAAGGCAACGAAAAATGGACTAAGGCTAAATTTTTGACTAATACTCAAAATCCAACACCAATCTTTGTCAGAATTTCTACAGTACAAGGCGGACGCGGCTCAGCTGATGTAGTCCGTGATGTACGCGGATTTTCCATCAAATTTTATACCGAAGATGGAAACTACGATTTAGTCGGTAATAACATTCCTGTATTTTTTATTCAGGACGCAATCAAGTTCCCTGACTTTGTCCACGCAGTGAAGCCTGAAGATCCGAACGAAGTTCCTACTGGTCAATCTGCGCATGATACCTTTTGGGATTTTATTTCTTTAAATACCGAAGCTTCTCATATGACTACTTGGGTGATGTCAGATCGTGCTATTCCTAGAAATTTACGATCGATTCAAGGTTTTGGTGTACATACCTTCAGATTAATTAACAAAGATAATCAGGCGCATTTGGTTAAATTCCACTGGACACCGAAACAAGGTGTTGCCCAAGTCGTTTGGGATGAGGCCTTAAAGCTTAATGGTAAAGATCCCGACTTCCATCGTCGCGATCTATGGGATGCCATTGAACGTGGCAATTATCCTGAGTGGGAATTAGGGGCACAGATCTTTACTGAAGAAGAAGCCGCTCAATGGGACTTTGATGTGTTGGATGCTACAAAATTGGTACCTGAAGAGCTCGTACCTATTACTCCACTAGGTAAATTTACTCTAAATCGAAATACAGATGATTTCTTTGCTGAAACAGAGCAAGTTGCTTTCAGTCCAGCCAATATTGTTTCAGGAATTGATTTTAGTAATGACCCTTTATTACAAGGTCGTTTGTTCAGCTATACAGATACCCATTTGCACCGTTTAGGTACTGCAAACTTTAATCAAATTCCAATTAATAAACCAGTCTGCCCCTTCCATACAAATCGACGTGGCGGCTATGCAAACCATGAAGTCTATAAAGGTAAAGCGAATTATGAGCCTAACTCTGTAGATGAAAATTGGCCTAGAGAATCTAATAATGATCCGCATGCATTTCGGACCCATCCTGAAGAAATCCAAGGCAGCAAGTTAAGAATCCGACCAGAAAGCTTCGCAGATCATTTCTCGCAAGCGACCATGCATTACCAAAGTCTTGCTAAGCATGAACAACAGCATATAAAGGATGCCTATGCATTTGAACTCTCAAAAGTGAAAGCTGTTGAAATTAGGGAACGGGTCGTAAATGAGGTGCTTGCAAATATTGACTTGGATTTAGCGAAATTTGTAGCGAATGAATTGGGGTTAGATGCTCCAACTAAGCAAAGTAAATCGGTTAAGAAAGCGGCCATCGCTAAATCTGATCACTTAAGTACATTGGCATACCCTGCATCTGATATTAAGCAACGTAAAATTGCACTGTTGGTACACAACGGTGCTAATGCTTCCTCTATCGATGCAATTAAGACTTGGGGCGATTCAGAAAGCGCTGTAGTTGAAGTTTTAGCCCCTAATGCAGCGCCGGTGAAATCTAACGATGGTAAAGAAATTGCAGTTGATGGACGTCAGAATGGCGAACCTTCAGTCACCTACGATGCTGTCGTTGTTATTGATGGTAATAATTTAGATGAGTTCTTGAATGATGGTGTAGCTAAACACTATGTTTTAGAAACATTTAAGCATCTTAAACCTATAGTACTATTAGGTGATAAAGAGGCTTTAATTAAAGAGCTTAATCTGACTCAAGATGCTGCGCTTTTCACTTCACAAAGTTTCAAAGATGTCAGTGATCAATTTAAAACAGCGATACAGAATCACCGTTATTGGGACCGTGAAGATAAGGTTGCTTCTATACCGGCCTAATTTAACTATGAATAAAAAAACCGCCCTTTTGGGCGGTTTTTTATCTATTGGTTCTTGGTTCTAACTAGATTTAAAAAATGTAGATGACGTTCGTATTGATCAATAACATCTTGCAAAATATCTTCTTGCGTCCATTCGATGATGTCATAATTTTGACCACCTTCCCTCAAAAACACTTCAGCTTGGTAATCTTGCGTAATTTCATCTGAATCAGTCATAAAACTTGGTGTATTTTTTTCTTGAACAACCACTTGGTAAATAAAGTTAATCTCATCTTGATGGTTTACACGTAGCTGCAAGCCATCATCTATCGTGTTTACTGTCACATCTAAATGACGACGCTTAAACTCTTTCTGTAGATTTAAAAATGCCTGGCTTACCGTTTTTTCAATATAATCTTCAACTTCTTTACGTGTATGCGGATAATGCATAATCAATCCTAAACGTTGCTGCCAACTTCTCGGATTATGAATTGCTCTAGGCGTAATACGCGCATCCTGTAATGCTTGCATCTTGGTTGCATCTAAATGTAGAGCCTTGACTAAGCCCCAGCAAATTAAAAGCATTACGAAGGTGAATGGTAATGCACTCAACATTGTTGCAGATTGCAAAGCACCTAAACCTCCAGCGAACAACAAAACAATCGCAAGAACAGCCATTAACGTTGTCCAAAACAATCGCTGCCAAGTTGGAGAGTTTTCAGATTTTGCAGTTAGATAGTCTGTAACTAAAGCCCCTGAGTCTGCCGACGTCACAAAAAATAGCATAACCAGTATAGTCGCAACAAAACTCATAATGCCTGAGAATGGCAAGGTCCCTAAATATTCAAATAACGCAACGGATGAATCTCGTTGCACTGCAGAAATCAGCGAGGTGTTCGCTTCATTTAAAATACTATAGAGTGCAGCATTCCCCATGACTCCCATCCAGATCAGCGTAAAGCCTGTTGGAATAAGTAAAACACCTACAATAAACTCACGAATAGTACGTCCTTCAGACACACGCGCAATAAACATACCTACAAATGGTGACCATGAAATCCACCATGCCCAGTACATAATTGTCCAACCACCGATCCAACCATCAGACTGGTAGGCATATAAATTAAAGGTCATATTGAACAAATTTGAAATATATTGCCCCGTGTTTTGGATAGTCGTTTGCAATATAAAAATGCTTGAACTAGCAAAAAATACAAATAGCAACAGCACTAAAGCTAGGCCCAGATTAATCTCTGATAATCGTTTAATACCCTTGTCTAAGCCCATAAATACAGATAAAGATGCCATAGCTGTAACAATGACAATTAAAATAAGCTGCGTCGTCGTTGAATATTCAATTCCGAATAAATAATTTAAGCCAGAGTTAATTTGGGTTACACCAAAACCTAAAGTCGTTGCGACACCAAATACTGTACCGATGGTCGCAAAAGTATCCACACCATCACCAATTGGACCATAAATTTTCTTTCCAATAAGAGGATATAAAGCAGAGCGAATCTTAAGAGGTAGATTATGTCTATATGCAAAGTAAGCTAAAGCTAAGCCCACAATTGTGTAAATTGCCCAAGCATGAAGTCCCCAATGAAAGAATGTTACACGCATGGCTTGCTGCGCTGATTGAATTGTTTCAGGTTCACCAGTTGGAGGTGAAACATAGTGCATCACTGGTTCCGCGACACCGAAGAACATTAAGCCAATGCCCATACCAGCTGTAAATAGCATAGCGAACCAAGAGCTATTACTAAACTTTGGCTGGCTATGATCTAAACCAAGTTTAATTTTACCCATATTTGAACAGGCAATATAAATAAGCACTATTAGAAAAATGGCTACAGATAGCACATAGAACCAACTGAATGAGTTTGTAACCCATTGATTCAGTTGTTTAGTTATTAAATCAAAAGCATTGGGAGCTAAAAATACAATGGCAATAAAAATGCCAATAATAACAACTGTGCTAATAAACACATTTGGATTCACATTGGAATACCATGACGGTTTCAATGAAGACATACCTTCCCTATTCCGTTTTATTTGTAAGACAGATCTGAATTGATCAAAGAGATATCCGCTATTTGCGGAAGAAACAGGCTTGTATTGAAAAGTGCTGGCATTTTCATTTTCGTTTGAAAATTTAAGGCTGACTCATTCAAAGCCATTGCTTAGAGTTTGAGCATGTTATCATATTTTTAGATATATAATCCAATATTAAGTAGTAAAGCAAATTAAGACCACTACTAAACTATTTATTTCGTCAATTAATTTTCTTATTCAATACTCTCTTGAAGTGCTTTAGAAGTAAGTGAGTTCTTAGAAAGTAATTATAATTTTGCTTAATGTAAGCATTTTTTCACTTAGTTTTTGGGCTTATATAAGTAATATTATTTATCTGTTAAAAATGGTAGTAAAAGGATTAATAAAACTTAAAAAGTTAAACAATGATTAAAGATCAAATACTTAATACATAAAAAAACAAAATGAGCTTAAAAGCAATTTATAGTAATTAATTCACTTTCAAATTAAAGCAGGCTTATAACATGAATTCAAAAACCCGTAAGCTCCTTTTAGCTGGTGGTGCAGTACTTATTGCAGGTTCATTGCTCTCAACGGCAAATGCAAATACTACGGAAGTTCAAGCGGTACCAAAAGTAGATTTAAATAAATATCTTGGTACTTGGCATGAGATTGCACGTAAGCCACTTTATTTCCAAAATAAATGTGATTATAACGTCACGGCTAAATACTCTTTAAATGAAAATGGTAACGTGAAAGTCGATAATAGTTGCTATAGCGCAGACGGCAAACTTAACCAATCAATTGGTGAAGCATATGTTCAGAACGCGCCAGCCAACTCGAAACTTAAAGTGAGCTTTTTACCAAAAGCAATTCGTTGGTTGCCAGTAGGCCGTGGTGATTATTGGGTTTTAAAAATTGATGATGACTATCAAACTGCATTAGTTGGGTCACCAAATAAAAAATATCTTTGGGTGCTCAGCAGAACTGCTAACCCCAACCAAGCCACAGTTGACGAATACCTAGATTATGCAAAATCTATCGGTTTTGATTTATCAGATCTCATTAAGACTCAGCATAAATAAGTTATTTAATAAGTCCCATTCTTGGGGACTTATTTCTAAATAATACAATGTAATTTATCTGGTCAAGAACGTAAGAATATAAGACCCTTTGTATCCCTTCTATTTCAATCCCTGATATCAGCGTCTATTTACGATAGGCTGAATGCTCACTCACATTGAAATAGGATAATATTCTAATGACTACTATTAATGTTGAAAATATTAAGAGCCATGCAGATGTAATTGCTTCATGTGGGACTAAAGTTGGTGAAGTAGACCACTTGCAAGGTTCGGATCAAATTAAACTGACTAAGCATGGTGATGGTCATCACCACTTAATTCCAGTTTCATGGGTTGGTGAAATTACAGACAATAAAATTGTACTGACTAAAGACTCTCAAGAAGTTAAAGATAATTGGATTGAAGCTTAAAACCCTAATCCTAAAAAAACCCTCTTAGTGAGGGTTTTTTTATATCTCCTGTAATAATCATTGGAGGAAGTTAGTCTTTATCTAATGTATGAGGTGTTGTCGTCTCTTCATTTTCATTACTGTCTTTTTGCTGGCAACCTACCAGCCCCAATACGAATACCACGCTTATAATGGCTAACATTTTCATACTTTAGGCCTATATATTTGTTAAAACTCTACACTAACAAAGCATGACGATTACTGTGTAAATTTATGAAAATCATTGATGAGATACATAATAAGAAAGTTCTTAAATAAGGATTTTCTTATATTGATGATTGTCTAGATTATGAAGTTATCCCTACATTCAAATAATTAAATTTCACGCAGGCCAGTAATTCTTGTGCTGGCGCTAGACGTATAGCGTCCTCCTCCTCAGTCTGATCAATTAGTTCTAAAGGTGAGAATGGTCTAAAGTATTCCATATGTTTAGCTCCTATTATTGAGCGTGACTTAATCCTGCTCTAGCTTCGATGATGATTTTTTGAATTTCTTCCCGTCGTTGTTTCTTCTTTTCATGGTAAATCCACACAGAAGAAATCAACACACTTATAATTAGTCCGCCAATCAGTACTTGTAGTCTTGTAAAGGCCATTTTTTATTGCTCTTATCATGTAGTTTTCATTTAAATTAAGCATTTAAATATTAAAACTTAATGGCAATTAATGACAAAAACCCGTCAAATTATTGACGGGTCAAGACATGACATGTCATCACATGTTTAGTAAATGTTTTTTAGAGAATTTGGATATTGCTGGCTTGCTTGCCTTTCTTGCCATTTGTAATTTCAAACATTACGCGCTGACCTTCCTCTAGTACTTTATAGCCATCGATTCGTACCTCACTATAGTGTGCAAATAATTCTTCACCAGTATCGGAAGCAATAAATCCAAAACCTTTTGTACCGTTGAACCACTTCACTGTCCCGTTTGTTAAATTAGACATTCATTTTTCCTTTAAGTAATTATAAGTTTAGAAATTGCTGTAAATATTGATTAATTAACAAGCATATTCAATATAACCAATAATCCTTAAATATGAGGATACAACTGTTAGATCTATGTGAATCAAGTTATTGTTTTATTTTGCAATTATGCAGAAAAGTGATAAATAACTCTCACATTAAGGTAATAATCAGATATAGATTGTAATATTCGATCATTCACACTTTCCATAAATTGAATGAAAAAAGCCCCACATATACATGTGGGGCTTCACCCAATTCATTTGCGCTGATATGAGCCAGTAAATTATAAAGCACTTTAATCAAAATATGTATTCAAAATATATCTTTAAAGCTAATTAATATAAACTATCGATTCAACTGCGTGTATGCCCATTTTAAAAATTTATCTTTATCATGAAAGTTTGGTACATTGATTAAGTGAATAAAACTCACTGCTCCAAATTTACCCGCAATCTTTTTAGGATCAACAATTTCAAAATCATTGTCATTACCTAAATTAAGTTCTTTGAAAAACTCCAGAACCTTGTTATGCAAACCTTGCTGTGAATGTTCAGTTCGCTCTATCAGAAAATCATAAATCTGGCTTAAAACATGTAATTCAAAATTTTTATTCATGACTTTCTTCTCATAATTGTTAAGGTTGAAATCCCAAACTAACGGTTATTATGAGAAAATTAAAGTAATCTAACATCCTGAAACAATATGCTTTGAAATATCTAATTTAAGATAACTCATGTTTTTTTTAAGCTTTTAGCCAGGCCTTTGCCCGCCCCATATTGATATCTGCAAGTTCAAACCTGTGAAATCGATATCCCAATTCTTCAGCATAGTCATAACGATCCATATTCCAAGCCTTCGTTGCAAGTTTGCCTTTACGACCTCCAGACCATGGACCAGTTGCTATTTCAATTAGCATGCGATGTTCGATGAGGTGTAAATCAAAACGCCAATGTTTGGTACTTTTGAAATGAAAGTACTCCTCATACTTCATTTCCATCCGGTCTAATATTTCTTTTAACCTCTCGAATGCTTCTAAGTATTTTTCACTGGCTTTAGGTAAAGGCCTGGTGCGTGGTTTCTTTTTGGGACGTATCTTTTTGGTTAGCGCTTTATATACATCAGGCTCCATATTTCACCCAATAAAAAACCTCCCGGAGGAGGTTTATTCAACTAGATATAACAATTAAAATAATTTAAATATTTTCCCAGTTTTATTACTGTAAAAATGCATATCAAAGCTAGGCTTAATTATTTCATCATCTATATTTAGATAACGGACGCAATCCCCAAAACTATTTGGCTCATCAGAGGATTTTTCGCACATAGCTTCTAGTGTATAGACAGCGCCATGTTGATCAACCACATCTAACATTACTTTGTTTAATAAAGTTTCCATGTATTAGCCATCAATCCCAACGATTTCACTCGCTTGGAAACCACGTTGACCTTTTGATACGCTAAATTGTACACGCTGACCTTCAGCAAGTGATTTGAAACCACCTGAAATGATTTGAGAAAAATGAGCAAAGACCTCTTCGCCATTATCAGCCGCGATGAAACCGAAGCCTTTAGCATCATTAAACCACTTAACAGTACCTGTAGTTAAATTTGACATAATAATTTCCTTTAATAATATTTAATATAGAGTTCTTGAAAAAATTAAGAAAATAAATAATTAATTTATAAATAATTTAATTAAAAAATTTTAGCTCTAAGTTGTTCAGGTTTAAGAGTGAGAGTTTAAAAATACAATTTATATAGTTTATTTAGTTCAGTATAAAAAGATTTACCATCAATATTTAAAGTTAACTTTTGTCCTGATTCCAAGACAACTTGTTTAGCAACTTCAACTAAGGTTTTACCATTCAAATTGCTTTGAATTTTTTTTAACGGAATAATATTCACTCGAATTTCATCACCGTTAGTTGCTGAAGCAGTAGTCCAGCCGTTAGATATGTTCATTTATTGACTCATATAATGAGCTTTTGTAAACAGAATAGTATTAAAAATAAAACCAACTTTAATTTTGAAGATTGTTCACTTATGAAAAATTTAAACTTATGATATTTACAGTAGCTGTGAAATTTAAGAAAGATAAAAAAAATTAAATTAATATCTTAAAAATAGAATTTAAGGAAAACCCACGGATAGCTGCAGGCTTCCCTTGATCGGCATGATGCGAATTCATGCTATGCGTTAACTGTTTGAATTTGATGCTTGAACATCAGAATGGAGGGAATACGCAATTCCGTTAACAACTCAAACACTACCGTTCCGCTTACGGATTCGATCAAACACACTATATCAAATATTTTAATATAAATCTAATGTTATTTCAATTTTATTTATATTTCATAACTTATAAATTAACTTTTTGTTAGCTAGGCATATTCGGGGCATTAGGATTACAACACTTCATACAAATTTCTAAGTCTAGTTTCGCCTGTGCTTTGTCTGTCATATAGTCACCAAAAAAATCCCGCTACTTCCTAGCGGGATTTTCTGAAACTTTAAATTATTTTGAGTCGTTATTTCTTTACTTTTAAACAACTCTAACAAAAAAATTAAATTTCCATCAAAGCACTTTCGTGTAACCATCTCACTATGTATACTAATCATACATTTTATAATTTGTAACATTTTAATGGCCCTTGATATATTAAATTAATTAGGGTCTGTTGACATTTCATAATGGTAGCCAAATAAAGATACAAGCTAAGGCAACAGAATTTTCATAGCTTTGCTTTAGCTTGTCATAGCGTGTGGCAATTCCTCTAAATTGCTTTAATCTAGCAA